>NZ_CM001441.1:1200000-1500000 GCF_000244895.1 Desulfosporosinus youngiae DSM 17734
GGTTGAGTATCTGAGGACACTGGCCGTTGCGCGTTTGATGCTGGACAATGTGTCCAATATCCAAGCATCATGGGTCACCCAAGGAGCCAAGATGGCTCAGGTTGCCTTAAGTTTTGGAGCAAATGATTTTGGGAGTACCATGTTAGAAGAAAATGTGGTTCGAGCTGCCGGTGTTCAAACTCGTGTCCCGTTACAGGAGATTATTCGTTGTATCGAGGATGCCGGTTACCAGGCTGTGCAACGCAATACCCATTACGAGTATTTAAAGGTGTACAGGAAGGAAGTGTAGGCGGATGCGCAGGCGTAAGCGACAGCTCGATGAAGCTAATTTACCTTTAGTGGAGCACTTGAAAGCTTTACGTAAGGTACTGATTATATCGGCCTATGCAATATTAATAGGCACCGTTATCGGTTGGTTTTTTAGTGATCTTGTCTTTGCCTATCTCGCGGCTCCGGTAACCCAGCTACAAGAAATCAGATTCATCACGACAACCCCCTTGGAACCGATGCTAGTTAAGGTTAAAGTCTCTTTACTTATTGGCATTGTTCTGGCACTTCCGGTGGTTGTCTGGCAGATTTGGAGTTTCGTATTACCCGCTTTAAAGCAAACTGAACGGAAATACTTATATCTTATATTTCCCAGCTCAGTCGTTTTATTTCTGGCAGGAGTCGGGTTGTGTTTTTTCGTTGTACTGCCGATTGGGCTTAAGTTCTTGCTTTTTGTTGGCGGTGATGCTGTAACTTCCTATACTCCATTATTGACTAAAACATCTTACGTTGGCTTTCTTGCGACCATGTTCCTGACGTTTGGTTTGGTCTTCCAACTCCCCATTGTTTTGTTGGTTTTAATTCGGATTGGCATTTTGAGCCCTCAGGCGTTAGCTACAAAGAGACGTTGGGCTATACTTACAATCGTCATATTGGCGGTCGTAGTTTCGCCAACGCCGGATTTACTGACTCAGCTCCTCATGGCTGGGCCAATGTATCTTCTCTATGAGATTAGTATTTGGCTGGGCTACCTTGTCGCCCGCAGTCGAGAAAAAGAGCTGGCTTTAAAGTGAATAAAGGGGGAGTAAAACATGGGTATGAGTGAAATCCTCTTAATACTGGTTGTTGTACTGATTTTGTTTGGGCCAGAGGATTTGCCGGTCATTGCTCGTTCAATTGGTAAACTTGTTTTTGAAATTCGCAAAGCGACCAACGAACTGACAAAAGAGTTTAAAAGTACCATAGATGCTCCGACTAATATTATGAACAAAGCATTTGAACAGACTACTTCGTCACGTGGTACTGAGAAGGATACAGATGTCTCAGAAAATGAGGCGGAAGATCATAAATCGGACGAGGATTTACTGACATACGAAGATGAAGCTCCGAAAGACCCACTGGCGGAATTGCCATTAGATATGGTATCTTATGAAGAAAAGGGTGCGAGCAGGTGAATCGGTTTTGAAACAACTCTGGCTCTTTAATCAGATAAATTCAGATCTACAACGGGTTGAAAAAGAACTGACTAAATTCGTGGAGACGGACTATCCGATTCTCCAAGATTCTGCTGTCCATTTATTGGCTGCAGGTGGTAAGCGATTGCGCCCGGCTTTTACGCTTTTAGCCGGGAAATTTTTTGGCTATCCTTTAGAGCGTTTAATGCCGGTAGCGATGGCCTTAGAACTTATTCATATGTCTTCCCTAGTTCATGATGATGTGGTGGATGCCTCGATGACCAGAAGAGGACGAGCCACGGTTAAAGCGAAATGGGGTAATATCGTTTCTGTAGAAACAGGGGATTATTTGTTAGCTAAATCCCTGATTCTCATCTCTAAGATTGATCATCCGGAGGTCGCACGGATTTTAGCCGAGATCAGTGTTGAAATGTGCCAAGGAGAGATTCAGCAAATAAAATGCTCCTTTGATGTGGAGCAGACACTAAAACAGTACTATTATCGAATCAAACGTAAAACAGCCTTGTTGATTTCTGCCTGCTGCAAATTAGGGGCATTGGTTTCAGGTGCTCCTAAGCGTCAGGTCTGGGCATTAGGTGCGTATGGTCATTCATTGGGAATGGCCTTTCAAATTGTCGATGATGTTTTAGATATTACAGCCAAGCCTTCCGAATTCGGTAAGCCGATTGGAGGGGATTTGCACCAGGGAATCATGACTTTACCTATGATCCTGGCGCTTAAATCAACGTCAGAGCCCTCTCGGTTAAAGGTGTTGCTTAAGAAGATGGATAAAACGGATGATGAAGTCTGGGAGACGATAGGATTAATAAAATCCAGCGGGGCGATTGATGAGTCTATGCGGCTTGTGGATTCATATATTGCCAAGGCTAAAAGACATCTTCAAGAATTACCCCGAATTCCGACACGTAAAGCCTTGGAAGAACTTGCTGAGTTTATTCGGACTCGCAAGTTTTAGAAGAAAGCATGAAAGTCCATAAGGATTAATTAGGCCCTGCGGCACGTCTGCAGGGCTTTTTGGTACTATCAGATCCACATGCCGCTTTGCGGCACAACTTATGAATAAAAAATGAATGCATTCATTTTTTATTGACAGCTTATGTATCTGTTAATATAATAATTGTGAAGCGATTCACTTTTGCTGGTTTGACCATTGTAATCTCTGAAGGGGGGGCATTATGCCGCAGGAAATAAGCAGGCGCGAGAAAAAGAAACTGCAGACAAGAAAGACGATAGCAGAAATAGCTCTCAAATTATTTTTCAGCAAAGGTTTCAATGAAACCACTATTGCGGAAATAATGGAAAATGCGGCTCTTGGAACAGGTACTTTTTATAATTACTTCGACTCCAAAGAAGCTATTTTAAAATACTGCCTTGCTGAAAGAATAGACAGGGCAAGTCAAACATGTGAAGATATACAGGCATCAACCTTAAATTCAACCCAAAAGCTATCCAAAATCCTGCAAGTTATTGGCAAGACCCATGGCGAGAACCGGCAGCTGATAGGGTTATATATGAAGTTTTACCATAATTCGGATAAAGTGGATAAAGAACCGCCCCATGGAGATCGATTTATGGAGATTTTAGCGAGTATTATTGTAGAAGGGCAAAACAAAAACGAGTTCAGACGAGATATTCCTCCTGAAATTATCAATGAGATGTTTTCTGCTATTCTTAAGTCCACAATGAGCAGCGATCTGAAAATTTCCTTTATGGACAATATCAATTTCAAACATTCTTTGCTGATAGAAGGTGTTACTAACCCCTCTGCCCTCGCCTAACTTCATATACAACTCTTTTTGGGGTATAATAAACCGATTGAAACATTTGCTTGGTTTTCCATAATAATCATGGACATTGTCAGAAAAGAGGGGATTTAGTGGAGGAACAGCGCGAGGGCATTGTGGAAGATATATGGCGCGTTTTCAGCTCAATGAAGTTAGGTCTTGTGTTATTGGGACTAGTAGCTCTTGCCTCAGGTTTGGGAACTGTGTTTCCTCAAGCGAACATAGAACCTGAGAAAGCCAAAGCTGTAGGACAGTTCTGGCAAATGCTTGGCTTTACCCAAGTCTATAGTACAATCTGGTTTCGCTTGTTATTAGGTCTGCTTTGCATTAATTTAATCGTTTGCAGTTTACAGCGTTTTCAGGGAATCTACAATAGAACCTTTGCTCTTAAATCTCCTGAGACCGTTTCATCAGTGCCTAATAAAATTAGAACAACAATCCCTGGCGAGAGTGAGTCTCTAAAGACGTCTGTGCAAAATGTGCTGAAAAGAAAGGGATTCAAGGTTACAACAACAGTCGGAGACAAAGGCTGGAGTTTCATAGCGATCAAAAGACGGTGGGGAAATTGGGGGTCACTTATTTCTCATATTTCGTTTGTTGTTTTAGTAATCGGAGCGATCATGGGAACAACTATGGGCTTTAAGGGTTTCTTTATGGTCGGTGCTGGGACAACCATACCTATAAGCTCGATCAATGTATCAAAAGGAACGGTTAAACAAGATTTCAGCGTACATATCTATTCTGCTGAGGACCGGATTTTAGCCAATGGAGAACGGGACAATTGGTATACGGATATGAGTATTATTGAAAATGGACAGGAAATAACCCGTCAAACAATCTCAGTTAATCATCCCCTCAAATACAAAGGCGTGACATTTTATCAGTCAAGTTTTGCCAATGGTGCTCGTCTAACTGTTGACATCAAAGATCAAAAGATCCCTGTGGTTCTACAAGATCACGGCGGAAATTACTTTCAAGCGCCAGGTACAGATCTCTATCTGATTGCCGAAGCAATTAGGAGCGACCCGCAGAAGCCCATGATGCTTTATAGAGTCTATAAAGGAAAAGGGGTCCAACCTGTACAAACAGGGCAAATCAGTGCTGGGGAAACCATTGACATTCAGGGTGAGTATAAGTTAACCCTGGACGGTAATGCCGGATTTACCGGATTACAAGTCAAACAAGACCCGGGAGTTATTGTCGTTTGGACAGGGTGTGCTTTATTGTTGTTAGGACTGCTCCTATCATTTTATTGGCGTACGATGGTTGTGTCAGGTGTTTTCGAATCCGGTCAGCTGACAATGGGGGCTATGGCCGGAAAAACAGCAGGTGGAGCCAAGCAAGAGTTTGATGATTTGATTCAGGATATTCAGGCTAAATAGCTCAGACTTAAATCCTGATGAGAATATAAGGGAGGATCAGTACGTTGGATCAAGGATTACAAAATCTTGAAACTTCATCATTCTATGTCATGTTAATGGCTTACACTTTGTGTATGATATTTTATTGGATTTGGATGGGTACCAAAAAAGAACTAATAGGTCAATTTGCTACGTATCTTGTCATTGTTGGCTTAATTGCCAACACTGCGGCCATCATCCTGCGGATGATTATAGCAGGGCGTCCGCCGCTTTCCAATTCCTATGAGTTTTTATTGACGTTTGTCTGGGGGATTACCTTAGTTTATCTGTTTATAGAGTATCGCTATAAGTTAAGATCTCTTGGCGGATTTGTCATGCCTATTGCCTTTATGATTTTGATGTTTATTATAATGAGCATGGGTCCGGAGGAACGAATTGCTCAAGCGATTCCGCCGGCACTTAAAAGTAAATGGCTGACCTTTCACGTCTTGACCGCGACATTAGCCTACGGAGCTTTTGCCATATCCTTCGGATTAGGAATTATGTATCTGCTAAAATTGGGCAAAGGAAACGAGAAATCCAATTCACAAGGAATTATCTCTCGTTTCCCTGCTTTAGAAATAATTGATGAGCTGTCGTATAAAGTCATTGGTTTCGCTTTTCCACTCCTAACCCTTTGCATCATTACAGGTGCAATTTGGGCAAATTACGCATGGGGTACATATTGGTCATGGGACCCTAAAGAGACCTGGTCACTGATTACCTGGATTATTTACGCGGCTTATTTACATGCCAGGTTAATGTATGGATGGAAGGGGAAGAGGGCGGCGTGGATGACCGTCTTTGGTTTCGCAGCAGTTTTGTTCACGTTCTTTGGAGTGAATTACTTTTTACCAGGCTTGCATTCTTATGCCAGCAGTCAATTAATCAGGTTCGTCTAACTATTCTCACGTAGATAATTAAAGATTGAAGATTTTGCAGGTAAAATGTCTAAATAAGCCGAATTTAAGGCTAGAGAAAAGCTAGAGAAGGTGACTAGAGTTTATGTCGCAGTATTATCCGATATTTATAGGCTTGAACACTCTGCCGGTTTTGGTCGTCGGTGGAGGAAATGTAGCTTTGCGCAAAGTTCAGACGCTCTTGGATCATGGAGCCCTGGTGCGCATTGTCTCCCCTCGTCTCGATCCGGAACTTCAGACACTGATTGATGGAAAAACATGTCTCTGGATCGAAAAAGAATATTCCTCAGACGATATTCAGGATGCTATGCTGGTCTTTTCATGTACAGAGATCGAGACAGTTAATGCCCAAGTGTCACGGGATGCCAAAGCTCATTATCGATTGGTGAATGTCGTTGATGATCCGGAAAAATGTAGTTTTATAGTACCCTCCATTATGGAACAAGGAGATCTTAAAATCGCCGTCTCGACAGGAGGAAGCAGCCCCATTGTAGCGCGTCAAGTGCGAGCGGAGTTAGAAAACTTATACGGCTCTGAAATGGCCGACTATCTAACCTTACTCAAAGAATGGAGAACTAAAGCTAAATCCGAATTGCCGCCTGAAAAACGCAGTGTCTTTTGGAACCGGGCGACAGATGGCGAAGTCAGAGAACTTATCAAAGCCCAGCGCTTAACCGAAGCGAAAGGAGTGGTAGAAACGTGTTTCCTGTCGCTATTGGATTAAATCATCGGAGCGCACCTGTAGAAATACGGGAAAAAATGAGTTTTCACCCTTCTCAAATGCAGAAGGCTCTTAAAGAACTAAGAGATTGCCCTGGAATTCTGGGGGCTGTGATTCTCAGTACCTGTAATCGTACGGAGATCTATGCCGCCACAACGGATGTAGAAACAGGGATCCGCTCAATTAAAGGGTTTTTTGCCAGTCATCACGGGCTGGAGGAAACCATACTTGAGAACTACTTATATGCACATACCTTATATGATGCCGTCCGCCATTTATACCGTGTAGTATCCGGGCTGGATTCCATGGTCCGGGGAGAAACTCAAATCCTTGGCCAGGTTAGCACTGCTTATCAACAAGCTAACGATGCCGGGGTTACCAACAAGGTAATCAATGTGCTTTTTCAAAATGCCTTAGCAGTGGGTAAACGGGTACGAACACAGACTTTGATCGACCAGCATCCTGTCTCCATCAGTTATACAGCCGTAGAGCTTGCGAAACAACAATTCGGAGAACTCCAAGGTAAAGGAATTTTAATTATGGGCGCAGGGGAAATGAGTACTCTGACAGCAAAATACTTGGTTTCGGCTGGGGCTACTACGGTTTTGGTATCCAATCGTTCGTATGAAAAAGCCGTTCTATTAGCACAGGAATGTTGTGGCCGCGCGGTACGGCTTGATGATGTTGATCAATATTTAGAGGAAGTGGATATTGTCATTTCTGCAACCGCCGCCAAACGTTTTGTGTTGATGCCGGAACGCATGCAGAGAATTATGGAGAAGCGGAAGAATCGCCCGATGCTCTTGATTGACATAGCTGTACCCCGGGATATTCATCCTGATGTAGGGCGGATACCACAGATCACCTTATTTGACATTGATGATTTGCGAGGTGTTGTCGACCGCCATCATCAAGAACGTGAGCTGGCAGCCGTCCAAGCCGAGAAAATTATCGATGAAGAAATGGACTTATTTCTTAAATGGCATAATTCATTATTTGTTATCCCAACGATCTTAGCTTTACAAGAAAAAGGAGAGCAAATTCGAGATCTCCAGGTAAAGCGTGCCCTGGAGCATTTATCAGGGTTAACACCTAAGCAGGAAAAAGCAATACGATCTATGGCCAATTCTATTGTTAATCATCTCTTGCATTTGCCAATTGTTAATCTTAAAGAGTATGCCAATACCAGCCAAGGGCATCTCTATACAGAAATATTGCAAAATCTATTTGATTTAGATGTGAATGAAGCGGGCACACGCCCGAGTCTGATCGTAAAAAAATCCCAGGAGCAAGGGTTTCATAGGAGGGCTGAATGAAGAACATCCGCATAGGAACTCGGGACAGCCAATTAGCAATGTGGCAAGCCGAGTGGGTACAAAGTCAACTAACTAAGCTTTATCCCGATCTCAACTTTGAGCTTGTCTCAATGAAAACCAAGGGCGATAAGATTCTCGATGTTCCCTTATCTAAAATCGGAGATAAAGGATTGTTTACTAAGGAGCTGGAACAGGGTCTGCTGAATGATGAGCTTGATATGGCGGTTCATAGTCTTAAAGACATGCCGACATTATTGCCTCCCGGATTAATCATAAGTGCTTTTTGTGAGAGGGAGGAGCCCCGGGACGTTTTTCTCAGCAAAAACGGGGTCCGGATCGAGGATTTACCTTCAGGAGCGATCATCGGCACAAGCAGCTTGCGCAGGAAATCACAACTTAAACATTATCGTCCTGATCTCAGCTTTATGGATTTGAGGGGAAATCTTCAAACCCGCTGGAGAAAGCTGCAAGAGTCTGATATGGCCGGCATTGTCCTTGCAGCCGCCGGTGTTAAACGGTTAGGGTGGGAAGAACGGATCACTCAGATTCTGCCGGAAGATATCATGCTGTCAGCGGTCGGGCAAGGGTCAATAGCGGTGGAAATTGATGAGAAACGTTCAGATATTGCAGAGTTGTTGTCTCGTCTAAACCATACTCCGACAGAACAAGCGGTGCATGCAGAGCGTACATTAATGCGCAAACTTGAAGGAGGCTGCCAAGTCCCCATTGGTGCTTTAGGACAAGTGGCAGACGGGCAGATCGTTCTTCGGGGAATGGTGGCGAGCTTGGATGGGCTTCGCCTTATTAAGGCTGAGGCTAAAGGGACTGATCCCGAAACAGTGGGCATTGAGGTTGCTGATCGTCTGATTGACCTGGGTGCCGCCTCGATATTAGCGGAAATACGATAAGAAATTTAGAAATTCACGTTTGTAAACGCGAAGTCTGGGATTTGAATGGTAAGATGATAGGAGTGTTCATGTTGAGTAAGGGATATGTATATTTAGTGGGTGCTGGTCCTGGAGACCCTAAGTTGATAACGGTTAAAGGGTCGGAATGTATTGCTAAAGCAGATGTTTTAGTCTATGATCGGTTAGCTTCGCGGCGTCTCCTGACCTTAGCCCGGCCCGATTGTGAACTCATTTATGTGGGTAAATCTCCGGATCGCCACACCCTAAAACAAGATGAAATTAACCAAGTCCTCGTGGATAAGGGGCTTGAAGGAAAAATAGTCACCCGTCTCAAGGGGGGGGATCCCTTTGTTTTTGGCCGGGGGGGAGAGGAAGCGGAAGCTTTGCTTAAAGCTGGGATTCAGTTTGAAGTGGTGCCAGGTATTACTTCGGCTATTGCTGTTCCAGCCTATGCCGGTATTCCCGTAACCCATCGGGATCTGACCTCTTCGTTCGCAGTTATAACAGGCCACGAAGACCCTACTAAGAATGAAACCAGCATACATTGGGACCACCTTGCCGGGTCTCATGGAACCCTTGTCTTCCTCATGGGTATGGAAAACCTCCCTCTGATTGCGCAAAAACTGATGGAAAATGGGAAAAAGCCAACCACCCCAGTGGGTATCATTCAATGGGGCACCAGACCTGAACAGCGAGCTCTGGTTGGGCAACTGGACACTATTGCTGAAGAGGTCAAAAAACAGAAATTCACCAACCCTTCGATTATTATCGTCGGGGAGGTTGTCTCACTGAGAGAAAAGCTTAAATGGTTCGAAAAGAAGCCCTTATTCGGGCAAAGGATAGTGGTCACTCGTGCTCGTCACCAGGCGAGCGTGCTGACACAGGAGATTGAAGCTTTGGGCGGAGAGGCATGGGAGTTTCCGACGATTGAAATTGCTCCGCCCTCGGATAATGCCTATTTGCTTAAAGCTTTGAATAATTTACAATATTTTAATTGGCTGATTTTTACCAGTGTTAACGGGGTTGAGGCGTTTTTCGAAGAGCTTAGCATTCAAGAGCGGGATGTTCGCTCTTTAGTTGGTCTGGAGATCGTTGCCATCGGGCCGGCTACTCAAGCCGCAATTGAGAAAAGAGGACTTCGGGCTGCCTATGTTCCGGATGAATATAAAGCAGAGAGTATAGTGGAAGGCCTTGCGGGCCGGGTATCTTCCGGTCAAAAGGTATTACTGGCCAGGGCAGAAGAAGCCAGAGATGTTTTGCCCGAATCTCTCAAGGCCATGGGGCTTGATGTTTGGGATGTCCCGTTTTACAGGACGGTTCTGGGAGATGCCAATCGTGGAGAATTGCAGCGTATGCTTCGTGAGAAGGAAATTCATAGGGTCACATTTACAAGTTCTTCGACAGTGCGTAATTTTGTAGAGCTATTAGATGGAGAAATCTCTTTACTGGAAGGTGTTTCGCTCTATTCCATCGGGCCTATTACCAGTGCCACTGCTCGAAAACTGGGTCTGACGATCTATAAAGAGGCAAATGAATATACGATCCAGGGATTAGTCAAAGCCTTATTGGAGGGATGAGAGTATGATAAGTGTCACAAAGCTCTTATTTGATACGGAATACTTCGGAGACTCTCTCCGTTACAGCAAACATTCGCTGGGGTCTCAGAATGGGACAACCGTAGGTTCCGGACCGGTGGTTGTATGGAATTCGACTCGTACCTGCAACTTAAAATGTGCCCATTGTTATATGGAATCGGATGCCCAAAAATATCAGGATGAACTGACAACGGTCGAAGCCAAGCGCTTTATTGATGATCTGGCTGAGTTTCGAGTTCCGGTGCTTCTTTTCTCCGGCGGCGAACCTTTGATTCGTCCTGACTTCTTTGAATTAGCTGAATATGCAACAGCCAAAGGTTTACGAGCAACCCTTTCGACCAATGGTACGTTGATTACGCCTGATGTGGCCAGGAGGATTAAAGAAATCGGAGTCGGCTATGTGGGTATTTCACTGGACGGACTCCAGGATGTTAATGACAAATTCCGGGGGAAAGAGGGCGCTTTTAAGGCAGCAATGGAAGGAATCCAAAATTGTGTTGCTGTTAATCAACGGGTAGGGCTGCGCTTTACCATTAATCATCATAATCTGCAAGAATTGGATAACATTTTTGATTTTATCGAAGCAGAAAATATTGATCGGGTTTGTTTCTACCATTTGGTTTATTCCGGCCGAGGCAGCCAGATGATTGCGGAGGATGTGACCCCTGAAGAATCCCGTCGGGCAATGGATACCATCATCCGGCGGACTCGGGATTTCGAAGAACGTGGACTAAAGAAGGAAATCCTGACGGTGGATAATCATTGTGATGGGGTTTACATGTATCTGCTGGCTCTGAATGAAGATCCTGCAAGGGCCGAACGGATTAAGAATCTGATTGGACTAAACGGCGGAAATCGTTCCGGCATAGCCTTTGGCGAAGTGGATCCCTTGGGGAACGTACACCCTGACCAATTTACCCAGCACATCACCTTTGGCAATGTCCGGGAGAGAAAATTTGGAGAGATTTGGAAGGATCTGACCCATCCTACCTTGGCTGGTCTGAAAGATCGTAAAGGTCTGCTTAAAGGACGTTGTGCATCATGTCAATACCTAAGCATGTGCAACGGTAATTTCCGGACCCGTGCGGAAGCTGTGACCGGAGATTATTGGGAGTCTGATCCCGCTTGTTATTTGACAGATCAGGAGATCGGGCTATAGCAAAGAATTGTCTGCAAACCTGCATGATTATCAGAGGAGGTCCCTGAGATGGAAATAAAAAGGCGCCCACGCCGTTTAAGAGTTAATGAAACTATTCGTAGTATGGTTCGGGAAAACCATATTAGAATTGAGAATTTGATTTATCCTATGTTCGTGATGCCGGGAGAGAAGAAAAAGGTGGAGATTTCCTCTATGCCCGGAATCTATAATTTTTCACTCGATGAATTTATCCTGGCGCTCGGGGAGGTCGTGGAACTGGGAGTTCCGGCGGTCTTGTTATTCGGGATCCCGGAGAGCAAGGATAGTGTAGGTTCGGGGGCTTACCATGAGCATGGGATCGTACAACAGGCAGTTCGTTTAGCCAAACAGCATTACCCGGATCTATATGTCATCACGGATGTTTGTTTGTGCGAATATACGGATCACGGACATTGCGGACTGATAGAAAACGGACAAGTTATGAACGACCCAACCCTTGACTTGCTTGCCAAGACGGCTCTTTCTCAGGCCCAAGCAGGTGCCGATATGGTGGCTCCTTCAGACATGATGGACGGCAGAGTTGCCGCCATTAGAAAAATGTTAGATAAAGAAGGATTTTCACAGATTCCGATTATGGCTTATTCGGCCAAGTTCGCCTCGGGTTTTTATGGACCTTTCCGGGAGGCAGCCGGGTCCACGCCGCAGTTTGGAGATCGCAGAACCTATCAAATGGATTCGGCCAATGGAAACGAAGCTATGCTGGAGACAGATTTAGACATTGAAGAGGGGGCTGACATGATTATTGTAAAGCCCGCTTTGTCCTACGGAGATATCATTTATCGCACTAAACAGAAATATGGCGTGCCATTAGCGGCTTACAATGTCAGCGGAGAATATGCCATGGTCAAAGCCGCTGCCGCCAACGGCTGGATTGATGAAAAACGCATTGTTATGGAGGCCCTATTGAGTATGAAGCGGGCAGGAGCGGATTTGCTGATTACGTATCACGCCTTGGATGTGGCGCGTTGGCTTAGAGAGGAGCGTTAAACATGATCGTTTCTTGGAATACGACCAATGATTGCAATATGTTTTGTGATCATTGCTATCGTGATGCTGGGTGCAAAGCCGAAGATGAACTCAGCACAACCCAGGCAAAGACCTTGTTGGAGCAAATTGCTAAAGCTGGCTTCAAGATTATGATTTTCAGCGGAGGAGAGCCTCTGTTGAGACCGGATATCGTCGAACTTGTGGCCCATGCCACCTCGTTAGGGTTGCGTCCGGTATTCGGAACCAACGGAACCCTCATCACTCCGGAGTTGGCTAAGCAGCTTAAAGAGGCTGGTGCGATGGGAATGGGAATATCCTTAGACTCACTCGACAAGGCTAAACATGACGAATTCCGAAAATTTCCGGGCGCTTGGGACGGAGCAGTACAAGGAATGGAAAATTGCCGGGAAGTTGGGCTGCCCTTCCAAATTCACACGACAGTGATGGATTGGAATGCCCATGAAGTGGAAGCCATCACGGATTTTGCTGTAGAGATTGGGGCCGTTGCTCATCATTTCTTCTTTCTTGTACCAACGGGAAGGGCAGTGTCCATCGAGGAAGAGTCTCTAAGGGCTGAGGCCTATGAAGATATACTGACTCGGATTATGCAGAAACAACAAACCGTAAATATTGAGTTAAAGCCGACTTGTGCTCCTCAGTTTATGCGGATCGCGAAACAAATGGGGATCGATATGCGCTTTAGCCGCGGTTGCTTAGCAGGGACCGCTTATTGTATTATCGGACCGAAAGGACAGGTCCAACCTTGTGCTTACCTGAATATTTCCTTGGGGGATGTTCGGGAGACCCCCTTTGATGAAATCTGGTGTAATAATGAAGTTCTGCAGACCCTGCGGACCCTGGATTACAAAGGCGGCTGCGGATCATGTCAGTATAAGCGTGCTTGCGGCGGCTGCCGTGCACGTGCTGCTTACTATAATGACGGGGATTATATGGCAGAGGAGCCGTGGTGCTTATATCACGGAAGGAAGGGGGTTCAGTATGGATGCAATTGACCGCGCCTTACTGAATGCCATTCAGAATAAATTTCCTATTGCAGTTTATCCTTATCAGAGCTTAGGGGAAGCCGTGGGAACAACGGAAGAAGACGCCTTTGAGCGGATTCGGCACCTACGACAGGCGGGGATTATTCGTCGTATAGGGGGGGTCTTTGATTCCCGTCGTTTAGGGTATTACAGTACCTTGTGTGCCGGCAAGGTTCCGGAAGAGAAAATCTCCGTCTTAGCCAAACGTTTGGAAGGACTTCCTGGAGTAACGCACAACTACCTGCGTGATCATGCCTATAATGTCTGGTTTACACTTATAGCCCGCTCTCATGCTGTCGCTGAACGCATCCTCCAGAACATACGAGAAGAAACGAAATTGGCCGATATCTATACTTTACCGGCTTCTCGGGTATTTAAGATTAATGTTAATTTTGATTTCGACAGTACGCTGGAGGATATAGAACAAGAAGAAAGTCAGAATGATTCCGGAGACAATGTTTTGCTCGGCGCTCATAAGGAAGAACTACCTCCTTATGAATTAACCAATGATGAGATCACTCTGATTCGAGTTATTCAAGGCGATCTGCCGGATTCCGCAACCCCATTTACTGTCCTGGCTGAAACGCTCCAATGGCCTGTTGACAAAGTAATCTCAGTTGCCAATCGGTTATTGGAAGTGAAAATCATCCGACGGTTCGGTGCGGTTCTTCGGCATCAAAAAGCAGGTTTCGTGGCCAATGCCATGGGAGTTTGGCAGGTTGATCCGGAGGTGACGGATAAGGTCGGTCAAATTATGGCCCGCTTTAAAGAAGTCAGTCATTGTTACCAGCGCCCCACTCTCCCTGATTGGCCTTATAACCTCTTTACGATGATTCATGGACGCTCAGCAAAGGATTGTGAAGATATCATGAAGAGTATTTCTTTGGCAACCGGTGTAAAGACTTATTCCATGCTCTTTAGTGTTGCCGAATTAAAAAAGAGCAGTATGCAATATTTCTTAGAAGATGAGGTTAACTAGAAAGGGGACATAATGTTTGAATTTTGTAGATGAAAAAAGCCGGCAAGCTTTTGTAAGAGCTCAAATGGTAATCCCCGGAGGGGTGAATTCGCCGGTCAGAGCGTTTAAATCTGTAGGGCGGGACCCGGTCTTTATTGACCGGGGTCAAGGAGCACATATCTGGGATATTGATGGCAACCAATACCTTGACTATGTGGGTTCCTGGGGTCCGTTAATTGTGGGACATGCTCATCCTGATGTGGTCGAAGCAATCAAGCGAGTAGCAGAGCGGGGAACAAGCTACGGTGCGCCGACTGAGGTCGAAACTGTATTGGCTGAAGAAGTCTTAAAAGCCTATCCTTCTATGGAAATGATTCGTATGGTTAATTCAGGGACAGAAGCGACCATGAGTGCCTTGCGTTTGGCACGAGGGGTCACCGGCAGATCCAAGATCGTAAAGTTTGAGGGCTGTTATCATGGTCATGCTGACCAACTTCTCATTAAGGCCGGAAGCGGAGCTCTTACCTTTGGGGTTCCAACTTCGCCGGGGGTTCCAACCCAAACGGCAGCCACAACAATCTCGGCTCAATTTAATGATCTTGAAGGGTTAGCAGAGATCTTTAAGCGTGAAGGAGAAGAGATTGCCTGTGTAATTCTGGAGCCCGTCGCCGGCAACATGGGTGTGGTTTTACCGGAAGAAGAGTTCTTAAAAGGAATTCGTCGTTTAACAGAACAGTATGGAGCATTACTGATCTTTGATGAAGTAATGACTGGATTTAGAGTCAGTTATGGAGGGGCACAGGCCCATTTTGGAATCGATCCGGATTTGACCTGCCTGGGTAAAGTGATCGGCGGGGGACTGCCGGTGGGCGCTTATGGCGGAAAACGCCGATTCATGGAACAGATTTCTCCGAGCGGTCCGATTTATCAAGCGGGTACCCTTTCCGGGAATCCATTAGCGATGAATGCTGGGTTAGCAACCTTAAAACTGTTACAACGGCCGGGGACCTATCAAGAGTTGCAAGCCAGGACGACGAAACTTGCGGAAGGGTTAAAGCAGATCGCTCAAGAAGCGGGACTTCCGATTTGGGTGAATGCTGTTGGAGCGATGTTCTCCGCCTTTTTCACAAACACTCCCGTCAAAGACTATGCCAGCGCCTGCACATCCGACGTGGAACAGTTTGCTAAGTTCTTCCGTGGAATGTTAGAACGTGGTATTTACTTAGCTCCCAGTCAATTTGAAGCCGTCTTTTTATCAACGGCACATACAGACGCTGACATCGACCATACCTTGGAGCAAGCCCGAATCGTTCTTAAAACCCTGTAAGTTTTTCTTATAACCCAACTTATAGTTCAATGAAATACTTAGCGTTGCCTTAATAATGTGAAACCTTAAATACGGGGGTGCTTTCCTGGATGGAACGTAAACGCGTTATAAGAACCCTCATTTCGTTCAGCCTAGCGGCTACCTTGATTGCGGTTCTCTATCTTTCTCAAAATAGCGATCCATCAAACCCGCATTCCTCAGTGCCCAGAGAAACATGGATTCATGGCCCGAAGGGACATGGATATGCCGTCATGAATAATCAACAACCGTGGAAACAGTGTTATGAATGTCATGAAAAGCAGGGTTTGGGCGGCGAAGCATATTGTCAGAGTTGTCATGACCAATCGGGTACGGAGGTGACGATACCCCAAAAGCCTTCACAGTAGCGTCTGTTATCATAATCAGGCCAGACTAGTTAAGTTAAAAAAAGCCGGAGAACGAAAGAGTGAACTGCCCCACGTCAAACGCATGAGAAATAGCTAAAAGAGCGAAAGATATGGTAAACTTTCCCCAAGAGAAGAGGGGGGTTTATGATGAAAGAGCTCTTTGCAGAAATCGAACGAATCAATGACCCAAGGCAAGCCTATAAAACTAAGCACAAACTGATTGATATCGTAGTCATTGTGTTGATCGGAATGTTAGCCAATGCGGATACCTGGGAGGAAATCCAAATCTTTGCTGTTTCTAGACAGACCCTTTTGAGGAAGTATCTGGAC
Source organism: Desulfosporosinus youngiae DSM 17734 (assembly GCF_000244895.1). Lineage (NCBI taxonomy): Bacteria > Bacillati > Bacillota > Clostridia > Eubacteriales > Desulfitobacteriaceae > Desulfosporosinus > Desulfosporosinus youngiae. The sequence goes on from NZ_CM001441.1 coordinate 1,216,337, forward strand.
CTTCCCCATGGTATTCCTTCGCATGATACCCTCCAGCGTGTCATGGCGCTTATTCATCCGGAAGTTATGAGGCAGATACAAACGGCTTTCAACCAAATGCTAAGCCAAGAAGAAGGAGAAGCCCTTAAGAAGCTCATCAATATCGACGGAAAAACGATGCGTGGCAGTGCGGTGAATGAAAAGCGTCCTCTGCATGTCGTCTCAGCTTGGTGCAAAGAAGATGGAGTCTGTTTTGGTCAAACCGTCGTCCATGAGAAAGAGAATGAAATCGTAGCCATTCCAGAACTCCTTAAGACCTTAACGATCAAGGGATCCATTATCACTCTAGACGCGATGGGTACACAAACTAAAATTGCCGAACAAATCATTAAGCAAAAGGGAGATTATGTGTTAGCCCTCAAAGAGAATCAAGGGAATCTATACAAAGACGTAGTCTTGTATTTTGAAGATGAAGAATTCCAAACAAAAGCAGCCTATACCCAAACGATAGAAAAAGCACGAAGTCAACTAGAGAAACGCCAATATTATCAGAGTGATGATCTATCGTGGCTGCCGGATCGACAGAAATGGAAAGGTCTAAAAAGTATAGGAATGGTCGTCAAAACCATTGAAAAGAAAGGTCAAATCAAGAAAGAGAAGAGATATTATATCAGTAGTTTGCCGCTGGATGTGGAGTCGATGGCGAAAGCCGTGAGAGGACATTGGGCGATTGAAAGTATGCATTGGCAGTTGGATGTGACCTTTCGAGAAGACAGTAACACGACGTTGGATAAAAACGCGGCATTAAACCTAAACATCTTACGCAAAATGTGCCTGCCTCTTTTGAAACGATTAGACATAGGAATGAGAGCTTCGTTAAAGGGTAAACGGTTTGCTTTTTGTTCTGATCCAGTCAAATATATCGAACAATTCATGCAAATGTAGTTTTTAAAATTCTCGTTACAAGCTTTATCAGATTAAGTGTTTTCATGCGTTTGACGTGTGAACTGCCCCCTGTCTACTTGACAGGGGGCAGTTCACTCTTTCGTTCCCGGCTAATTTGGCGCTTAAGTTTGAAAGCTTAACTAATAAGCAGGAATACCTTGGCAATTTGTCTAATTAAACTGCTGAAGATTAATTAGACCATTGGGAGGTGAATACATGAAGTTTACTCAGAAAATAATCTCTCTGATTCCTTCAGTTACCGAAATCTTATACTACTTAGGTCTGGAGGCAAAGGTCGTCGGGATAACAGAAAACTGCAATTATCCGGAAGAAACTAAATTCAAGTGCAAAGTTGGTACATTTGGACATCCGCGGCTATCGGCAATTCTCGGCCTGGAACCGGACATTGTTTTAGCTGATGGGGCATTACACAAAAAACTTATAGAAGATTTGCAGAGGAATAAAATTATAGTTATTGAGGCTACTCCTATAAATGTGAACGATATTTTCATTCTCATGAGTAAATTAGGTTCTTTAAGCCACACTGAACTTACAGTGCAGCCGCTAATAAATAGATTAAGAGAGAGGGTCGATAGACTTATCCGGAAGTCTGTCGTTAGAAGACCACGGGTCTTTCGTTTAATGAGTACAGATCCTTTGGTTACTCCTGGGCTCCAATCCTTCCAATATGATGCTCTGCTGCTAGCCGGAGCTCAGTTGATGGATTTCCGGGCTAATGACCCTTACGTCAAAGTGAGCTGGGATCAAGTCAGAAGATTTGACCCGGAAGTGATATTGTTTTGTGGCGTAGAACAAGGACAGTCCTTACCTTTGAAATGTAAAGGATGTATTGCTAAGAACCCCATATGCCATAGAACTGTAGAGGATATTTTAGATTTGGAATGGGAGCATATTACGGCGTTTCGAGAAAACAGAATTTATCCTGTTTCTTGTGATACAATCTGCAGACCTGGACCAAGGTTAATTGATGGCGTAGAGAAGCTGCATAATCTATTTTATCGAAAATAATACCTGCCCCCATAATATCGTTTACAGTTTCTCATCTAAGTCTATTTACCGTGGTAGTATCCAAGTACCTCCGGTTTCCTGGATTGCTACCTTTTCCATTTGGCCTGAAGCTGCTTGACGAAAACGAATAATGGGCTCTTTCATAGGTTCTCTGGATAGATTAAACGCTCCCCAATGCATGGGAATGACCCATTTGGCGGAGATCTCCTCTGCCATTTTCCAAGCCTGTTCAGGAGTAGCATGTTTTGCTTCGAAGGACTTTGGAGAATAGGCCCCGATCCCCATAATGGCTAAGTCAATAGGTATCCCGCTTAATTGTTGCTTAATCAGTTCAGTGTAACCTGTGTCTGCTCCGAAAAATATATGAATACCGTTTTTGGACAAAAGGAGACTATTAGCTTCCATGCCTTTCTTCCAGGGAATCCGCGCTCCCCAATGCTGTCCCTCGATGGCTGTGACATTAACTCCGGCTAAAGACTTACTATCTTGCCAGTGGATTTCATTGATGGATTTAAATTTCATACCGTCCCACAAAGGAAGAGTATTTTTCGCAGTAACGACAGAAGTATTGGGTGATTGCAACTTGCGTAATGTTGGATAATCAAAGTGATCTGTGTGAGCATGCGATACAAGTACTAAATCAATAGGACCAACTTCGTCGCTGCTAAGTGCGGAAGCTATATAACGACTGGGACCTATTGTCAGGTTACCTATAGGGGTAATACCAATATGTGAGTTTAGGGCGGGATCAATTAGAATTCGTGTACCAAAGAAATTGATCAAAAAACTGGCGTGGCCAAGCCAGGAGACCGTTACGTCGTCATTCGACCATTTGTTAGGAGTAGGAATAAAGTTAGGTTTAACTAATTTTTGTCCAGTCTTATTCTCACTTTGTTTACCAAAGACATTATCTATAACACTATAACCTCCAGTCAAGCCTAGAGTACCTAACAGACCCAAGCCAATAAACTTACGCCGGGATAATCGTTTTGGGGTCGGGTTAAGTGACTCGGAACTAATTAGATTGATCTGATTCTTCAAAGAGTTTCACTCCTGTACTGATCTGAAGTTGTAATTTAATCATTATAATTGTAACAAGAGAAGTTGAGTTTGTCTAAGCAGTATGAAACGTATTTTTTATGCTGCTTTCTTTAATTCTTTAATAGGAAAGGAGTGGGACAAGGTTTATTTTCATAATATTATGCATTGGGTATTTAATACAAAGGATTTTTTTGATTTATAAAGAATATATAAATTATTCTGATATTATTAGCAGTTTGGATTAACAAGGAGGGGATGAAATGTCGGTAAGCAGTGAATACAGTAAAGAGCAATTGATGGCATTGAAGGAGAGAGAACAAAGAGAACGAATTTTTAACAAACTGGGAGGGATCAGTGCGGCAATTATTGCCATTGTCTTTGTAATTGCTAAATTACAAAGCTAAAAAAGGTCCTCCAAATTCCTTGGCTTTTGCTATCGGTTTAATCTTATTCGCTATTGCTAGATAAAAGGTTATCATTTCCCTACGTTGAGGTAATATTTCGGTATGACCTTAATTCAGACTTTAGACTTCCCCTTGTCTTTCGTGAGAGATAAGGGGGTTTTCTTTGGGGTTTTCTGCCCAAGACTTTAGGTTTACATCTAATAAATAAAGGAAAAGAATAAAACAAGTCTGGTTATAAATTATGAAATGAGTGTCAAAGGAGGCTAAGATTGAATAGTCTAAGTTATTCATGGGATATGAGAAGAAATGGGAAGCTGATCTATAAGAAAACAGTTGAATTTAGCTGAATTAAAATAGGAAATGGGGAAAAGGAGCGAGAGAGATGAAAATGAGACAGGTTCTTCATAATTGGTGGAAGTGGATCTGTTACATCTTCCGACGGTTCCCTAAGAAAACACAGGTTCGGCCGACCTTCAGCAGTTCATTTATTCAGTATTGGTATTGTCAAAACTGGGACCATGATCGCTGGATTGAAGAGTATCAAATGTTACAAAAGATAGGCATCAATGAAATAATCCTCCAAAACATCGCTGATACCAAAGCACGTTATGCTGTGTATCCGACGAAAATGGATGGATATACATGCAACAGTATTGATATGGTTAAGACAGCCTTGCGTGCTGCCGATGCCCTTGGCATGAATGTCCGTATTGGCTTGGGATATAGCGAGGACTGGTGGTCACAAAATATTTATGATCAGACCTGGTTAGATGAAGAGGCTGAGGTCAATACAGCGATTCTCAAAGAAATTGTCACGATGTATGGTGAACATAAATCACTCAACGGCTGGTATATTCCCTATGAATTTCACCCGCTGACGGCGCTGGGTCTCGTCCAGCAAGCGGATATAAACCGATTCTTTCAAAGAATATCAAGTGCAATCAAGCTGAATAGTAAGAAGACAATTATGGTTGCTCCATTTTATAAGGCACAGTTGAAATCTCATATAACCTTGGCCACTTGGTCATATCTTGTGCATCATATCCTTAAAGATACAGGAATTGACATTCTTGCTTTGCAAGATAGTGTCGGGGCAGGTTTTAATGAGCTGGAGCATTTAGATGAGATTTATGCTTACACTAAGAAGGCTACTGATGAAATCGGCCTGGTCCTATATGCAGTCACTGAAACCTTTGAAATGAATGGAACAGACTATCTGCCGGCAAAGCATAGTCGGATTAGTGCGCAACTATCCAAAGAGTCAGCTTACGTAAGTGGATTCGTAGCTTTTAGCATAGATCACTATCAAAATGGCAACGAATCAACTCAAGTTGCAGGTTATGAGGAATACTATCGCTACTATTTAGAGCATCAAACGTAAGAAAATGTCTTGTGAGCTCAACCCTTAAGGTATTAAAGGGTCATTTTGCTATTATTTGCCGTTATCAGAAAATAATAAATTTGTTGATGGATTAATTAGAATGTGATATTATATCTCTAATCCAAAAATAGTTGTGAAACGTGGTTTTGAATAATGAAACAAAAAATCATGGAGTAGCCACCCATGTCGTTAAGGTGGCACCAGCAGAAGATGAAAATGAGAGTGCTCCTGGGTCGGGCAGCTTCGCCACATCCGTGCAAGATTAGTTAATTCGTGCGAAGACAGTGTCTTCGTACCGCAGCATTCCGAGGCTGGCCCACTCGCCGGTGCGGGACTCCGCCAAACCTCCGGGTAATACCTGATGTGAACCCGTGGCTCCGTATCCCCACACCGTCTTGTGGGCTTTTACCGCCTCTCCATGCAATGGGTTCGCTTCTGTGGACGAAGCTGCCCTGCTTGCGGGTCTAGGAATTCTTCTACCAGTATTTGAGGTATTTTTCTAAGGTATACTTTTATTGTAAAGGGTTGTCTTTTCGCCAAAGCAGATCGCAAAATGTAAATTTAATTAAATATCATATTATTAAGTAGGAGTGTGGAGTAAAATGACAGTTTCTGGATTGGAAAAGCAAAAAGAACAAGCGATTAACTCAAAGGATTTGCTAAAAAAGGAGCAGGCCAAGGGCCTAAAACCGGATTGCACGGATGATCTGAGAATTAAGATTAAGAAGGCACTTGAAGCAGAGAATTTATGCTATGACTGTGAAACTGGATTTCATTATATGAAACAATAACTTATGCAAGTTATTAATTACTTTATCGAACTAATTCCGTTTTTTAGGAAAAGCAGTGGTTTCAAGGATCGGCCTGTCAAAAGGTGCTTGTCTTGATGGAGAGAGTTACAATCCAGTGCAAAGCAGGCAAAGTTATCACATTGGAGGATGGTATTATGGAAGAGAAACAACGAGAAGGATTAATGGAGGAAAATCGCTTGTTTTTCCCTCCTAATGAATTTAGTTCAAAAGCTATAATTCAAAACCCTGAAATTTATGAACTAGGGCAGGACCGGGAAATGTTTTGGAGCGAACAGGGAAAACGGTTAGACTGGTTTAAGCCATGGGATACAGTTCTGGAATGGAACCCTCCCTTTGCCAAGTGGTATGCCGGCGGAAAATTAAATGCAGCCTATAATTGCTTAGACAGGCATTTAAAAGGAGCGCGTCGGAATAAAGCGGCGCTAATCTTTGAAGGAGAGCTGGGAGAGCGAAGAGTATTAACCTATCAGGATCTTTACCGCGAGGTAGCTCAGTTTGCGAATGTCCTTAAATCTTATGGTGTCGAAAAAGGAGATCGCGTGGCAATTTACATGCCTATGATTCCGGAGGCTGTGATCGCGATGCTCGCTTGTGCCAGATTAGGCGCTCCGCACAATGTAGTATTTGGTGGATTCAGTTATGAAGCTCTGAGGGATAGAATCCTCGATTCTCAAGCGAAGGTTGTTGTTACCTCGGATGGGAGTTATCGTCGCGGGAATATTATTCCCTTAAAGGAAAACGTAGATCAAGCACTCCGCTCTGTTACTTGGGTTGAAAAGGTGATTGTTGTGCAACGCACAGGTCAGCCTGTGGAAATGCAGGTTGGCCGGGATGCTTGGTATCACGAGGTTATTAAGAATGCCTCAATGGTTTGCCCGGCTGAGCCTATGGATGCGGATGATATGCTTTTTATTCTTTATACGAGTGGAACAACCGGAAAACCAAAAGGAATTGTCCATACGGTCGGCGGTTATATGGTTGGGGTTTCAACAACTCATGAGTGGGTATTTGACCTTAAAGAAGAAGATGTCTATTGGTGTACCGCAGATGTGGGCTGGATTACAGGACATAGTTATTTGGTGTATGGGCCATTGTCGAATGGGGCAACGGTATTAATGTACGAGGGAGCACCAGATTTTCCGGAAAAGGATCGGTATTGGGAGATCATCGAGAAGTATGGAGTAAGTATTTTATATACGGCTCCAACGGCGATTCGTTCGTTTATGAAATGGGGGGAAAGCCATCCTTTAGGCAGGGATCTTTCCAGTCTGCGGCTTTTGGGTTCAGTTGGCGAACCGATTAATCCTGAAGCGTGGATGTGGTACTATAAACATATTGGGGGAGAGCGCTGTCCCATTGTAGATACCTGGTGGCAAACAGAAACAGGTATGATTATGATGACTCCTGTACCAGGGATTACTCCTATGAAGCCGGGATCGTGTACAACTCCTTTTCCCGGCGTTCATCTGGAAGTAGTAAATCACGGGGGTGAACCCGTTCAGAAAGGAGAGGGCGGGTATTTAGTTGTTCGTGAGCCCTGGCCGGCGATGTTCAAAACAGTCTATGGTGATAACAAACGCTACGAAGACACATATTGGGGGCAATTCCCGGGTGTATATTTTACTGGGGACGAAGCAAAATGGGATGATGATGGTTATTTCTGGGTAATCGGACGTGTGGATGATGTCATCAATGTCTCGGGGCATCGGATTGGAACAGCGGAAGTGGAAGGCGCTTTAGTAGATCATCCGGCAGTTGCGGAAGCGGCCTGCGTAGGCAGAGTCCACGAAATAAAGGGTCAGGCAGTCTTTGCTTTTGTCAGCTTAAAAGAAGGAGTTGTCATTCACGACCAGCTTATTGCAGACCTTAAGGCGCATGTTGCCCTTAAAATCGGTTCGCTGGCACGACCCGATGATATTTTTTTAACGGATGAACTGCCTAAGACTCGTAGCGGAAAGATAATGAGACGTCTCCTCAAAGATATTGCCGAGGGCCGGGCATTGGGGGATACCAGTACACTAGCGGATGCAGCGGTTGTTAATTTTCTGAAAAGGAATCTTAAAGACCAGAAAGATCAAACAGTATCGAAGACTGCAATATTGGGTCGGAATAAGATTTCAATACCTGACACGGCTACGTTTAATCATTGTAAGGATGAATCTTATGAAGGATACAGTTATACAGTTTGGTTTGCAACCCCTCCTAAGGATGGTTCACGCCATCCAATGACTCATTTTTATTGCTTCCAGTGGATAGAAAGACTAAACTTAGTTTCCGAAGTTGTTATGGCAATCACCAATATCATGTTAAACAATAAGGATGCATTCGAAACAATGTTTGCTGACGGAACACCGGATTTTAGCTATGCAGTGATCAATGAAGGAAAAATTACAGATGATTTGGGAGAGGAAGGACAAATCTGTTTTTGCGGTTCCGAAGGCTAAGAGATGTTATTTCCAATTTTCGATAAGCAAACGAACAACATCGGCTCCGCCAATGATAGTTCCTATTGAACCGCCTAAGTTTGCTAAAGTAACTATTAATAGAATCCGAGTTACCTTGTTATTCCAAAAACCTTTGAGGCTAAACACGTCCTCAGAAAGATTTTCAAAGTCTCTTACACTGGGGCGACGAAGATAAGCTTGTACAATTCCAGCGAACCATCCGGCTGCAATGAGAGGATGTAAAGTAGTTATTGGAGCGACAACAAAGGCTGTCAAAATGGTGAGCGGATGTCCAAAAGCAAGCGCAGTGCCAAGCGCTGCAAACGATCCGGTCCATAGTATCCAGCTTAAGGTTTGTTGAACCCCTGCAGCAGGATTTGCAATAAACGTATAGGCAATAATCCCAATAATAAGGAGCGGTATTGTCCAGCCAATCACTTTCAGAGCCTTGGATTTAGCGGGTACCTGGGATAAACGTGCTAAATCGTGGTCGTTTTTTAGTTCTTCTTTAATACCGGGGACGTGAGCCGCACCTAAGACTGCAACGACTTTAGTCCCTGGCGCCTCTTTAATTTTTTGGGATAAGTATTGATCCCGCTCATCAATGAGCGGTACTTTTAATTTAGGAAAGTTAACAGTGAACTCTTTTAGTATAGAATTAAGCATATCTTGGGACTTCATTTTTTCTAAATCCTCTTCTGAAATATCTTCGTCATCAAAAATACTGACGAAGATTCCGGTTAGAAGCTTTACTTTTCCCCAAAACCCGACACCTTCCCAAATCCGAGCAAAGGTTATTTGAATATTTCTATCAGCCAGTACGAGGTTTGCACCGATCTCTTTTGCCGATTCAGCCCCCTGAATCATTTCTTGTCCGGCATTAATCCCGAATTGTTTGGCAATCCGTTTTTGAAAGGAAGATATGACAAGATTTATTAAAAGTAAGGTAGCTTTTTTTTCTTTTATAATCTTAAAAATATCAGTCTCTTTCCACTTATTGCCTTCGATGATTGTTTTATAGCGCGGTTCATCTAATTCAATACAAACAGAGTCAGGTTTTTCGGCTTCAATAACTTCTTTCACTAGGTCGGCGCTTTGCTTCGACACATGTGCAGTTCCAATAAGGATGAATTCTTTGCCATCTAAATTTAGGCGGGTAATGTTTTCGTTCTCTTCAAACATAACGACCTTCCTTTATCGTGCTCTTCTTTATCCATGTAGCAGACCCTATTTGTAAGCGATTTCCATGTTTTATATACTCATTTCCCACAAGGTTTATTGTACTCTACTTATCTCTGTCCGACAAATTAGTTTTTAAATAAAATCAGAAAAGGAAATGCAAGAAGCACGTTGGTTGTCCAGGCCAACGTGCTTCTTGCATTAACTATCTACATTCCTTCCGCAAAAGGGAAGAAGACTAGAGGGCTGTAAAGTATGCTATGAGAACTCTCGGAACCTGATTAAGAAGTGCACAAAGATTATTCCAAGAACTCTAAAAATGGTTTTTTCATACTAACTAAGGCGTTTACCATAAGTTCTACTAAACCACCGTATTGTACATTAAACTTTTCTGTCACCTCGTAGAACTCTAGAATATCCCGAATTGCTCCCTTGCAGTTAGAACAAGGAGCACAGACATATTTAGGCAGGTCAGCATTCTCCATACTATCCTGAAAGGCTCCAAGGATTTGGTTAAACTTCATGCGAGAACTAACTTTATTTCTCCACTCAGAAAAATTCATGGAATTCGTAATAGCAAATCCGCCGCCGCCGCCACAGCAGTAATTGTCGACTCCATGGGGAGTCATTTCCCTAAACTGCGGGCAAATTGCTTTTATAACTTTCCGCTGCGGCTCAACGATTCCCATTCCCCGGACATAGTTACAAGGGTCATGAAGTGTCACAGGAAAGTTATTCCTGCTGGGATCTAACCTTAACCGTCTTCTTTTGACCATATCCCAAAGAAGAGGGAGACAACTTTCTACAGGAACTTTAGCATCACCATACATCATACGATCCCCTACGATGGCCGAAGCTTTATGGGCATGCCCACACTCAGCGATAACGATTCTATTGACCCCCAGTTCTTTAGCGACTTTCATCTGCAGTGTAGCTAAGGCTCTTGCCTGAAAATCATCATACCAGATGCCGTAGTTTACATTGTCATATCCTGCTATTTCACTACTGAGGGTCCAGCTGAGGCCGGCTTCTTCAAAGAGAATGGCAAAAGCGATCGGGTTTTCCGGCCAGGCCATATACTCTCCTGCATTATGCAATAAAAGGATATCGGCACCTTTTTTGTCCATTGGAAATTTAATTTTCAACCCATACTTTTCCTCGATATCCTCTTCTAAAAATTCTATCGTATCTAAAAACGCAGGTTTGGTAATTCCCGTAGACGAACCGGTCTTAAGTTGGAGGACTGTACCTTTTTTATGCAAAGGTTGAGGAGCAATACCTAATTCCTGGCTGAAAATCTTACGGATCTCTTTCGTAAAAATAGCGTTATCTAAGCCCAGGGGGCAGGTTTGAGCACAACGCCGGCAAAGATTACAGCGATAAGCCAGTTCTCCAAGCCGAGCTATTGTTTCCCAGTTCACATCGATATCTGCTCCGACAAAACTGCCCAGGAGCTTTCCGCTTTTGGTAAAGTATTTCTTGACAATTTTTCGAAGAACTTCGGAACGGAAAATGGGCCGGTACAGCTCATTTTTGCCGGACGCCTCGTAGATATGGCAGGCGGCTGAACAAGTATCACATTTGGCGCAGTATTCAAACGATAATAAATATGGCTGAAGCATTCCGTTGTTGGCATCAGAAAAGCTTTTTTCTAAGCCGCTAAGGAACTTGCGGACAAATTCGTCTTCTTCCTCTTTAGATTTTGGCCGATTTAAAGTATCAATACCAACGTAGCCATCTAATGAAGCACAGAATTTTTCTTTCCAAGCAGGCTTAGGATCCGTTAAGGGAGGTTCCATTCCCGGTTTATCATAGGGCGGAAATAAAGGCATCAACTGTTCAGATTCCAGTTTGATTAGTTGCTCGTCCGATCCTCCCATATCTTTAGGGCGTAAATCTCTTTGATTGATCATACTCAGTCTCCCCTTTCCACAAAGTTGACTACAAAATTATGTAGTTAGTCTTTGAGGTTGAATCGCTTGTTTATATGAAGAAAACAAATGAAAGGGATAATAATTGACATATGCCCGTTTACGTTTATTATAGGGTCATAGTAAACATATGTCAATTATTATCTTTAACTTACTTTGTCAAATAAAAGCTGGTCTTGAAGGCTGATTGAATTTCTGAAATCAAACAAAAAGATTTTAAAGAAGAAAATAAAACTGAGGATTATTGACATATGTTCAAAAAGGAGTATAATTAGACTCGTAAAGGGCATATGTCAATAACAAAGGGGGGGTTATTATGCCTCGCAGAGATGGTACGGGTCCTGAAGGACGTTCATCAATGAATGGCGGCGGCTTAGGGCTAGGGACTGGTTATAGAAGAGGTCCCGGAAAAAACTTTATAAAAGATCCAAACGTAGTCAAAACCCAGAAAGAACGGCTGCAAGAGCAAAAAGAGCTGCTGGAAAGCAAGCTTAAACTAATTTACAAGCAATTAGAGAATTTATGAGGGCTGAATGTGGCAGGGGTTTGCTTCTGTCACGTTTGTTATTAATTGAGGTGAACGATATTATGCCAAGACCACGAAAATGGAGAAAAGTGTGTTGTTTACCGGCAAGCAACCGATTCGGGCCGCTTAACACTTTGCTTAATCAGGCACATTTCGTAATTATGACGGTTGATGAGTATGAAGCGATACGACTCATTGATCTCGAAGGGTTTACGCAAGAAGAGTGTGCCGACCAAATGCATATTGCACGTACGACCGTTCAGCGTATCTATAATGATGCCCGAAAAAAACTTGCAGAATCCTTGGTGAAGGGAAAAGTGTTAAGAATAGAAGGCGGAGATTACAAGCTTTGTGACGGTCTTGAAAAAACATGTGGTTGTGGCGGCTGCCTCAAACATAGATTTGGCGGAGACCCTGTGAAAGATAAGACTGGTGGTGATTGATTATTTATTCTGAGAAAGTAATTGAACACTTTATGTGTCCTCAAAATGCCTATAGTATGCCGGATGCAGATGCTGAGGGAAGTTTTGGAGATCCCTCATGTGGAGATGCTCTCACGATCTTCATTAAGGTACAGGATGATTTCATTAAGGAGATCAGTTATCTGGTGTTTGGATGTTGTGCATCAATTGCCACATCAAGTATGACATCTGTCTTGGCTAAAGGCAAAAGCTTAGACAATGCCCTGAAGATTACCGAAGAGGATGTCATCAAGGCCTTGGATGGCCTGCCCGATACTAAAGTACACTGCTCTAACTTAGGAGTCAGTGCTTTGCGAAATGCTGTTGCTAATTATTATGAAAAGCAAAAATCTTATGTAAAGGAAGGATTCTGATGAAAATTGCGATCCCAGTCGATGACAAATCCATGGAAACAACTGTGTGCCAATCTTTTGGGCGTACACCCTATTATCTAATTTATGATACAGAATCAAAGGAGCCTGTTTTTTTAGATAATAGCGCCATAGCCAGTCAAGGTGGTGCAGGGATTAAGGCTGCTCAGACAATTGTGGATAACAAGGTTAGTGCACTTCTTACGCCCCGATGTGGGGAAAATGCTGCAGACGTTCTGAAAGCAGCCAATATTAAATTGTATAAGACGCTTAATGCCTCAATTCAAGATAATATTGATGCTTTAAAGGAAGGGAAACTATCTCCTTTACAAGATATTCATCCTGGATTTCATGGTCATGGAGGAAAATAGTATGAAGATAGCTGTGCTAAGCGGGAAGGGCGGCACAGGCAAAACCCTTGTATCTGTAAATCTGGCAGCAGTGGCCAGAGAGGCCATTTATATGGATTGTGATGTTGAGGAACCAAACGGGCATCTTTTTTTTCGGCCTAAGAATATTAAAACAGAAAAAGTGTCGGTAAGGATCCCTTACGCCGATGAAACGCTTTGTAATGGCTGCCGCAAATGCCTGGATTTTTGTAAATTTAATGCCCTGGCGTTTATTATCAACAAGCCGATTGTCTTTGACGACGTTTGCCATTCCTGTGGCGGATGTGTGCTGCTCTGTCCGCAGAAGGCCTTATCCGAGAGAGAAAAGATCATCGGAGAAGTTCAAAGGGGTGTTTCTGAAAATGTTGCAGTGATCACAGGGATCTTGAATACGGGCGAAACATCGGGTATCCCTGTTATAAAGAAACTTTTGAATGACGTTCCGGCGGAGGCGGATTTGATCTTTATTGATTGCCCCCCTGGAAGTGCCTGTATTGTAATAGAAAGCATCAAGGATGCCGACTATTGTATTTTAGTAGCGGAACCCACCTTGTTTGGTGTTCATAATCTTAATATGGTCCATGAACTGATAAGGTTGTTTGACAAACCACATGGGGTCGTGCTTAACAAGTGTCTGGAGGGAGAAAATCCTGCCGAAAAATTCTGTATGGAAAAGGGTATTCAAATATTGGCCAGGATTCCTTTTGACAAGGAGCTTGGAAAACTAAATTCCGATGCGTTGATAGCAGCACGCGAAAACCAAAGGTATCGGGAGCTATTTTTTTCTCTGCTTCAAACTGTGACTAAGGAGGTGGGGTATGAAACAGTTACTAATCCTTAGCGGCAAGGGTGGTACAGGAAAAACAACCATTGCCAGCGCTTTTATTCAGTTGTCAAATGCTCAAATGTATGCAGATTGTGATGTGGATGCACCTAATTTGCATCTGATTATGAACCAGGCAGTGGAAGCCCGACGATCAGATTATTATGGAATGCCCAAGGCAGAGATTGATCAGGCTTCATGTGTGCATTGTGACGTGTGCAGACAAAACTGCCGGTTTGATGCCATTCAGGCGGATATCGGTTATAAAGTCGATCACTTTGCCTGCGAGGGTTGCGGAGTGTGTGAAGCCCTTTGTCCGGCAGGGGCTGTATCATTAAAGCCTGCCAAAGCAGGAGAGTTAATGCTCTATGTGAAGGATTCGCTGTTTTCAACGGCGGAGCTTAAAATGGGGAGCGGTACCTCAGGGAAGTTGGTCACCGAGGTAAAAAAACTGTTGAAGTCTGTGCCGATAGATACGGGACTGGCAATCATTGATGGATCGCCGGGTATAGGATGTCCGGTGATCGCATCCCTAAGTGGGGTTGATATGGTTCTGATTGTTGCAGAACCTTCTATCTCAGGGATCAGTGATATGGAACGCATCATTAAAACTGCGAAAAAATTTCAAACAAGAATTGCCATTTGCATCAATAAATTCGACACCAATATCGAAAATACACGAAAGATAGAGTCGTTTTGTCAGAAACTTTATCTGCCATGTACAGGAAGAATACCTTATGATCCAGCTGCTGTTAAGGCAATCAATCAAGGACAGAGCATCGTCGAGCTAGATTGCGCGGCTGGGCGTTCTGCCAAAATTGTTTTCGATAAGACGATTAAACTATTATTTAATGAAAGTTTAGCGTTGTAAGGAGTATGAATAAGATGAGCGACAAGTGTGATCAGAATTGTAACAGCTGCGGTGAAAATTGCTCTGAAAGGAAAGAGAAGCAAACTGACTTTTCCGCAAAGCTGCACGAAATGAGCAGCATTAAAAAGGTGATTTGTATTGTCAGCGGAAAAGGCGGTGTGGGGAAATCGTTGGTAACCTCACTGCTTGCCGTTACAATGAATCGAAGAGGCCATCATACAGCCATTTTGGATGCCGATGTTACCGGGCCGTCTATTCCTAAAGCTTTCGGAATTAATCAAAAGGCCTCCGCGAGTAAACAAGGACTGCTTCCCGTTAAAAGCAGAACAAACATCGATATTATGTCGATTAACCTGCTTCTGGAAAATGACACAGACCCTGTAATCTGGAGGGGGCCGATTATTGCCGGTACAGTCAAGCAGTTTTGGACAGACGTGATATGGCGTGATATTGACTTTATGTTTATCGATATGCCGCCAGGCACCGGTGACGTACCTCTTACTGTTTTTCAGTCTATAGCTGTAGATGGAATAATTATTGTAACTTCTCCGCAAGAGCTTGTTTCAATGATCGTATCTAAGGCAGTAAATATGGCGAAAAAGATGAACATACCCATCATCGGATTAGTTGAAAATATGGCGTTTTTTAAGTGCCCTGACTGTGCTAAGGAATATAAGATTTTTGGTGACAGCCATATTGAAGAAATAGCTAAGAAGCACCATTTGGGGGTTCTGGCTAAGCTGCCGATTGATCCTCAAATTGCTGCAGCATGCGATCAAGGTTTGATTGAATCATTCAATAATGATTGGCTTAACTATCTGGCAGGAATTCTCGAAAAAGATGGAGGGAAATAGTTTGAAAGAACCCGGAAATATGATCGCATTTAAAAAAGGTCATAACAAAATAAGCCTGCTAAATAGCGGCTTTCAAAAAATTTGTTTGTAAGGTTTTAAGTTGTATTAGGCATATCGGGTATTTGGTAGCCTAAAGTTTGCAGGTAGCGAATAGCCATTTCCTCAGTGATCTGCGATGCATAAGTTTGTTTTGGTTTGGAGTCGATTTTGTATAGTTCAAAATTAAACGTCTCACCCTTATCTAGCATATGGTAGATACATTTTAGCAGTGTATGTGCAATAGCAATAATGGCCTTTTTGTGACCTCGACGTTTCTTAATCTGGTCATATCGGTTTTTGAAATACGGACACTTTTTACTCTTAATTGCAGCATTTGCACATTGAACTAGTAATGGCTTGATATATACACCAGCTCGTGAAATACGAACAGATTTCTTCTTGCCAGCACTTTCATTGTTTTGAGGAGTAACTCCAGCCCATGAGCATAGATGCTTGGAGGAATTAAAAACTGCCATATCGCTACCGATCTCACCGATTATAGCGATGGCAGTAAAAACATCCTTGATACTTGGCAATGATAAAATTATCTCTATTTGTGGCAAATAGGGCTGAGCTAAGCCTAAAACAACCCGTTCGATATCAGTTATATGTTTCTCGATGTTCTCAAGATGATGCAGACAAACACGCATTTTATCTGCTTGAGGCTTAGTTAAATTCCCATTGATTGATTTTGTAATTGTTTCTGCTTTATCTTGCATTCTTCCGTGTAACATTGATGAAACCTCGAAATCCATATCATCCGGATTATCAAGTATGTGATTAATGATTCTCATCGAGCTTACGCCAAAAGTATCAGAAACAACACTAGAAATCATAATATTTGAAACAGTTAGAGAGTTTTGGATGCGGTTTTTCTCGCTTGACTTAACATTGATGAGCTTAAACCGATACCGCATTAAATCACGAATTTGACGAATTGGTAAGGGTGGTATAAAGCTACTGGGAACTAAACCGTGCTTATGTAAATCGCAAAGCCAAATAGAATCTTTCTTATCGGTTTTCTTGCCTCGAATACCTTTAACATACTTTGGATTAGCAACGACAACATCACAGTAATCTTCCAAAATGTTAAAAACAGGGTGCCAGTACTTGCCTGTAGACTCCATACAGACATGAACGCAAGAGTGAGCTTTCAACCAATCCAAAAGTTGAAGCAAACTCTGGGTAAAGGTTGAAAATTGCCTCGTTTGGTAATCCGTAACCCCCGATTTGTTAGTAGTACCAACCGTTGCAACAACAAACTTCTTGTGGACATCAATTCCACAGCAAATAGGAAAACAATTTTGAGCATAAACACATCCCCGCATAAGTTTATAGTGGATAAAGCAGACATTGACTGTTTGCTACATAATAAACGGGAATTGTTTATACAAGGATTAGTTTACGTGCTCTATGGCACACTTATTTGTACTTGAAAATAGCAAACGGCACATCTTAAAATGCGGGCAGGGTGCTAAACCCTGGACCACTCACCTCCCCGTGCTCTGTAGTGTATCTGCTTATCCAATTGGATTATATCCACTAGGAGACACTTTCATAAATTTTTGTGCCTTGAGCACAGCGAAAGGAATGGAACTTAAAATGAAAATAGCGGTAGCAAGTGATAATGGAATGGTAGCAGAACATTTTGGACATTGTCAGGGTTTTAGTATCTTTGAAATTCAAAACAATCAAATAGTTGAGAGTGAGACTATCCCAAACCCTGGACATAAGCCCGGCTTTTTACCTAACTTCCTAAACGACTTAGGAGTGAAAGTTATTATTTCAGGCGGTATGGGTGGCGGTGCTATCCAAATATTTAATGAAAAAGGAATAGAGGTTATAACAGGAGCAAACGGACTTTCGAAGGTTGCCGCAGAACTATATTCACAGGGCAAACTTAAAACCACGGGCTCTGTTTGCCAAGAACATCAGCACCAGGGAGAATGTGGTGGACATTGATTTTTACGTTGAGATTTAAACCTAAAAGATGTTGAGTAAATCTAAGCCTCCTTGATAATACTATTGTATTAAGGAGGCTTTTTATAATGCGGGATCGATTCTACTATGGTTTTTTTGCAGGATTAATCGCGGGTATTCCTATGGTATTGTTCAACCTCTTCTCTTACTACGTTTTGGACTTTGCCCAAATGAGACTTTTGGATTGGATGTCAATCATCTTGTATGGCCGATTACCTTTGAATGCATTTGATTCTATCTTGGCCCAAGTGGTTCATTTTGGATTTCTGGGTTTTTTAGGAATTGCCTTTGCATATTATGTTCCGTTAGTTAGAAGCAGGCATTACCTTTTCAAGGGGTGGGTATTTTCATTAAGTGTATTTAGTTTACTATACGCTACTACATTGTTTTTTCAAGTTCCGGGGTTGGAAATGATTCAGCCCTATACTGTAGCCTCAAATTTAATATCAAGTACCATTTTCGGTTTAACGCTCGCAGAAGCGGCGAAGAGGATAGTGAGTACTGAACCCCGTTCACAATAGCTGTAAACTAAAAAACTGTGCTCCCAGCATTCACAACAATAGTATTGTAGGAATAATATGGATTGTGAGGAAAGGGCTGGGAGGGGTCTGGTTTGAAAGCAGAGGAACGGGTTTGTTTTATCCAACGTTTAGAAGAACTAAGGGAATCTAAAGTCTTAGTCTATTTTTCTTATACACCGTTAGATGACTCTATCTTAGTCCCTTTGTATGAACAGTTAAAAGAAATTGGGCATACTAAAAAAATCGATTTAGTTTTACACAGTTACGGGGGGGCAGTTGATACACCTTATAAAGTTGTAATGCTAATCCGAGAATTTTGTGAAGAATTCGCCGTAATTGTTCCTTTCGTCGCCAAATCAGCAGCTTCAATGCTTGTTCTGGGAGCAGATGAAGTTGTGATGGGACCGATCTCTGAACTTGGCCCGATTGATCCTTTGGTCAAGCATCCTGTCTATAAAGATGTCTTAGTACCAGTGCAAGCTTTTTGGCACTGTTTGGATTTTTTTCAACAATTAATCGTTAATAGTTCGAATTCTGAAGTCGCTACCATTATTGCTGCTCCAATGATCGGTAAGCTTGATCCTTGGCTTATCGGAGATTACGAAAAAACTATAAAAGCATCCCGGCAATATGCCGAAACATTATTATCCCGCTATATGCTGAAAAATGCCCCGGAAAAGGTTCCCATCGTGACCCATGCTTTAACAGAGGGATATTACTCCCACGGATATCCTATTGGAAGGCGGGAAGCCAAAGAACTAGGGATTAAGGTAACTGAAGCTCATGGAGAACTCTGGGATATTATTTGGAATCTGTATCTTGGCTATGAAAAGCTCTTTAAGGATAAGGAAAATGAATGAAAAAGACTCGCCGTCCATGGCTACTTAAGATAGGCAGCAATCCATGGCCGGCGGATGTCAGCTAAGTTTTCTTCAGTTTCCATTGATAACATATTGCACGTTGTCTATTAATAATGTAGGATAAACATAATGTTTGTTCTACTATTTGATATCAGACAATGAGTAGATACTACTTTTATTAATGGAGGTGGCCGAATATGCTTACAACGTTTGGAATGATAACTCCTATGACTGCAGGGATTGTTCTTGTTATTGCTTTGGTGATTTTTGGTCCTGGTAAACTGCCTGATTTAGGAAAGGCGCTTGGAAAAGGGATCAAAGAATTTAAATCTGCCACTGACGGCGATGAAAAAGAAGTAAAAGAAGTCAAGGAAGTAAAGACTGTAAAAATTGAAAAGGAATAATTGAGACAGATAAAAGGCGGAGCTTGTCAGGCTCCGTCTTTTTACCATGTAAGCAGGTATGATTTTTAATTTAAGTTGAATGGATTATTTTGGAAATGGAAACTATACTTATTAATGGAAACTATGCTTATTTATAGAAGTGGTTCCTGATATGCAGTTTAAAGGAGAGGTAAGCCTATGAAAACTTCGGATGTCAAGTCGTCAAATAGCGCGATGTTGATCTATCAATTTATCACGCAAGTCTTTCCTCTTGTAAAACAAGAATTGGAGAGGTGGAAAGAAAAGGCTAGGCAGGCACCTGATGCACGATTAAGTCAGCAAGCCTTGGACAGTATTCGCCTGAAAGCATTTCACTGCCAGGGGGGAAGTATTTATGCGCTTTATCCAGGAATAAATAGGTTATCAACTATTCGCTTCATAGTTGCTTATCAAACTATGAGCGACTACCTTGATAACTTAGTAGATAGCCTTGAAGTAGAGGATGAAAAAGCATTCCGGCAATTGCATTTAGCTATGCAAGAGGCCTTAAATCCTGAGGCAGATCCTTCAGATTACTATCTATACTATCCTTATCGGGAAGATGGCGGATACCTCGAGAGCTTGGTTAAAACCTGCCAAGAGAGTATTCGTAAGCTACCCTCATACACAATTGTTCAAGAAGAAGCCGTTAAGTTTGCCGAACTTTATTCTCACTTACAAACTTACAAACATTTAGCAATCGGGACACGTGAATCAAAAATGTTGGAATGGCTTAAACCCTACATATCCGTTGATTCTGAGATAACAGCCTGGGAATTTTCAGCTGCAACCGGATCGACTCTGGGGATTTTTTGTTTGTATAGCGCAGCTTTCGATCCCGAACTGACGATAAAACAAGCAAAAAAGATCGGGCAAACCTATTTCCCTTGGATATGTGGTCTTCATATTTTGTTGGATTATTTCATCGATCTACGCGAAGATCATGAGACGAATCAGTTGAATTTCGTGGCTTATTATGACAATACGAAGGTGATCTATGAGCGACTTAACCTATTTGTCCAAAAGTCTCTAGATCAAGCAAAGCTGTTACAATATCCCAAGTTTCATCAAGTCGTGGTTAAAGGACTTCTAGCCATGTATTTGTCCGATGAAAAGAGTATGAACGAGGATATTCAAGCAATAGTCAAAAAGCTTTTAAAGAATAGCAGTCTAGGGGTTTATTTGCTCTATTGGCTATGTCGCAAGTTACGCAAAGGTAACATTATTTGACCAGGTAAACAAAAGGGATCAATTATGCCCTATCTGATGCTTAGACCATAATTGATCCCTTTGTGGGTGCTTTAGGCTTTACGGTGCAGGATTGAATCAGCCATGTTTAATAAAGTGGTTTTATATTGGCTGGAAGGAATTCTGTCCAAGCTTGCTTTAGCATTATTGATACATTGAGTGGCAGTCAGGTAAGCTTCTTCAATGCACCCGGTACTGATAAGAGCCGCTTTGATGCTAAGAGCGCCTTGATGAGTAATATTACGGGTTCTCATAATTTCCCTAAACCAGCCTCCATAAATTGGCTTGTCCAAAAGATAAAGCATTGGGAGTGTTATATTTCCATTAGCAAGATCAGAGCCGACCGGTTTACCAAGTGATTCCTCATCCCCATTAATATCCAATATGTCATCGGTAATTTGATAGGCATAGCCAAGGTTTAATCCGTATTCCCGCATCAGGGTTAATTCTTCCGGCGCTGCACCGGCAAGGATGGCACCGGATTGGCAGCACGCCGCCAGCAGAATTCCTGTTTTATTGGCAATCCTGCTAAAATAGCTGTGCGTATCAACTGAATTAGAGAATTGATCATCCGATTGATGTACTTCCCCGTGACACATAGCCTGGATTGCATCAACCAGGTAGGTCATACTGGCTAATAGTTGTTGTTTAGAAAGGATATTAAAGGCTTCGGCGAATAGGTAGTCTCCAGTTAGGATTGCTGCATGGTTACCATATTGGGACACTATGGTTGGTTTTCCGCGCCGGGTTGCGGACTCGTCAATAACATCATCATGAATCAGGGAGGCCATATGAATGAGTTCTGACGCTACAGCGGCTTGAATCATCAAGGGGTTTAAGGGGGCAAAGCACATCCCGCTATAAAGGGTGAGGAGCGGCCGAATCCTTTTACCGCCGGATTCCAGCAAACTGATGCAGGTTTCCCGAATAAGGCCATCAGACTTTTGGAGTACAGTTTGCAACTGATCTTCAACAAAGAGCAATTCTGTAAATGGAAGTTTAGGAATAGACGTGTCATTGGTGATATATTGTTCCTGTATACTCATTGCATCCGCCTCTGTTTCTCTTAAAATAGTAAAAGTGTTTATATTATGCCTGAAAGAGAAGGATAGGATACCTGAATCTACAAAATACTTCCAACCTTGTTCCTTAATAGACTTAATGATAAGTCCTTAACATGACTAATATTAATTCTATGGGGGAATCTAAAAATGTTTGAACTAAATATAAAATAAACGCTAACCAACTAAGGAGGTAAATTCGATGACTAATGAAAATAATAAAGAACACGCATCACAATTGAATCGCCAGCCCTGGGAACCGGCAGGAGTTGTAAGTGTGGCAAATGATGATCAAACTCCCAAGTACGGTGATGACGGCGGTAAAAATGCTAAGGGAGGCAGGCTTACTTTAGAGGTTAAAGAAGTGTTTCATAATAAGGGTATCATGCAAAGCCTTAATACTCCTAAGTCCAAGCAGTGACGTTCAAGCGCCATTAATATGGATAATAACTCCGGCTCATGTCTTGATCCTATGGACATGAGCCGGAGTATAAATAATTATTCCGATGGTCTGAGGTGAAACTATGTTTAAATCAAGGGTATGGCAAGATCTAATCAAACCAACAATCTGGGCATATGTTATAGCGTGTATGATTCCGGCTAGTATCGCGGTTACTTATTATCTGTATGATCGTTTTTTTTGAAGATAGTGTAATTAGTCTGTAAGGTAATTTGGTTATATTCACTGGAGTCTCTGAGACGGGGCGTAATCTTGAAGGCCAGCATCAACGCTGTAATACAGGTTAAGGTTAACAGCCCGGTCAACAAAAAGGCTATATCCGCCCCTAATTTATCCGCGACATAACCGGCAAACATATTTCCAAGAGGGGCTGCTCCAACAAAGACCAGGGAATAAAGGCTTATTACCCTTCCCCTGTACTCATCTTTGGCATTGATTTGGAGAGTAGAATTAGCAGTCGTACTGAACCAAATGTTAAATATCCCTGTAATTACTAATAATACCCCCGTGTAGTAGTACGTCCTTGAAAAGCTGATAAACACTAAAAGTATGGAAACCACGACAGTGCTTCCCATTAAAACCTTGGCGTTAGGTCCGGATTTACTATTCAAAGATACCATTAATGCCCCCAGGAAAGAGCCTATACCTAAGGCCGACATTAAAAAACCATAGACATATTCTTCTTGATGAAGCACGCCTTTTGTAAATACCGGAATTAAGACATTAAAGTTAAAAACAAAGATCCCAATGATTAGCACCATCAAAATTGTCTTTAAGAGAGCCGGCTCACGACTAATATACTTTAGTCCATCATTTATCTCCCGAAGCAGGTTGTTCGAGACTTCTTTACGGACATATGGCTGAACCTTGATTTTGAGCAGACTAAGAATTACGGCAAGATAGCTTAAGCCATTAATTAAAAAACACCATTCAGCTCCTAGAGAAGCCAGAATTAAAGCACCTATTGCAGGACCAACAATTCGAGCCAGATTAAAGGTTGCCGAATTTAAAGCAATTGCGTTCATTAAATCATCTTTGCCTGCCAGTTCAATCGTAAATGATTGTCTTGTCGGTATATCAATTGTATTGGAAAGTCCTAATAGAAAAGCTAAAACAAGAATGTACTCATATCTTACCGTTTCAGTAAAGACAAGAACTGATAATGTAAGGGCAAGGACCATTGAAGTAAACTGCGTAATCAGAATTATGGTTCTTTTCGGGTATCGATCAATAACAACACCAGCAAACAATGAAAAGATGGTTATCGGTAAGAATTGCATCGCTCCTAATAGACCTACCAGCAGAGGAGATCCGGTTATGGAGTATACGAGCCAGGTTTGTCCTATGTTTTGCATCCAAGTACCAATCAAGGAAACACATTGTCCAAGCCAATAAATTCGAAAATTATCGTGTTTTAGGGCGGGGAAGCTACAGCTGACCATGCTTTTTATATAGTTGAAACGATCCATATAGTTGACCCCTTTGTATGATCCATCATCGTCGGCTTCAGGTTCTACAAGCAGCGCTAATGTACTTGGCTGCGATGAGGTACATCATAATTATATCATAGTGAACTAATAAAAATCCTTTTAGGGACATCGCTTTTCCTGATACAATAGGGGGGGGAATTAATTTAAATGTAAGGATATGAGAAATATGAACGTGATGATTTTAACAAGCAGCCCTAATATTGATGGGTTGACAGCCGCCTGTGGAAACGCTGCTAAAACTGGGGCAGAGGAGGCAGGTGCAAACGTTGTGATGGTTAATCTAAATCAGCAAAGGATCGGTAACTGCCAAGCCTGTGACAATGGTTGGGGATCATGCCGAAACGAGCACCAGTGTCAGATAAAGGATGACTTTCAGAACTTGCATGCATCTATGGCTAAGTTTGATGCTTTTGTTGTTATAACCCCAGTTTATTGGGGGGATATGAGTGAGTCGGCGAAAGCTTTCACCGACCGCTTAAGACGCTGCGAAGCCTTGAAAAAACAAAATTCGTTTATTGAAGCCAAACAAGTGATATCCGTAGCCGCAGCAGGTGGGAGCGGCAACGGAATCATTTCATGTCTTACCTCAATGGAAAGACTCTTCACTCACGTAAGAGCCGATAAGTTTGACTTTATAGGAGTCACTCAGAAAAATAAAAACTATAAACTGAACACCATTCGCGAAGGTGCTAAAGAAATGGTATCTGTTCTAAGCCGTAAAGGAAGTAAGGTAGACTGAAATAAAAGCCATCACACTAATTTTGTCAGGTGATGGCTTCATAATTGATATCAATCAACCTTTTATGCAATTCCAAGGCATACCCTTTTTAGATTAACAAAGCAAGCCTAAACGAACTAGTTGCCGCTTTCTTTCTTTTTAATATAGTCGGCGACGGCTGTGGATTGCATTTCTTCCCAGCTTTTAAATTTAGTTGTTTTCGCAATAAATTTATCAAAATCTTTGTCAAGGAGCGCCATAAATTCTTGAAAACTATTTACTTGAAATTTACCGACAACTAGTAGTTCACCAAAATTAGCAAATTGAGTATAAGCACTCATAAAAGCTGGAGTAAACAGATCAGTAAAGCTTACCATACTGAGTGCTTGTTTGGATTTTTTGGAGTTTTCCTCCAGGCTCTCTGCCAAATTATCAAGGTCGGACTGTTTATTGTCATCCATACATTAACCACCCTCATTTAGCTTCATTTTGTGCATTTTTGAACAACTAAGATCATTATAATATAAAAAACGATGTAGGAAAAGTGAATTTTAGGTTATTCGGAGTCGTTCTTAGGTGGGTTTTCCATGATGTTCCAAAAAGCACCGCCTTGCTTGAAGGCATCAGTGCTCAGAATTTCCAATTCTCCTTCTCGTAACGCAGTATTAAAGAACTGCTCGATAGTTATACCAAGTTTAGTACATACATAATTTAGACGTTTACGATCTTCATCGGAAACTGGAATTACAAGATATTGAGTCTTCATATATATCACCTCTATATAAGTGATTCGCTGGAAAGATGAAAAAACCTGCTAAGAAAATGCAAAAAATCAAAACTCCGCCCATCTAATAGGAAAAAAACCTTGGAAAAAATCAGCGCTTTCTGTTAGTATAACGTATAGGGTCAAACTGTTTTATGTATACAATAATCAAAATAGTTTTATGGGTCATTCCATTTATGTTGGTATTATGAATTAGAATCTAGGGGGTTACTTAGAGATGGATACCAGTTCCCACGTAGATCGACTGTTTGCAATAAAGCCTCCTGCCGGCAGAAATCTGCCGGTAAGCAAGCTTGTGGAAATTGCATTAGCCCGACAAGAAGGTGTGCTGACTGATACCGGTGCACTATGTTGCACGACCGGCAATTACACTGGCCGCTCTCCCAATGATCGATATATCGTTGATGAGGCTTCTGTTCATAGTCAAATCGCTTGGGGAAACGTTAACAAACCAATCAGTCTTGAGATATTTGATAGACTCTATCAACGGGCTTTGGAGTATTTGGAAACTAAGGACTATTTCGTGTTTGACGGGTTTGCTGGAGCTGATGAAAAATACAGTATGCCACTTAGAGTAATCAATGAGTATGCTTGGCATAACATTTTTGTCCAACAGTTGTTTATTAGACCAACATCTCAGCAATTGGAGGTTCATCAACCAGAATTCACTATGATTTGTACTCCCGGTCTAAAAGCAGATCCGGAGTCTGATGGTACTAACTCAGAAGCATATATTATTCTGTCCCTTGAGAAAAAGATCATTATCTTAGGTGGTACTGAGTACGCTGGAGAAATGAAAAAATCCATTTTTAGCGTTTTAAATTATTTGATGCCTTTACGTGAAGTTTTGCCTATGCATTGTTCCGCAAATGTTGGAGCAGATGGGGATGCTGCACTCTTCTTTGGTCTTTCAGGTACGGGCAAGACAACTCTGTCAGCTGATCCGGAGAGAAGTTTGATTGGTGATGATGAGCATGGCTGGTCCGGAAATGGCATTTTCAATTTTGAAGGGGGCTGCTATGCCAAGTGCATTGATCTATCTCAAGAAAAGGAACCCCAGATTTGGAAGGCCATCCGATTCGGAACGGTCATTGAGAATGTTATTTTAAATTCGGATTCTAGGGTGCCGGATTTCACAGACAACTCTCTTACCGAAAATACACGTGCGGGTTATCCTGTAAACTATATTGATAATGCCTTGATACCTAGCCTGGCAGGTCATCCGCGTGTAGTTGTGTTTTTGACGGCAGATGCATTCGGAGTGCTGCCGCCGATCTCAAAACTTACTAAAGAGCAGGCCATGTATCATTTCCTATCCGGCTACACGTCAAAGCTTGCAGGTACAGAGCGGGGAGTTACGGAACCGCAAGTCACATTTTCGACTTGTTTCGGGGAGCCGTTTCTGCCATTGAGTCCGGCGGTTTACGCGAATATGTTAGGAAAACGAATTGATGAGCATAAAGCTAGAGTTTATTTAGTCAATACCGGTTGGTCTGGAGGTCCCTATGGAGTCGGGAAACGCATGAATCTAACGTATACCAGAGCTATGATAACGGCAGCCTTGAACGGAGAGTTAGAGAAGGTTCATTATCACGCGGACCCGGTCTTTGGCATTTTGATTCCCGAAGAAGTAAATGGAGTACCTGCTGAAATCCTAACTCCGCGTAATACTTGGGACGACACTGAGGCTTATGACAAAACTGCACGCTCTCTGGCGGAGAGCTTTCGTCACAATTTTGAGAAGTTTGTTGATGTTTCAGCGGATATTCGTTCCGCCGGACCTAGTATTACATAATTAGATAACTACTTTACGGGACTAAAAATACGACTAAAAGGACAGCATTTGCTGTCCTTTTAGCGTGAGAGGGGGACGGGGTTGTTGACACATTCTTGGAGTGTGTCGACAACCCTGTCCCCCTCTCACGCCCGAGCACAAGGTAAAATATTGACGATGACCGTCAGAAAACAAGCTCTAAATACGTATTAATATATAGATAAATCATTGGGGGAGTTTAATTATGAACGGACTAGACTTTTTGCTGACATCCATTTGTTTCACTTTTTTAGGCTTTGGGTTATGCTATATTACTCTTTCAAGTAATGCCAGACTTAAAGCCCAAAACGATGATAAAGCTTCACATATTATACACAAATAGGTCACCGAAATGAAACATCTTTAGTTTATATTAAATAATGTAGATCTCTAAAAAATAAGGAAAGGAGATGTTAAGTATGAAATTAATTATTATCTTAGTAATTGTTATGATGATTCCCTCTTTGCTGAGAGCGTTACCCATTAATGAGTATTCAGACTAATTAAAGAATGATAAGTGTTTTGATAAACTACATGAATGATTTCCCGTTGATTAACGGTATGATATAGAGGTCTTTCTTCTGAAACATAACGGTGTTTGAATCGGAAAATACTCTGATAATTCTTGGCTTAATATTTAAGTCGAGCAAAATACCCCTGAAAGCGTTAGCTTTCAGGGGTATTTTTAGGGGTGAATGTCAAGGATTTTTTCTGATATCTTAGGCCGACTCCTCATTCGCGTTCCATTTATCTTTCCATCCCTCCCATTTAGGAGCGGATGCTAATTGTCTTTTCATGGATTTACACTGTATGGTCCAAGGTCCAATGCTTAGGGTAGGCATTTCCAAAGATAAATGAGTCATAATAATCCTTAGGTGTCTTCTAAAAGCTTTACTCCCTCTATCAGTGACAATATCGAAGTCCTCAATCATTCCAATAACTTCACTGATATTCGAACAAATAGACCCATTGGCCTTATTTTTATGGGACACAAAATAGCCTACAACATCACAATTGTTTTCCTCTTCATCACTTGGTGATTCCTCTTCGTCGAATTGAAGTCCATTAATTGTATCAATTGCTTCCCGTAATTCTTTCGCTTTTTGAATTACCTCGAGCAGGTCATTTCCTTGAGTTTTACACCCTTCTACTTCAAGTATTTCTGCAAACCAGAGTCCTTCTTCATTAAGTGGGCTGGCAATTAAGGTACAACTTTTCATTGCTTAAACCTCCATTTAAAGATTTTAAATAAATAATTCAAGATCAAAAATGCTAATTCCTTCCATATTGAAAATTAATCTCGTCATCCTTCGATTAAATGAACGTTGGTTTTTGTAGATTTATCCTTGTCTGACTTCTTTCGCTTGAATTAGAAGATAATCGTGAGGATAAGTGTGTAGTTGTACATTTCGTAATTGTATATTTATACTTTTTCAATTTCCCGGACTTACTACTACAACCTATTATTAATAAATGTCGAACTTGGTATTGTGATAGATGCCATTCGTCATTTCGAAAATTTTCCAAAATATTAATTTGGTTTAGAGACAAACTAAACTTAAAGCTGAAAGGAGTCGTTAGGTATGAATAAGATAAAGGACCGCATTACTTTAAGTGTTCTGGCAGGTGGAATTGGTGCTACGATGATGATGGTAATTGATTTGATTTTTACATTGATCGGAATATCCAAACGGTCATATCGTACCCTGGCTGCAGGAGTTTGGGTCTCATCTCGAAGACAAGCAAGTTCCTGGCAGGGTCAATTACTAGGAACCATTATGAATTTAGCCTTAAGTATGGGTGGGGCTTTTACTTTAGTTAATATATTGACTAAATTTGGTAAGGACAACATAGTACTTAAAGGATTATTTTTCGGCGTCTCATTTGGCGCTGTTATCAATGCTATGCTTGCTGTTCTTACAAGTAAAAAAATAAAGGCTAAAGATGCGGGAACTAACTTAGCCTATGTAGTTTCTAATGCCATGTTCGGTATTACTGCGGCTTTAGCGGCCTCAAAATTAGGTCATGATTCACTTTTCGGTGTAGAACACCAAAATGATTGGTTTCAAAGCTCTTCGGAAACTAAGGTGATTACTGGAATCGCAGCAAGATAAGAAGAATGCAGCGAATTTAAATACAATCTGACGCCTAAGGCGTCTTTTCTTTTCTTAATTGTTCAGGAAAGGTATATTTTGACTTGAATGCCTGATGTAGGTGCGTGCAGCAGCACGCTTTTTTCATTTCTGTAAAGGGATTTAAGCAATTAGCAGAGAATTATATAATAATATAAGAATCTTCACATCAGAAATGTAACATTGCGCTTAAAAGGGAAAAAGAATGTTTTAATTGGAACAATGTGAATAAGCATGAAAAACTGCAATTATTCGAAAAGCAACAGAAGGAAACAAAGGAGGAGAAATCGTGAAGTGTACGTGTGGACATGAAACTGGAGCTTCCGAAAAATGCCCTAACTGCGGGTTACCTATCCAAATTGAAAATGTATTAGCTACATCACCAGACAAAGGGATTACGAAGAAACTCATTCTCTCAATTCTAGCTGTTTGTTTGGGTATAGCTGCATGCGGCTACTATTTTAAGACGGTATATCAACCTAATCAAAGATTAACCATGGCTGCTGCGCTGCTTGATGATGGGCAACAATCCGAAGCAGAGGAAATACTGCAATCCTTCATCTCGGATTACCCCCGGCACGCGAAGGTTCCTTTTGTTTATGGAAAGCTATTTGAGCTTAATTTTAGTGATAAGGATGAGGCCAAAGAGATTTTACTGATTTTAAAAGAGGAATATCCTCTTTCAGAGGAATATGCCAACAGCTTAGCTAAATTGGCTGCCCAAGAAATCGATACTTTCGGACCTCTTTACCAAGAGTACTTTAATACTGGGTTTGGAAAAGATAAATATTACACTGACGCTAAAAGCCTTCTTAACGAGCTTAATGCTCTCAGTGAGTCAAGTGCCTTTATAACAACGGGCGGTAAAGATCTCATTGCCAAGCTAAACGAAATTGTGAATCCTTCCTTTGGGGCTATCGAGTTCAAGCTTGCCTTAAGCGATTATGCCAGGATCTTATCGATAACACCAGCTGATGAACCGAAGGTTACCCTAACCAGTAGTGAGGGAACAGCGGCTAGAGTGCACTACGACAAAAAGACTGGAATTATTAGCTCGAATGATTTAGTACCGGATAATTATATATTAGAAGTTAGCCTAAAAAGAACCAATGGCGAGTATCTGGGCGGAGAGGAACTTACCATCTTGCCAGGGCGGAAATATAAAGACACCACTTACTTGTTTATAAAAGACAAATCCGGCGCAAGTTCTGATAATATTGATCGAAGATATTTGGCCCTGGAAACTAACAGGCAGAGCATCACCGCAGCTCAAATCACTACATCTTCGGATTCTCCAGTACCGACAGAGATCACGGATGAGGTATTGCCTCCGGGATACAGCATTCCTGAAAATGATCATTATCTCTTCGACTTAGATAACGACTCGCAAAATGAGCTAATATCTTATTATCAAAAAACTCGAACTCTCGCAGTCTTACGTTGGACCGGCAAAACATTTGAGAAGCAAGCAATAGTTCAGATTGGAGGAAGTGATTCTAAGCTTGATTTTGCTATGTATCCCATAAGCATTAAATTATATAATTTTGAAGGGATACCCTTCCCGGTTTTAGGGCTAATAACTACAAGTGGTGAAATTGGGAGTTATCCTGAATTAACGCTAGCTACTTGGAATGGCAAAGATGGATATGACATCCTTTGGGATGCTGCGGCAGGTGATCATGGCGATTGGCAGATCTCTAAGAATAAAATTATTATGAGTCAAGACAATTTTGCCGTAAAATCACAGACGAACGCCAAAACGCGATTTATCCAAGAGTACGAATACAATGGGACCGCCTTTGTTTTAAGCAATGCGTATTCATCTGCCAAAAAGTAAAAATTGGATAGAGTAGATCATTATATTAATTACGACAAATTTCCCCTTACTTCGCAAGAAAGTTATGAGATGATTGGGGCGCATCAATAGCTAGAAAGAGAGTAAGGGGCATGAAGAAGAGAATCATTTATTTATTATTCGCAGCACTGGTGTTCACTATGGGCACTTTTGGTATTCCGGAAACAGTAGAGGCAGCACAGGGAACCGTCATCACTAAATCAGTGGTCAAAGTTCATCCCGTGAACCTTAAAGGAATTAAAAAGCTAAAGAATGGTACAGTCAACGCTGTGATACTCGGGGACTCTATTGCTGTTAGTCAAGGGGCCTTTGAACCATATATAACAGGATGGGATTCCTATCTCAATAAATCGTTAGCTAAGAAGTATTCAAACAAGATAGAGTGGGACAACAAAGCTGCATCAGGAACGCTGGTTGATTATTGTCTGGAAAGAGCAACCGAGATCGAAAGTGAAACAGACGTGGTATTTATTTGCGTTGGAAGAAATGATAGAAATGTTTATACCCCGGATGAGTTCAGCAAAAAATACACAAAGTTAATTCGTGTTATTAAGCGCAAGGCACCTAAAGCGGATATCTTTTGCATTGTTGAGCCTCCTATGGTTTCTCAAGATGAATCTAAGTTTTTGGCTATCAGAAAAGCAATTAAAAATGTATCAGTTAAGTCAGGGGTAAATCTCTTAGATGTGTGGAGCGCGTTCCCTAAAAATCAAGATGCATTGGATGAGCTATTAGCGGACGGACTTCATCCCAATAAAAAGGGATATAAGATAATGTCAAACTACATGTATACAGGATTAGTTGAAGTGATCAATAGAGTCAATTGAAACATCGTGATATGAGGCGATTCTTCACATCGATGTGCATTTGGCCTGTGCATGGATGGCATTGGGAGAAGGACGGCTAAACTCGTCACTCCCATGCCCCGTCTAGGAAGATAAAGAAGCCATCTCTTTGTAACCTTTTTACGAGAGATGGTTTTCTCTTTTGCCCATTTTCACCAGTTTTTGAAGGTGATAATGATACAGTCGCAGAATAATGTAAATGTCAAGATGAACTATAGAAGAAGTTAGGGTTAATGAGGAAGTTGATTTAAGTACAAGTGAGCAGGATAATAGCAGAAAGGTAGTTTTAGAATGGGAAGAATTAGTAAGACTATAACTGCATATGACAAAAATTGTAATGAATTTAATGAGAAGTTTTCAGAGTTTACACCTTACATCCAAAAGATAACAGAGTTCATTAATTTGCTTGAGCCTGGAATGAACGTGTTAGACTTAGGTTGTGGACCAGGAAATGTATCCAGACAATTAATGCTGTCCGGCAAAAGATACGTTATTCAAGGAATTGATCTTTCTGAAGAAATGGTCAAATTGGCTCGAAAAAATGTTCCGGCGGGAGATTTTAGTTGCAGAGATATCAGAGAAATCAGTTATAGAGACGAATCATTTGATGTAATATTTTTGTCCTTTTGCATAGTTCATTTAAATGAAACAGAAATGCTGGACCTTTTGCAAAAGGTTTCAAACTATTTGAGAGAGAAAGGGAAACTGTATTTAAGTTTTATGGAAGGAAAGAATGATGGTTTCGAGAAAACCAGTTTTTCTGAAGAGGAAATTTACTATTATTATCACTCGGCACAAAGGGTCGAAAAAATACTAAATGATAATCATCTAGCAATCATTGAGATAACTAAACAAGCTTACCAGGAGAGCGATGGGTCTGTCACGACAGATGTATTTATCTTTGCTGAAAAGTATTAGACTTCGTGCTCCAATCCCTCGGAACTTTAGCGAATAGCAATAGTAGAGATGGATGATAGGAGGATTAGAGTGAACAATAGGTTAGATCCGCTACATGTGGGCATATTATTAATCTTTTTCGGCGTTTTGATTTGGTCAGCTATAAACCCAAAGGATTTGTTTACGTGGTTTTTAGAGGTATTGCCTGCGCTCATTGGGTTGATTGTCCTAACCGCTACGTATAACAGATTCAGATTTACAAATCTTATCTATTTTTTAGTGTTAATACACGCCATTATACTAATAGTAGGTGGACACTACACGTATGCTGAAATGCCGCTATTCAATTGGTTAAGAGATACATTTCATCTTGACAGGAACTATTACGATAGGCTAGGGCATTTTGCTCAAGGTTTTATACCCGCTATTATTGTCAGGGAAATATTGCTGCGTAAATCAGGATTAACAAGAGGGAAATTGTTATCATTCGTTATAATCAGCATTTGTCTTGCCATTAGTGCATCCTATGAATTAATAGAATGGGGAGTGGCAGAGGCCACTGGCAGTGCGGCCGACGCATTTTTAGGTACTCAAGGGGATGTTTGGGATACACAATGGGATATGTTTATGGCACTTTTAGGAGCAATACTATCATTAGTATCAATGAGCAATCTTCATAACAAGTTCTTAAAAGAGTTGATAGATCATTGAAAAGAGGTTTCTGCTAAGCAGACCTAAGGGAATAATGATTTGGGGGGAAATAGATGAAGACGATTGGTTTAATCGGAGGAATGAGTTGGGAATCGTCATCTGAATATTATCGTATTCTTAATGAAGAAGTTAAGCATAGGCTTGGAGGTTTGCATTCGGCCAAATGCCTTCTATACAGCATAGACTTCGAGGAAATAGAGATCTGTCAAAGAAATGGAGAATGGGAAAAGGCCGCACTGATTCTGATAGATGCAGCTCAAAGCCTTGAGTCGGCTGGGTCCGATTTTCTCGTCATTTGCACCAATACTATGCACAAGGTTGCTGAGGAGATTCAGGCGGCTATTAATATTCCAATACTTCACATTGCGGATATTACAGCGCAGCATGTTCTGGCTAACGGAATTAAAACTGTAGGCTTATTGGGAACAAGATATACTATGGAACAGGATTTTTATAAAGCGCGTTTAGAGGCCAGGGGAATAAACGTTTTGATTCCAAAAGAAACGGATAGAGTAATGGTAAATACCATAATATATAATGAGTTATGTCTGGGACAGATCATTGAAGAATCAAGAGACAGCTATAAGAGAGTTATTGTAGACTTGATTGGGCGGGGTGCACTGGGAATCATTCTAGGGTGTACGGAAATTGGTTTATTAGTCAAACCTGAGGATTCGGCAGTACCGTTATTTGATACGACGTTGCTTCATGCAGTAGGCGCAGTAAACTTTGCGCTAGAATAATTTCCATAAGGCATATCAAATAATTCATAGTCATCGTTAATTGGATCTGAAATATTTGAATGTAATTAACCAAAGCGGAGGAATTGATTTGGAAATAAATAAGAGAAACGCTAGGTTATTTTTAGAGGATATAGTTGCTTTCGCAACTATATCGTGATACAATTCGGGAAAAGGTGAAATCGACATATGTCAGATAAACGTGAAAATAAACGATCCTATATAAAAGCGATTTCGGCTATTTACAGATACAGCCAAACATATATTGGAGAGAATATCAAAAAATATAATATCGGGAAAGGACAGTGGAGTTTTTTAACCCAGCTGCTTTTTAATGAGGACGGCTTGACCCAGGAAGAGCTGAGCGAGAAGCTGCATATTGACAAAGCTAATACGGCCAGAGCCGTAAAAAAACTGGAAGATGAAGGCTATGTTTATTGGGAAGAGGATCCTAAAGACGCCAGAAAGAAACGGATCTATGTAACAGATAAGTCTTTGGGATTTGAAAAAGAATTTCATCAGGTTTTTAAAAATCTGAACAAACTATTGTCCCAAGGCTTTACGGAAGAAGAAAAAGAGATTACTAAGAAATTACTATTTAGAATGTTGGATAATATTATCGAATACAGAAGCGGTCAAGGTAAATGAAGGGATAACAGAGGGGTAAAAACGATAATTGGTGGTGTTGCCACGGAAATTATTATGCGGCCAATAGGGTATATTCGCTCCCCTTTTAAGGAAAAAAAGGAGATTCCCAGACAAAATATTTTAGCAGCAGGTCAAAAGGCAAGGATAGAACTATTGGATGAATATCAGGAAGGCATCGAAGATATTCAGGCAGGGTCCTACGGGATTATCCTATTCTATTTCCATCAATCAGACGGTTATAGTTTAAAGACGGTTTCCCGAAAAACCCAAGAATATTTAGGGGTTTTTTCCACAAGATCTCCTAACAGGCCAAATGGAATTGGTATGTCCATTGTTAAGTTCACCAAAATCGAAGGTAGCAGCCTCGAATTTCAAGGTGTGGATATGCTGGACAATACCCCTGTGTTGGATATTAAACCTTATGATCAGGCTCTGAATCCTAAGGATTAGGGAATAACCGGCAGATCGTGTCTTTTCAGGTTCAAGCCTTTGACTAATGGACGGGGATCTGATCATATGAAGAAGAATGCTGGCATTATGCTGTAACATGATTAGTGAAAAATTTAATAGTAAAAATAGGTTTCGGCAGATATCTGTTATCTTCCGATTAAAAAGGGAAGTGGGTGAAAATCCCACGCGGTCCCGCCGCTGTATATAGAGGAGTTTTTACAAAATGCCACTGGGCAACTGGGAAGGCTGTAAAAATGTTGATACTTGAGCCAGAAGACCTGCCTATTTTCACATACCGAAGGTACTCTACGAGCGATAGGGGTGGTATAGGTGGATTAGTCAACTCGAGTAGTTGAACAACTCTTAGCTTCTAAAAGATTGTAGAAGCTAAGAGTTTTTTATTTGAAAGTTTTCACAGGTTAACTAAAGCTTTCGTCTCACCGGAGGATAACTAAAAGGCTAATCTGTGCGAAGACAGTGTCTGCAAGTAGGGCTAATTCGTGGGTCGACAGTGTCTTCGTGTGGTGGGTGCCAGCGAAGTTTTCTTCAGAGAACAAAAAAGGAAGACTACTTGATTGAATGATAAGGAGGGGTATAAATGTAACAAAGAAAAAACACTATTGACGAATTTTGAAGTAAGTTAAAAAGAGAGGAGAACATAATGGAAAAGATAATGAAAAAAATAGTAAAAACCAGCCTTGCCTTATTTCTTGTGATGGCGTTACTCATTTCGTTCGCCGGGTGTGGCCCATCAAGCGCAGAGGGAAGCTTTACGGGTAGGGCAGCAGGCTATCATGGAGAGCTTACGGTAACAACCGAAGTCGATAAAGATGGAAAAATTGCCAATATTGCCGTGGGTGAGAATAGCGAAACAAAAGATATCGGAACCATTGCCATAGAGAAAATTCCCCAACGCATTATTGAAGCACAGTCCTTGGCTGTCGATGTTGTTTCCGGTGCTACACTCACAAGCAATGGAATCATCAATGCCGTTGCCAATTCATTGGAGACTGCCGGCAAGAACCCTTCAAAATACGGGTATCTTGTGCCTGAGGAAGAAACGGAAAAGGTAACTGCTGCAATCAACAAAGAGGCAATGCCTGTAAAGCAGGAAATTACAGACTCTATAACCATAACAGATGCTAAAGGCCGCAAAGTAACCATTGGCCTGCCGATTTCGTCCTATGCCATAAGTACGATGGATGTCATGGACTATATTATACCCCTTAAAGGTAAGGATGCCTTTAAAATGCTGGTGGCTTCAGGAGAGGATGGTGGCCATGGCATACAAAAATATGAGAAACTGTACAGGCCCAGTGTGGGTAATTACATGGAGCACGTGGGACAGATATCCGACCATAATGCTCCTTTTGACCTGGAAATGATTCTGGCTATGGATCCCGATGTGCTCATTGTCAATTCTGCAATGTCCGCTCATAATTACGCCCTGGAAATAGAAGCACAGCTGACAAAGGCAGGAATCCCCATCGTTCTTATCAATGTCCCCGGCAAAAATCTGGATAAGTCTGTTCAGCAAACCATGAAGCTGCTTGGTCAGGTATTCCAGGAGGAAAAGAAGGCTGCCGAAGTGTCGGCTTTCCTCGATAAGCAGTACGGATTGATCGCTTCCAAAAATCTTTCCCAACGTAAGGACAAGCCCACAGTCTACTATGAAAAGTCGGGATATTCCGAAGTTTATGGATCGACCGCAACCAGTGCTGCGGGTTGGGGTTTACCTATCAGGATTGCTGGTGGTGATAACATTGCCGACGCCCTTCTTTTGGATACTGCAGCTTCAGGCGGGGGCGGCAGTAATCTTGATCCTGAGTATGTTCTAAAGGCTGATCCGGATTACATTATCCTTAGTGGAACCAATGACGGATGGCTGGATTCTATTAAAGAAACAAAAAAATGTGAATTTGATATCCTCAACAGAATTGGCTGGCGTGATTTGACGGCTATTAAAAATGGTAATCTGTACGAATTTGCCCATGCAACAAGCAGATCGATTTACGCTTTCTATCCCTGCCTGAAAATGGCTAAGCTATTCTATCCGGAAGAATTTAAAGAGGTTGACCCGGACGCGGTTCTCGATGAGTTCTTTGACCGATTTATGGTTCTGGACAGTGATATCACCACCTGGTTTATGACTCTTAAAGATTGTACTTCAGATAAGTAAATAATACAGCAAAGGGCTGTGGGAAAAGCAGCAAGCATTCCAGAGCCCTTTGGCCATCGTTTATTTACTGAAAAAACATATAGCGAGGTAATATAAATAATGGAATATCAAATAAGGCCTGAAGAGAGTGTAAACCGAAAGCTGTATAACAGCCTGATAAAGAAAAGGGTTATCTTGATCATGGTACTGCTGATTGGCTTGGCTTTCTTACTGATCCTGAATATTTCCATGGGTTCATCCTCCATAAGTATTCAGGAAATATTGAGAGTGTTGTTTACAGGTGAAGGGGACGGTCATAACCCAATGATCATCAGGCAGATACGCTTGCCCATGGCTCTTATGGCCGTTGTTATCGGGGCGTCCTTGGCTATTGGCGGCTGTGAAATTCAAACCATACTGCGCAATCCTATAGCGAGTCCCTTTACCCTGGGAATATCTGCTGCAGCCTCCTTTGGGGCAGCCATGGGACTGATATTGAATGCAAATCTGTTTCATGTTTCAGATACCCTGGTAGTGACGGTGAATGCTTTCGTCTTCTCGCTTCTTGTGGCCGTGGCGATCTACTTATTCTCCCGTCAGAGTTC
The DNA here is from genome assembly GCF_000244895.1 of Desulfosporosinus youngiae DSM 17734. Classification (NCBI taxonomy): domain Bacteria; kingdom Bacillati; phylum Bacillota; class Clostridia; order Eubacteriales; family Desulfitobacteriaceae; genus Desulfosporosinus; species Desulfosporosinus youngiae. The sequence continues at coordinate 1,254,214 of NZ_CM001441.1, forward strand.
AATCGGCAAGACTGCTATTATTTTATTTGGTATAGCCTTGAATTTTCTTTTTAGTGCTCTCACCATGATTTTGCAGTATGTTGCCGATGAAGATGAACTTCAAAGTTTGATTTTCTGGAATTTTGGCAGCTTGCTGAAAACTACCTGGGATAAGTTTTTTATTGTCTTGGTTGTACTTGCAGTATGTTTTTTTATTATGTATAAAGATGCCTGGAAACTGACCGCCATGACTCTTGATGATACGAAGGCGAGGAGTTTAGGTGTAGATACTGCTAAAGTACGAAGAAGAGTCATTTTTATAACTTCCCTGCTTACCGCCGTAGCCGTCTGTTTTGTGGGAACCATAGGGTTTGTGGGTCTTATCGCCCCTCATATTGCCCGGCAGCTTGTGGGTGAAGATCAACGGTTTTTTATGCCCCTTTCTGCATTAACCGGTGCTTTTATAATGTCCTTTGCGTTTGTTATAAGCAAAGTCATTATAAAAGGAGTCATACTGCCCATAGGATTGGTAACGGCTGTCATTGGAATTCCGTTTTTTGTCTCCATAATATTTGGTAAAATGAGGAGTATGCAATGATAAGAGTCAATAATCTGAGCTTTTCCTATCAAAAAAGCAAACGGTCCCATAAAATATTTGATGGCTTAAGTCTTACTTTTGCCAAAGGTCTCAATGTAATCCTCGGACCTAACGGCGCCGGAAAATCGACCTTGCTTAAATCGATTTTCGGATTGCTGAATTATCACGGAAACATATTATACGGTACTGAAAGCATAACCGCCATGAATACGGAAGAGAAAATAAAGCTTATGTCTTATTTGCCTCAAATGGATGTGGAGATATCCACCCTCACGGTGTTGGAAATGGTTATTTTAGGGAGATTGCCTGAACTTGGCTATAAAGTAACGGATGAAGATTTGAATATCGTCATGGATACCCTTGAATCTCTGAATATCACAGCTCTGGCAACCCGTAACTTCAGTGAATTAAGCGGAGGGCAAAAAAAACTTGTCTTTATTGCCCAAACCCTGGTTAGAAAACCGAAATTAATTCTGCTCGACGAACCTGTAAATTCTCTCGACTTGCAAAAACAAGTAGAATTGTGTCAGCTTCTCCAGAAAATCGTAGATAAACAGAAGGTAGATATTATTGTTGTCTTGCATGACATCAACCTTGCAGCCAGGTATGCCCAGCATATCGTCGTTATGGATGAAAAGGGTTCAGTTTACAGTACGGGTAAGCCAGGTGATATCATTAAGCCCCAGATGCTGGAAGAAGTTTATGGGGTGATAGCCAATGTAACCTATGATGAACAGGGCATCCCCATGGTTTCGCCGCTATGTTCAGTACGCAAAGTCTGAGGGTTTTCCATAGTACGGGTGTGTCCTCAAAGTCAAAGGAATTGATTATAGGGTAGCGCAAATAAGCAATGGGTTTAGTATATTTCCCGATTGTTAACAGTCTGGCCTTTTTACTTATCCAAGAATGTTTTCACGATCTCAGAGGGAAATAGGTGGGAAACGTGGAAGGTATAAAAGTAAATAGATGAAAGAACAAAGGAGATTTCAACGATTCTAACATCTATGAACATAAAAAAGTATAGAATAGTGGAGCGAGTTTAGCTATGAGCAGAAAAAAACAAAGGGTAAGATATGATCTTGACAGCGGGGATATAAGAAGCTTAACAATTGAAGAAATAAAGGTGATACTTCGTGCGGCTGATGAACTTATAGCAACTGGGGGCCGGAGTATGCTGGCCAAGATTCTGAAGGGATCTAAAGACAAGAAAGTGCTGGAGCATGGACTGGATCTATGTCCGGTGTATGGATACTATCGGGAACTGACCCTACAGGATATAACCCATCGGATCGATTGGATGATAATGAAAGGCTACCTTGAAATTGAATACACGGGCAGGCTGCCAGTGATTGTTTTCTCAAAAATAGGCTGGGAAATTGAGAGAGAAACCTATGCGGAGGAATTATTACAAACGTTTGAACGACTTCTGGAAGGTAAAGACTACAGCTTTGTTCAAGAGTTGAAGGACAGGAACAGAGGGATGATTATACTGTTTCTTGAGAAAATCAAACAGACCGGCAATGCCAGGTATGTACCAATTCTGAAAGTCTGGAAGGAAATTGAATACAAAAAGATGAAGGCTGAAATTCAGAGGGTTATTGATTATCTGGTGAAAGAGGGAACTATATTTTAAATAAAGGTTCAGGTGAACATTCCAGACGATTTTGTGCCAATTGTTAATAGCTTAGGGGTTGGGACTTCGTTGGATGACAGGATCAGGCTGTCACTTGCTATCGGGCTTTTTGTAAGTAAAGCCGTCTCATTAGCCAAAGCAGCGCAGCTCTCAGGGCGGTCATTGTTGGGTTTCATGGAGATTTTGAGAAGCCGAGGATTGCATTGGGGTGAGTATTCGGAAGAGCAACAATGCCAGGATGATGAGTCTCTTAGGAAGTTGCTCGATGAAATGGAATCTGTGAAATGATTAGGGTTGTTTGCAATTCCAGCCCGATCATAGGCCTTTCCACGATCGGAAAGCTGGATTTATTATGGACTCTATTTGATGATGTTATGATTCCGGAAGCAGTATTTGAAGAAATTGTCTACGGAAATTTGGTTCGGTATACTAGTGCGATTGAATTGGAGAAGGCAGTTCTGGAACAGAAAGTCTTCGTTTTTAGGGTGGAAAACCAGTCAATGGTAGAGCAATTTGATATTCGGACAGTAGTGCGGAAAGCCAGTGTTCATGCGGTAATAGAGTTGTTTCCAACGAAAAAAGGCGCTAGATTCAGTTATTGGTTATCCCCACGCTATATTTGAACTAGGGTAATGCCGTAATCTTTTGCGAAATAAAAACGCAAAGGAGCGGTCATCATGGAAGGCCCAAAGTCAGCAAAACATACTAATAGAAGAGAGCGAATCGGTCTAAGTTGGAGTTTATCGGTTGAAGCATTCCTCAACGAAAAACGTGCAGAGAATCTTACCGAGCAGAGTCTGGTCTACTATGAACAAGCACTTGAGTTACCTCCAAGCATTCGCTCTCAAGATCAAAGTCGATGCCCCAGAATACTTTTACAAAGAGCACCTTAATCTGTGGATTCGCCATTTGAAAGAGATTCGAAAGAATAAGGCAACTTCAATTAACAGCAAATTGCGTGCAGTTCGTCCATAAACTCACTTTTTTCATTTAGCTATTTCGTCAATGGGGTGGCACTAAACACGTTATGTTACTGTGTTGACTTAGATACCTCGTATAGATCGAGAATGGATCAGCAAAGGTCGTATCTAAACACTGGTGAACGTATTTTTGCCGCACTAGGCATAGGCAGAATGGCATGTGGGGTATTTCTTAGCAAGAGGCGGCATCCTTTTCTTACATCAATAATAATTTTGTAAAGCACCGGTTCAACTTGACGGGGGGCTACCCTAGGGGAAAATGACCTTAATATCAAAAGAATATTTTCTTGAATTATTTTTATCAATACTATTGACAAAATCTATACTTCTTGATATTATCAACTCAATAGGGGGCTGGAAGAAAATTCAAGAAGAATCATAGCATAATTAGAATCGGTATTTTGCCGATTCTTTTATTATTACGACTTATAAAGAAAATTAGGGTGGAATTCCATCCGAAATAGAGGAAAAGAGCAATGGACCTTTTTATACGGGGTCGGTTGCTCTTTTTGTTTATTTCGGGTTGATACTGGAAATTTCCAGTCCATCAACCTGAATTGTTTGTCTGCCTAGGATGAGGCAGGTGAAGGCGGTCATGTCTAAAAATGAAAAGCCAAAAGTTAAGAGAAAGAAGGGTTAAGTATGTTATTTCTTGCTAAAGCTGAATTAAATCAAGTGCCTCCATTTACACCGGAACAGTCTAAGGAAATAATGGTACAAGGATGGGAAAACGCCATAAACTACCAGAAACAGGGGAAGATTCTAGCTCAAGGAGCATTTGCTGGAAGAAAAGGTGGTTGCGTGATTTGGGATGTTGATTCCTTTGAGGAACTCCATTCATTAATATCACAATCTCCTATATTTCCATTTCTTGATATGGAGATTATTCCCTTAATCAGTATTGAAAATTGCATGGAGAACACTAAACGTGTTTTGAACGCAAAGATAACACAAAAAATCATGTAGTGTAAGACAAAGCCTTTCACCCTAGCTTCATCTAGTTGAGGACATATAAACAAAGTGGAGGCCCCTGTAAAATGAGGGCTTCCACTATTTGAGTTTAACTATGTAAGACATTTTTCAATGCTTTGGTTTTTTGATTTATCTATTTAAGATTTATCGTATATTTACTGGCAGGAAGGGATTTGGGAGTCTAAAGAAAAATGCTAGGATTCTCTTATGTTTCTAAAGAAATGAGTCTTTCAAATTTGCCGTAATATGGATAAAGCATTGCAAAAGGAATGAATAAAAATGGAATCATTAAAGACGATTCTAAGCCATGGGAAAACGATCCCTACCTCCAAAAGCTCAGAGCAAGACAAAGCAAATAAATACGGCCTTTATCATACCGGAGCAAACTATCGATTGCCACAAAAAGAGCAAACGTATGATTGCCCTAAGTGCCAAGACCGAGAGATCGTTGAAATAGGAGTTGATTCACTAGGTTTATCAATTTACTCAGACTGTACATGCAAGGCGAAAAAGAGTGCGGCACGAAAACTTAAATCATCCGGGCTAAGAGGCAATCAGCTAGCCTACCGCCTCGAAGATTACCAAGTCAACGACAACAACCAGGATATGCTCGAAGGAGTCAAGCGATATCTCAAGGCCTGGCCCGAAAAGATCAACTCCGAGTCGGAATCAAAGGGATTCTGCCTGATCGGGAACCCTGGGATTGGCAAAACGATGTTATCTTGTATAATAGCGAGTGATATGTTGTCTAAAAGCGTGCAAGTTGTCTTTGTATCGTCGGCAGATCTTCTGGCGGAGTTAAGGCAAGCGCAGCTCTCCAGAGACAAAGAGAACATGGAAGAAAAGATTGAAACTTTAGGTAAAGTGCAGGCTCTTATCCTTGACGATATCGGCAAAGAGAAGCCTACGGAATGGGTGCAGAATATGTATTATCGCTTGATTGACCTGAGATACAGAAACAACCTCTTAACTGGTTTTAACTCGAATTATTATCCAAAGGAATTAGCCCAGAGACTTGGAGAGGTCTGGGATGCAACAATGTCCAGGTTAATTGGATTAACGAGAGAGCATTTCCTTTGTGCTACGGACTTTGACCACAGGATAGAGGGGTAAGGGGATTAGAGGGAAGGAGATAAAACAATGAGCAAAATAATTCAGTCCATAAACCCCAAAAACGTTGAGAAAACCAGGTGCGGGTTAGAATCTCCACATTGGCAGCGTCAGCACGGTGTTTCTGACGAACAAGTAAACTGCAAACGGTGCCTTATAAATATCGAGCACGAGAAACGGGAAGTTATAAGGAAGACCAATAGCCGGTTGGTAAGGCTCCTTGAGCTAATCGAGATATACAATGTCGCAGGAGTGCTTAAAGAAGAATTTGAGGCATTTGCCGGTTGTTGTGAGGAGCCGATTGATACCGTCGAAGGTCTGATTACTGCTATGGAAGAAGAGATGAGCTGCTGGGATCTGGAGGAGGTTGAGTCATGAAAGCAATATCACTACTACAGCCCTGGGCATCGTTGATAGCTACCGGTGCTAAGAAAATAGAGACTCGTAGCTGGGCAACAAAATACAGGGGGCCATTGGCGATTCATGCAAGCAAAGGTTATAAGGCAAAGAATCTGGATATGGCATGGAAAGAACCTTTCTTTGCGGCTTTAGAATCACTACGAGTAACTGAGGAGAATGGCGATGTGTCTATTCGATTCCCGCACGGAAGTATCATAGCAACTTGTAATCTGGTCGATTGTGTCAAGATGACTCCTGAGTTTATTGATTTCGTTAAGTCAGCTAATGGCCATGAGTATGATTTTGGGGAGTATGCGGTAGGGCGATATGCTTGGATACTGGAGGATATCAAGGCCCTGGATAATCCGGTACCGGCTAAAGGCAAATTGAGTATTTGGGAGTGGGACGGTGAATTATTATGACCGATGATAACGCCTGCCCATAGTGCGGGTCAACGGTTATCCATACTGGCGGCTGTGTCCAATGCCTAGACCCGGCATGTGGATGGAGTCGGTGTGGATAAAGCTGTGGACAACCTGTTAGTTAAATGTGAATAAAGGAGGTAAGAGGCTTGGAGACAACTGAAGCCGCAACTGAGGAAAAGAAAAAGCGTGTAAAGCCATTGTGGTACCGACAAACGATTCGTCGGTTTACGACATACACCCAGGACAAACTTCGTCTGCAGATACTTATAGAGCAGCTTGAGCACGAATTTCCCAGTAATACGGCTCAGATTAGCCTAAGCCCCGGACGCTCCATTGGAATGACAGGGGATCAGACAGGTAGCTATGCCAACAGGAGAGTGGAGCTTGAAACGGAGATTCGGGAGCTGAGGCATAAGATCCATGAGGTTGATATGATTCTTGGCTCTCTGGGGAAAACGGAGAGAGCGCTGATCGATCTTAAGTATATGCAGCGGTTCAATAAGGATTTCTGGATAGCCGGGGAAATTGGGATGGCCGTGAGGTCGTATTATCGGCTGAAGGATGAGCTTATTATTTTGGCTGCGCAGATGTTTGGGTATGTGAAGAGGGAGCAGATTAGTTTTGAGGAGTTGGGGTGGTGATTTTAAAGAAATTAATTTGATCAGACAGGAAAATGTATTTGCTTGTTGAAACTCTGTAGAAATAGTAATTTTATTAATGCATATACAGTTGTTTTAAAATGAAATTTTAGTTGAGTTTTTAGAATGAGAGTTGGAGAATGATAAAATTTTTAATTCTAATTATTATATTCATTTTGTATCTATTTTTTGAACGAAAATGGCGGTATTTTTTCGAGTCTTCATTAAGTAGAGAAAATATTGGGACGTTTGATAAGAAGTTTTTGTCGGTGACTCAAAAAGTAGCTAATATATTTTAAAATAGGATATGGGCATCAAATATAATATTTATTTTAGGCGTTGTTTTAGGGATTGCATTAATGGTAATTGACTTTTATATAATTTCACCAGGAAGATTTTTGTTTGGAGTGGGAGTAATCTTATGTGTGCTATCAACTTTTACTTCTGCCTGTATTTCAGGAGACACTTGGATTATTAAATTATATTATTGGACGAAAACTAAAAGTAAAAATATAGGTTATGTTATATTGAAAGGTCTTGTGTATGAGTTTTTTATCATAGGTCATTCTGTGGCCTTTATAATTGTGGTTTGGTATATAGTAATACAAATTGCGGGTGATTCACCTTCGCCAATGAATCTAAGAATTGTTTTTATACCCTTCCTTTGTTTGCAGCATTTTGGGTATATCTGTGGGATAATGCCTTTCAAATTAATATCCGAAGATTAATAATGTATGTAATAGTTGCATTAGCTTATTTAATTTTAAAGGATCCATATTCTCAAATTCAAGAACAGTCATTAGAACAAAGAATGAATAACATGTTTTTAGATATTTCAGTAGTAATTTTTATTACATTCGATAGACTTGGAAAAACTGTTCATGACTTAATCAAAGAAGCGAAGAGTAAGATTGAAAGTAAATCAGAGTAAATTGTTTTTCTAAAGTGTTTTTTGGCAGTAATTTGGCATAAACCTGTCAGTGTTTAAGCTTTAATCTGTGGTACTATGGTAGAAAGAGAGCCGTCCGAACGGGGCGGCTTTTGTATTATATATGAGAAATATTTAATATCAAAGGCTTAACAATTATGCAGGAATATATTTCCTTTTTGTCGAATGAATTTTCAGATAAAAAAGGAGGGAGGACAAAAGTTAGGATGAGAAAGATATTTGATACTATCAAGGAACTATTTAGGAATAAAATATTTGTATCAGCTACAAAAGTAATTGTTGGCTTCTTTCTTAGCTCAATATGTACGCTGTTGTTCTACGATCAATTTATGAAACCTGTTAATTGGCTTAAAGCTGCAGTTAGTCAATTTGAAGTTAATATGCCATCAGGTTCTGAAATAACTTGGGGAGATAGGATAATAATAAACGCAAAGCATCCAGATGATGTAGAATATGTTCAGTATAATTGGGATCAAGATATTTCCATAAAGGAATACAATCATGTCGTTGAAGTGGAATTTCCTGAAGAGATAGGAGAACATGTCCTTAATTTTCATCTAGTTGATAAACAAGGAAAGCATAAAAGCTATAATTCGGTGAATTACAGATTTAATGAAGTTTTGAATGCACCGAGACTAATACTTTCTCAAGTAAAAGACCAATATTATCCTTTCGAGGTTATTACTTTACAAGCTATAGATAAAGATGGAGTTCACCATATAGGCTATGCGTGGGATAGAGAGGAAACAACACCAATATATGGTGAACTTGCACATGTTCAAGTTCCGAACTTCATAGGACCTCATAAACTGCTTTATTATGCGAAGGATGAAAATAGCAATTCGAGTAAATGGAAAATTTTAAAGGTTAACGTTATCCCTTTGCCGAGTGCAAATGAATAATTCTAGTCGTTATATAAATATTATTTAATCGAAAGAGCCTTCAGGCTCTTTTTCTATTTCCTCAAAGGCGGTGATGCAATTAGCTAAGCCAGCTTTTATATGTGTCGGATTTACTTAGATAGGTAAAGGGATCGCAGCCAATTGCGGGAACTGCGGCAACTATGATGGGATAATTTGTCTTGTAAAGGATGAGCTCAATGAGTTGTATGAGGAGAGTTCCAGCTTTAAAGCGATTGACCGACTGATGCGGACGAATAAAGGCATATCGGGCACAATGTTCTAGCCCAGGCAATAACACCTAGGCTAAAACTTGTTAAAATAATAATCTGCTGCGGCAAGGTTGTGGCGGTGGCGTTAAGATTGGTCTCAGAAATAAAAATAGTCCTCCAATAATTATAAGCAGTAAGATAATAATTATTGGCAATGCCACACAAAGCATATACTTCACCTCTTTATCTTAGATTCCCATAAGATTGAGAGGTTTCTTGATTTATACTATGCAGCATGTCCATAAAGTGTTCATTGGATGATACGAGAGAACAAAGGTGTGAGGGTTGAGTTGTGGCGTTAAAAAAGAGACCAGCTTCTTCTGTCTTAAAATTTTTATATTCCTTTCATTAATCTTTTTTATATTTTTTTTGGTTTAAATAAACAATAAATCACAATTAAAAGATTAATAATTGCCGTTATCAGTCTGATTATCTCATTTTAGATCTATTTGGCATTTAAGTGGAGAAGTCAATAACTCGACTAATGCGGGAGTAATAAGGTGATTTAAGTCCTTCGTTATTAATTATTATTTTCTATTTACTTCACATTTTTTGTGTTTTCGGCTAGGAATGCATTTTTTATCAGGAGAATACCTTGATTATTTGGTCCTGAGATAATTTTTACCCGATAAAGAACTTTTTTGTTGGTAAAAGGACAAAGCAGCTTCGAACTGAATCGAAACTGCTTTAATTTATAGATCCCTGTTATTTATTTTTATTTTATAATTGTATCCTGTTTCAGATTTTGAGAAAATGTACTATTTAGGCACATTTCCCCGCCATCTGGCTTGGCTACCTGATAATTACAACTACGACAATGATGGTGATGCGTAGCTTTAATTTCATGGATAGTAACCAAGCTATCAAGGACACAATTCTCCTAATCATAGCGTTGCGACCTCCTTATTCAGTTTTGAAAGATCATTTAACCATTTATACTAACATTATTTGATTTTCAGAAGTTGTAATATATGGCAAAGGAGCAACATGGATATGCGGATACAAAAAAGCAGCCGGTTAAGGCTGCTGAAATTATTATATTCCTTTTGTTTAGTTACTGAATACCAAGTTGATCTTTTAAAGCACTTTGTAGGACTTGGGAGAAGTTTATACCCTCGCGTTCTGCCATAATATTAAGCCATTGCGGAATTGTAAGGGTTTTCTTAATTGCCTTGTTATCGTTAAATTTTCGATATTCAAGGGTATCAGCGCTAATCAAAGTCACAAAAGAACCATGTTCAGGCTTAATGCTATCAGGTGAAGAAGGTGATGGAATGATTTCTTTAGACTCTTCTAGATCATAGAGACGCAAGCATAATACATCTTGTGCCATTTCATAAGCATCATGCAAGTTATCACCTTGAGTATAGCAACCTTCGATGTCCGGAAATTTCACAAAATAAGATCCATTGGATTCTAAGGTGAATATCGCTGGATATAAATAATTGGTCATTGAGGTTCTACTCCTTTCATTTTTATATTCTATCTATTTATCGGGATGTGGGGTTTATTTCAACCCCGCATCCTTGAGTATACTGTCTAGTGTTCCGTCCGCTAATTCTGTCTTGTGTCTAGGTACTGGGAAGGACTTTCCGGTGATTGGACTGTAGTATATATCGTGTCTCTTTCCCCGGCGTTTGAGAGTTATTTTGTTTTGACTTAGTAGTTTAAGTAGTTCGCCGGTTTTCATGTTATCCCCTCCTTCTAAGTACATTATAACACGTATTAACACGTGTGTAAAGAGGGGTTTTCTAATTTCGTTAAACATTTTCTGAGGGCTAGAGTAGACTATTTTTATTTTTGGTTTATGTCAGTGGATGTAAATAAAGGTGTGAGGGTAGAGTGAATCCCTGTAACCAAGATGAAGTTGGAAGGTGGGTACAAAGCCTAATCGACAGTAACAATATTCATGCTTTTTATGTCTCTAGCTATTGGCTGCGACTAAGGGCAGAAGTTTTGCTTGAATTTAAGAATGAATGCCGGCATTGCAAAGCGCGAGGTTTTTATAAGCGAGCTGACACGGTTCACCATGTTCAGTACGTTAGGCGGTATCCAAGGTTAGCTCTGAGCAAGGTCTACATTTTTGAGGGCAAAGAATACAAGAATCTGATACCTCTTTGCCACAATTGTCATGAAGAGGTGCATGGGTATCGGCAAAAGAAAAAGAAGAAACCTTTGACGGAGGAGAGATGGTAGGCGACATGAAGAATCTAGAAAAGTTTAGAGATACATTATGCGGTGCAGCCGACATCATTGATAAGCTTATTGAATTAAAAGCTAAAGAGGATGAAGGGAAAATATTGAAAAGGAATGTGAATCCATACTTGGCAGGTTCATGATTAAGATGATAGAGCTGCAGGCGCTTCAAGGAAAATTGTAGAGTACCCCCCGTCTGAAAAAATTGTAAATTAATTTTCGGGGTGTTGACTCGGTAGGGTCATAGACAGTCTGCCTAGGCTTACGCGCGTGAGGGGTGGTGGGGGGGTGATTTGGCCGCAAATGCAAAAACTAAGAAATACCTAAACTCGGAGTTGTATGCTGAAGTAAAAAATGATTTATTAAACCAGCTTGAGCGAAATGGAACTTTTGGCAAATACTAAACAGATCTCGTTGGTGACTACATGGATATGTGGGTTACTAAATGCCTCCTAGTTGAGGATATCCAGCGCCGTGGCGTAACAATAAAATACGACAACGGTGGGGGGCCAGAAGGGTATAAAGAAGAATGATAGTATTGAACAACGTATTAAAATCAATGCTCAAATGCTGAAACTCTTAGCAGAGTTAGGGATCAAGCCGGCGCAATCTGGCGGTGAGGATGATGACCTCTAAGATCAATCCGCATACCCTCCAATACATCGAAGCTGTAGAAAGCGGAACCATTGAAGCCTGTGAAGAGCAACACTTATTAGTTGCCCACGTAAGGTCATGTTTCCATAACGAGGACATATATGTCGATGATGAACAGCTGGAAAACTATTTAGGCCTAATAAAGTATTTTCCTTATGATCAACTATTTGATTGGGAAGAATTCGTTTTCGCTTTACACTGCTGTACTTATAAAGCCAATGGGCTGCCGCGTTGGCCAGATTTATTTTTGCTTATTGGTCGGGGAGCAGGCAAGGATGGATATATTGCCTTTGAAGGCTTTGCTTTATCATCTAAATATAACGGTATCAAACATTATGACGTTGATATCTGTGCCAATAGTGAACTTCAAGCTAAGGCTCCCTTTGATGATATCTACGGAGTGCTGGAAGAACCGAAAACACTAAGAAGCTAAAAAGACATTTTTACTGGAACAAAGAAGAAATCATTAACACCAAAACAAAATCAAAGATAAAATACCGGACGAATAATCCAAAAGGAAAAGATGGATTACGTTCCGGTGTTGTTGTTTTTAATGAAATTCACCAATACGAAGATTATGCAAACATCAATGTCTTTACAACCGGCTTAGGGAAAAAGCCTCATCCTCGAAGAACCTATGCCACAACAAATGGCGATGTTAGAGGTGGACCATTAGATCACCTCGTCGACAGGGGTGAGTATGAGGACTGGAAACTCAATCCTGCGCAATTCAGCGCTTTCATGACGAAGCGCATGAATATTCCTGATGGTAATAAGGAAATCCAGGTGACTTCATGGGATAACATCAGGCATCTTGCGGTGAGGTTCCTGATCTAACCGGGAGAACAGGAGTCGTCGGGATTGACTATGCCAGCATAACAGACTTTGCGAGTGCCGGAATACTCATTCGGGTAGGAGAGATTAGATACTGGATCACCCATTCTTGGGTATGTACACAGTCTTTAGATCTTCCAAGAATTAAGGCTCTTTTAAGGGAATGGGAAAAGCAGGGCTTGCTAACATTCGTTGATGATGCAGAAATTAGTCCGGATTTAATTTCTAGTTGGATCACTGACCAGGCAATTAAGTATAATCTGGCAAAACTTGCATTATAACTTTGCTGACATCGTTTTGCCGCGAAGAGGGCCTTTCAACTAAAACCATAGAAAGGAGGAACTAGTTTTGGAGCCAACAACCTTAACCCTTCCCGCCATTAATATTGTACCCTATCTTAATATGTTTACCAGTTGGTTAACCGAAAACCTGCCTACCCTGCTTAGTGCTGCCGGTGGAATCGCCCTTGTCGGCTTCGCCTTCCGCAAAGCCAAAAGCTTCCTCTTTGGCTAAGCCAAACCCACAACCCCAGGAAATTTAATAAAAGTGCGTAGACGTTGCCCAAGCGTTTATGCACTTTTGTGTATAAAGGAGCTTAAGGATGTGAAGAAAAAACTATTATCTAGTTTTTTAATTGCCTTGATTCTTGTATCAAGTGTTTTTGGACCAGTAAAAACGGCTGATGCGTCTTTGCCTAATGCCGCTATTAAATTAGCGAAACCACTTTTGGCAAGATTAATTACATTAGTGGCTGCAGGGTTAAATGTTTCATCAATTACCAGTGCTGAGGATATAGCAGGTAGATATTATGAATCAGGTATCACTGCTCCTAGTTGGGATGCCGAGGGCAATTTGACGATTGATCTACAAGCCATAGATAATGCACAAAATTGGCTAAACGCAACATATCCTGGACTCCCTGCAACGATTAAAGTCGATGGGGGGTTGTCCTATATTGGACAAACATTACCTGCGTTTGAAGAATATACACCTATTAGTTCGCCAAGAACGTTATTCCATGATCAAAATTTCAGTGCTGATGGATTGTATCAAATTAACATATTAAACTTTGGAGCTATTACAACATGGATGGATTATGAGTCAGGATCGGGAGGACCTGGCAGTTATAATTTTCCTCCTATACCTAATGGATTAACCCATTATATTATTGCCGGCAGTACAAGTGTACCTGCACAATATCAAAATCCATATTCTTTAGTATTGATAACTATGGTTACACCTGCGGATAAATATTATAAAAATGGAAGTACCTTATTTGGAATTTCTTCAGAAGCATATGATAGATATTATTTAGATGCAAACAATAATTGGGTATATTTGGATCATTCAAATAGTACAAGTAATGCTTTAAAAAATTTTGACGGTGTAATATACGAATCAACTGAACCAGTGTATGCTGATACTTCTTTAACAACTTTAATTGCACCGACTCCTCCTCCTTCCGAACCGGGGCATGAAAATGACTGTGTTATGACGATAAGTGATGGTGAAACATTAGATTATTATGATCTTAATTTATCTATGTATTCAGCCTTTGCACAATGGGGTTACCCTGGTGGATCTAGTAATTTGGTTTATCCTTATAGTGATTATTTAGGTCTGTATAATTAGATGAGATGGAATATAGAGAGTAGCCCTAGTATAGTAGAACCAGGAAAAAAAGATCTTACTATTTGGCCAAGCTTTCATGATCTAGCAGGCATTTGGACTGAATATGACCATTTTTGGCCTTTTACCTTTGAAGCGACATCAGGAACAAATATAAATCTAACGATTGATGCTTCTCCCATGAGTACAATACAAGCACAAATGCAGTATTTTGGATCATATCCCAAAACGGATTTAATCATAGGTCCAGCGGCTACAGAAACAGTCATAACGGGAGAGCCAACAAATTGGAATCAAATAAATGATATCGTAGCAAATCCTGTTGAAACGACCGAACCACCACCAGAAGAAGAGCCAACAGAGATATTAGGATTTTTAGCAAGTTTTTTCACATGGTTTAATCAAGTTTGGACCTGGTTAAATACCTTTTGGAATTGGGTCCAAACATTGCCGACACTTATTGCAAGCGCGATTAATACAGGACTAATAGCTCTACTTGTACCGACAGATTTAACCCCGATAAAAGAAGACTTCTCAGCAGTCAATGAAGCCTTCGCCAATGCATTCCCATTTTCTATAGCAGCCGACTTACACGGGCTATTCTTCCCGCCTGACGGTGGCCTTCAATATCCCTGTATAGGGTACACCATGACGGACCCTGACCAAGTATCACGGTATCATGTAGTCTTTGATTTTGGGGATATTCCTTCTGGTCATAAGGCCATGTCAGATAAATTAAGGCATATATTAACCCTTGGTCTATGGCTTGGTTTTGAAGTAGGAATTTTAGCAATGGCATTAAAAAGGGGAGGTAAGATATCGTGATTATAGCTTCTATAATTTCACTACTTTGTGGATTCCTAATTTGGTTTGCGGAACTCTTACCTCAGTATCATCTTTTTGAGGTGGGATCACTCTTTGATTCAGTGAGTCAAGTATGGGAGCAAGCCTATTCCTGGTCGGGGGTTATTCCAATAGGAACCATATTGAATATATTCCAAACAGCCCTAGCCATGCTAACCGTCTTCATCGTCTACTCAACCTTCATGCTCGTCATTAACCTAATTCGAGGGAGTGGAGCCTAACATGAGCAAAACCAATCACCGAGCCAAAAAAGTCGAAGGACTCATAGGAATTGTCGGCATCCCCGGGAAAGGAAAAACCTACTTCCTGCAAAAACTGGCCTTACAATACAAAGCCAAAGGCTATCTAGTAGTCTTAGGGAATTGCCAATGGACCTTAGAAGGAGCTATCCATTTTAACACAGAAGAAGAACTCTTAGGAATCTACCTGGACCCAGTGACCTATGATGAGCGTCTAGCTGTCTTTGTGGATGAAGCCCAAGCCTTATGGCCTTCGAGAGAATGGTCCAAAACAAAGAAAGACATTCGCGACTGGTTTGCTATGTTTCGGCATGGTGGTGTCGTTGCTTTTTATTACACGACTCAATCTCTAGGTGATATAGAACTTATGATTAGAGCAAAGACACAATTCATTTGGTCATGCGGCTATATTTGGGGACTTAAATTGTTCCACCATACTATGTATGCAAAGGCTGAATTTGAAAAGCAGGATAATGGTCAGACTATAAAACCTTTTGTTTATGCACGTAATTGGTTTTTCGCCAGGGATTTGAAGACGAATTATAATACTTATGCATGTTATGAGCGTATTAAGAAATTAGGACAACAGAATCAACAAATCTCAAAGTTGTTAAACGAAAATTCCGCGCGAGACTGCTCGCATGAGCATCCGCGCGGAATTTCATTAATACGAAGTTTTTGTTCATTCATTAAGAACATTATATGTATTAGATGAATCGCATGATCTAAAAAGAGCTGTATTGTGTTTCGTAAAGAGAATTAAAAAGCTAAAATGGTAGCTTTAGACCTATGTAACGGGCTTGTTCACATATTTTCTCTAGTCTTATTTCCAAGTCAGAATCTTTATGCCAGTACTCTTCAATTTCCCTAATCTTCTGATAATAACCCATTAGCGAATTAATTGCGTAGGATATTTGATGAGGCTGGAGCAAAGGGAAATTTGTTCTTTCATCAAAAAAGTGGTTTCTTAGACTTAAATCCCATTGGATTCTTCTTATGAACTTAAATCGCTTTGCATCCAGGGATACATAGCTATTTAAAATATATCTCTGAAGTTTATCGCGAAGGGTTAGAAAGGATTCTTTTAAGTATTGATGTCGGGGAATAAAATAGTCATGTGCAACCTTATTCTCGATATTAATTGAATCCGTCCAGAATGTTGGTGTTGAATTTATGGCTTTTGTAATTTCGTGAGTTAGTTCTAGGCCATTTGATTTAAAATTAAATAAATCTATGTTTAATGCTAAAATCGCATTTCTCATAAAGTCTTCAAATATTAAAGTTAGTTGCTTATCAAAGACGAAAATGTTATTGGCATTTTTTTTGCGCTCGTATTCTATGCGAAGGAAATCGATTAGGTAAACGGTAACTATTATATTGAACAGGCCCGAAATGTAACCTTTTAGTTCATCATATATGTTGAATTTCCAACTAGTAGATAACAAACCACCTATGATTATTGAGCATAATAATCCAATATACCAAATGTCTCGAAAACGTTTATAAAATCTTGTTATTAGCCGGAGTATTTGACGCTTTTTTAGCAATAGCTTGACCCAATAGAATTCGACGAATAGCCGAATTCTTCGTTGGACTAATTTTATCGTTTTGAACATTTTACCTCCTCCTATTTCATTAAAGCCTTTAATAAGAGATATGTTCGACAAAACGACAACAAAACCTGCACATTTTGGCGTTTTTATTAAGTGTCAAGATATCTCATATCATAAAAAGTATATAATTACTTCATAGGTGTAGTATAATTTTTGTTGACTATTTTATATTTTTTAGTGTTAACAAAGGAAAAAGAAAAAAGGCCCGAAGGCCTTGTGTTTCTAAGTGGTGCGGTCGAGAGGACTTGAACCTCCATGCCCTTGCGAGCACTAGAACCTGAATCTAGCGCGTCTGCCAGTTCCGCCACGACCGCGTGACATTGATTATTATATGAGAAGATGGATAGTTTGTCAATAATTTTTTGACTAATTATTCTATGAGAGATTATCTATGATAGAATATTAAATTATACTTGTTACTGAAAGGCTCCAGCATGAATCATGCTAGGGCCTTTCGTATGGGAGCACGAAAAGAAGAAAATTCGAATTAGCTCCAAGGTTATGAATTAGCTCCAAGGCTATATAGGTAGGGAGGAGAATAGGGTAATGAGTATTGAGGTTTTCTTAGGGATTTACGTTCTCTGGAATAGTTTTGTCTTTATGACGATGGGAAGAGATAAACGCCGGGCTAAAAGGCACCAATGGAGGATACCAGAAGCAAGATTGCTCCTCATGGGAGCCGCTTTGGGGGGAGTTGGCCTTTATGCCGGAATGAAGTATTTTCATCATAAGACCAGTCATTCAAAGTTTATAATTGGTGCGCCCCTCCTAATTGCGGTCAATCTCTTAATGATTGGCTTTTTTTACTACGTTGGAAATTATCGGCTGGTGATTTTTTAATCTTCTCTCAAAATGATAATTCCTTAGAAGGATATTTATCATTCTGAATCGAATATGAAAATAATCAGGTAAAAGAAAACTAATTGTCATATTAACAGACTTTGTGAGAAATAATAGCGTTAATGGGGGTAACCTAATGGTTGAACTTATGGCCGTTAAAGATTATGCACAGCAGATAGCTGAAGCAATTGCTACTGTTGTGAAAATCGATGTTGAAGTAGCGGATCATAATCTGATGCGTATCGCTGGAACAGGCAGGTATCACAAAGGGGTAGGGCTATCCATGGATCGCCAAGGGTACGTGTATCAGGAAGTTTTGCGGACCGGACACCAATTTGTCATAGAAACCCCAGGGAACCATCCTCTTTGCTCCCCATGTAAAGCAAGAGGAAATTGTTCGGAGAAATACGAAGTCGTTTCTCCTATCAATGTTGATGATAAGTCGGTTGGAGTGATTGGGCTTATTTGTTTTACTGAGGCTCAGGCTAAACTCATTGAGGAAAACCAACAGTCTTATCTTATTTTCTTAACTAAAATGGCGGAAACTATTGCCTTGAAAATGAAGGAGCAAGAGTTTTTGGCGGGTCTCGTTTCAGCGAACCATTATCTTAATTCGATTATCGACTGCCTGGATGAAGGGTTGATAACGGTCGATCTCGATGGAAATGTCCTTCATTATAATCAAGCTGCCAAGCGCTTGTTCAGCACCAATTTGCTTACCCCGAGAAGTCATCTGAAAAGCTTATTCTCTGCACAGATTGTCTCAGATATCCTTGGAGTAGGTAATAATGCGGATCAAGTCATCGAGCGGGAAGTGCATGTAGAAACCAAGAAAAATCGTGTTCAGATGATTTTGCGAGCGTTGCCTATAGATGGTGAAAAGGGAGTGAAGAGTATTGGTGTAACCCTGCGCCCACTTGATGAAATTGGCCGAATTGTGCACCGGCTTTCTTTACAAGACGCGGGATATACCATTGATGATATTTTAGGCGTCAGTGAATCAATAGCTCAGGTTCGCGAACGGGCCCAAGCGGTTGCTGAAAGTAAATCGACGGTTTTAATTCGCGGAGAAAGTGGGACGGGAAAAGAAATGTTAGCTCGTTCGATTCATAATCTGAGTTCCAGGCAGCAAGGCATGTTTATGGCGATTAATTGTACGGCCATTCCGGAAGCTTTGCTGGAGAGTGAGCTCTTTGGGTATGAGGAAGGTGCCTTTACCGGAGCGCGCAAAGGAGGGAAAATCGGGAAGATTGAATTAGCTAATAAAGGAACACTTTTTCTCGACGAAATAGGGGATATGCCTTTGTTTTTGCAGGCTAAAATTCTACGGGTACTTCAGGAGAGACAAGTTGAACGCATTGGCGGAATAGCCCCAATCCCTGTTGATGTCCGGGTTATTGCGGCGACACATCGGAACCTTGAGCAGATGATGGCTAAAGGAGAGTTTCGCCAGGATCTTTATTATCGAATCAATGTCATTCCTATGGATATTAAACCTTTACGTGATCGAAAAGAAGATTTGCAGATTTTGTGTGAACACTTTATTAAGGGGTTCAATCAACAGCTCGATAAAACTATTCAATTGATGTCGGAGGGATTTCGAAAACACCTTTACGAATATAGTTGGCCAGGCAATGTCCGTGAATTGCAAAACGTGATTGAATACGCAATGAATTTGGCAGTAGGAACCACCTTATCTGAAGAGCATCTATCTCCAAGACTAAAGAATATTGAAATCCGAGATGATTTGGATAAGTTTAACTTGGAAAAAGTTGAGCGTGAGACGATTCTGAGTTGTTATCGAACGTTCGGAGCAGGTGTGCAAGGTAAAGAAAGGGCTGCTAAGGCTTTGGGAATCGGAATAGCGACCCTTTATCGAAAACTTGCACGGTATAACATTGAATAATGGTATTATCAAAACGATAGTATCATATTAAAATGATATTTGTATTATCATTATGATAATACAAATATTCTTGTTATTTGTGGGATAGATTATTATGGTGGATATCAATATGATAAACAGAATGCGAGGGTTTGCTTGAAAAACGCTGATTTACACCATTTTTCGACATGTAAGATTGTTGGCATGATTTTTGCACGTTTACAAAAGCTATAGCTACAGTGAGGTCTAATAATTAGTTTGGACGGGAGGAAACAAAATGGCATATACGGTTGTAGGGAAAAGTGTCAGAAGAGTTGATGCTGTAGCCAAAGTGACAGGTAAGGCCAAGTATACGGATGATTTTTCTGAACAAACTATGCTGATTGGAAAGATTCTACATAGTCCTTATGCTCATGCGATTGTTAAATCGATCGATGTCAGTAAAGCAAAGGCCCTGCCTGGAGTAGAGGCTGTTTTAACATATAAAGATCTGCCTCAAATTCGATATGCTACGGCCATGCCCGGAGTTATAGAGGCTATTGCTACGGATGAAGTGGATGTAGCCGAGCTTAAATATGGAACGGCAGGACATCCCTTTTCGCTGGATGTTAGTCATCGGGATAAAGAGGACCGTTATATCTTGACACCGAAGGCACGATTTGTTGGAGATAATATCGCAGCCGTGGTTGCGACGGATGCTCTTACTGCTTCGAAGGCCTTAAAGCTGATTGAGGTTGAATACGAGGTGTTGGAAGCTTTAACAAGCACTGATGCAGCTCTTAAAGAAGGAGCTCCTCTAATCCATGACGACTGCGAACGAAATATTCTGGCATCGAATGGATATGAAATTGGAAATGTTGAAGAAGCCTTCAAAGAATCGGACCATGTTATCGAAGGGGAGTACGAAACAAGCATTGTTCAGCATTGTCATATGGAAAACCAAGTTTCTCATGCCTATGTCGATTCGGATCGAAGAATTGTCATTATGACCTCGACTCAGATTCCTCATATTGTTCGTAGAATCGTCGCCCAGTCGCTCGGGATTTCCTGGGGCCGGGTGCGGGTGATTAAGCCTTATATTGGGGGCGGGTTCGGTAATAAGCAGGATGTTTGTATTGAACCTCTGAATGCGGCCATGACCTTAGCTGTGGGCGGACGTCCGGTAAAGCTTGAGCTTACTCGGGAAGAGGCCATGATTGATACTCGAACCCGTCATGCATTTAAGTTTAAAATTAAGACCGGAATTAACAACGATGGGAAAATCAACGGTATACATATATCGGCTGTTTCGAATACCGGAGCCTATGCTTCGCACGGCCATTCGATTGCGGGAAGCGGAGGCGGCAAATTCCGCTATCTCTATCCGACCAAGGCTTTAAAATATGACCCTATAACGGTTTATACTAATTTGCCGGTGGCTGGGGCGATGCGAGGATATGGAACGCCACAAATATTTTTTGCCTTTGAATCCCATATCGAGGATATCGCCAAAAAACTACAGATGGATCCCATCGAAATACGGAAGAAGAACCTTGTCAATGCGGGTTTCGTAGAACCATTAAGTAAAAATACGATTTGGAGCTGTGAAATCCGTGAGTGTATTGATAAGGGCCGGGAATTGATCAAGTGGGATACCAAGAAGGCTTTGTATAGGGAACAAAGTGGAGATAAACGCCGGGGATTGGGCATGGCTTGCTTTAGTTATGCTTCCGGAACTTATCCGGTTGCATTAGAGCTTGCCGGGGCAAGGATTGTTATGAACCAAGATGGTTCGGTTCAGTTGCAGTTGGGTGCGACAGAGATTGGCCAGGGAAGTGACACGGTCTTTGCGCAAATGGTCGCAGAAGTTCTGGGAATTCCGATGTATATGGTGCATGTGATATCCACCCAGGATACAGATATTACCCCCTTTGATACAGGGTCTTATGCTTCGAGGCAAACCTACGTATCAGGGATGGCTATTGAAAAAGCGGCCTTAGAGGTTAAGAAAAAGGTTCTTGATGTTGCCCATAGGATGACGGATATACCTGCTCATCGCTTAGATCTCAAGGAAGAGCACGTTGTGTTTAAAGAATCAGGTGAAAAAGTCCTGGCCTTGGAAATTGTCGCAATGCAGTCTTATTATGATAGAGTTCACGCCCAACCAATTACCAGTGATGTCTCAAATAATGCACGCATCAATGCGATCCCCTTTGGGGTAACCTTTGCGGAAGTGGAAGTGGACATCAAGACCGGGAAAATTAAGGTTTTAGAGATCTATAATGTGCATGATTCGGGTAAAATTATTAATCCTCTCTTGGCGGAGGGGCAGGTTCATGGCGGAGTTAGTATGGCAATCGGCTATGCTTTGTCCGAACAACTGCTCTTTGATGAGAAAACAGGTAAGCCTTTAAATAATAATTTATTAGATTATAAACTTCCTACGATCATGGATACTCCGGATATCGGAGCAGCTTTCGTGGAAAAAGAAGATCCTACAGGACCTTTTGGCGTTAAATCTCTTGGCGAACCTCCCATTGTTTCTCCTGCTCCCGCTATCCGCAATGCTGTGCTGGATGCAACGGACGTGGCCTTTAATCGGATTCCTATGAATCCACAACGCGTTTTTGAAAAGTTCAAAGAAGTGGGATTAATCTAGTAAGGCGGTGATGAGATGTACGATATTAAAGGATATTACGATGCAGAAACAGTAAGTGAAGCTGCTGCGATGCTTGCGGAAAACTCCGATCTGAAACTTATTGCGGGTGGGACGGATGTTCTCATCAAAATGCACGGAGGGCAGCTTGAAGAGGCTGAACTCCTGAGCCTTCGCAAGATTAAATCCTTGGAAAGTATTCGTGTTGCAGATGATGGGACCTTGGTTATCGGTGCGATGGCCACCTTTTCAATGATTTTCAACAATCCTATTCTTCGGGAGGTCATTCCGATTTTAACCCAAGCGGCTGTCTCTATGGGAGGTCCGCAAATCAGAAATATTGCAACCATTGGCGGAAATGTGTGCAATGGAGCGACGTCTGCAGATAGTGCTTCTTCATTGTTTGCCCTGAATGCCCGGTTGAAATTACAGCATAAGAACGGGGAACGCATCGTTCCGATCCGCGAATTCTATTTAGGACCGGGCAAGGTTGCTTTGAATCCGGGGGAAATTCTCACCGAAATTCTTATTTTACCAGAGGATTACAAAGGGTTTGGCGGACAATATATCAAGTTTGCTATGCGGGAAGCGATGGATATCGCGACGCTTGGAGTGGCGGCCGTATGCAAACTGCAGAGCGGATATTTTGCTGAGGTTAGAATTGGGCTTGGGGTTGCGGGTCCGACTCCCTTAAGGTGTCTTGAGGCGGAAGAGTATGCCAAAGGGAAGCCTGTTTCATCTGAAACTTTAGCGGAGATTGGTAAGTTGGCGGTTAAATCAACAAAGGCGCGAACCTCATGGCGGGCCTCGAAAGAGTATCGGGAGCATCTTGTGGAAGAACTCACGCAAAGAGCTCTGAAAATAGCCATTGTCAACGCAGGAGGTGCGGAACTTGTTTAAACGAATTGCCTTTACGGTAAATGGGAAATCTTACAATTTTGAGGTGGATGTGCGCGAATCGCTGCTCGATGTTTTGAGAAGTCACTTAGGCTTTACCGGTGCCAAACAAGGGTGTGGGGTCGGAGAATGCGGGGCTTGCAGCGTACTCATTGATGATACTCCTTATGATACCTGCATCTACCTGGCAGTTTGGGCAGATGGTAAGGATATTAGAACCATTGAGGGTGTAGCTGAGAAAAATGGAGAGCTTTCTGATGTCCAGAAAGCATTTGTTGAAGAGGGGGCTGTCCAGTGTGGTTTCTGTACCCCCGGACTGGTGCTGACGACTACGGCTCTGAAAGAGAGTGGCAAAGACTACACTAGAGATGAACTGAAGCGGGAACTCTCGGGCCATTTATGCCGTTGTACGGGCTATCAGAGTATTTTGAAAGCAGCTGAAAAGTCTTTGGAAGGGCATGTTTGTACCTGCGTAGATAGTCCCCATTATAGAGGCGAGTAAGGAATTTACTTCTGAAGGGGTTTTAGCTTCTTCTGAAGATCAAATAAATGAAAACAACTAAAAGAATTGAGGAATGATGAATAATGATGAGTGACAAAATGATCCCGATTCCCTTTCAGAAACTGATTAATTGGACATTTGAGGAATATAAACGGTCTCAAACAATTTTTGGTGTATCCGACGTGAAGTTTTTTCGAAAAAATAGTGGCGGACAGATTCAGCTTTTCGGCGAAACTATGGACACTCCGGTAGGCCCGGCTGCTGGTCCGCACACTCAGCTCGCTCAAAATATTATTGCCTCTTATTTAAGCGGGAGCCGTTTCTTCGAACTAAAATCAGTCCAAATCATGGATGAATTAGAGATTCCGAAGCCTTGTATTCTGGCTGAGGATGAATGTTACAACACTGAGTGGTCTACAGAGCTTCCGATTATGGGTGCTTTTGACGAGTATGTAAAAGCCTGGTTTGCACTTCATGTTTTACAAAAAGAGCTGTTTGGTCAAAGCGATCGCGGCTTTATGTTTAATATGAGCGTAGGGTATGACCTAAAAGGAATCCAATCTCCTAAAGTCGATCAATTTATTGAGGGGCTTAAAGATGCTTCGGGAACCGCCGTTTTTAAGGAGTGTCTGGCTTCTTTGCTTGAGAACATTGATCAGTTTAAGAACATTGATAGATCCTATATTGAACAGATTTCCCCAAATATTTGCACATCCATCACTTTGTCGACCATGCATGGCTGTCCGCCGGCGGAAATTGAAGCCATCATAAAGTATTTGCTCAGTGAGAAGAAGCTGCATACCTTTGTTAAGATGAATCCGACCCTTTTGGGTTATGAGTATGTAAGGAATACCTTCGATAAAATGGGATATAAGTATATTCTGCTCAGGGAAGAATCCTTTACCCATGACCTCCAATTTACGGATGGAGTAGAGATGCTAAAACGTCTTAAAGTATTTGCCAAAGAGCAGCATAAAGACTTTGGCGTTAAGATGTCCAACACGCTGCCGGTGAAAATTGGCCGATCGGAGTTGCCGGGCGAAGAAATGTATATGTCCGGACGAGCGCTTTACCCCTTAACCATTAACCTGGCTTATAAGTTAGCCTCTGAATTCGAGGGGGATCTCAAAATTTCCTATTCGGGCGGAGCGGATGCCTTTAATATTGACCGCATCTTTGAAACGGGTATTCAGCCGATTACAGTAGCTACAACCCTTTTAAAACCGGGAGCCTACATGCGCTTTAAGCAAATGGCTGAAATCTTAGATCCGCTTATGACGAATAAAGAAGCCGGTAAACTTGATATGAACAAATTGCAAGCTCTGGCAGAAAGCGCATTTAATGATGCCAATCATCTTAAAGAAAAGAGAGATTTGATCAACCGGAAAACTGAGCTTAAGCTGCCTGTGCTTGACTGCTTCATTGCGCCTTGTACAGTGGGGTGTCCTATTGAACAGGATGTTCCGGAGTATCTGCGCTTGGTAGGAGAAGGACGGTATGAGGAAGCCTTCGATGTCATTGTTTCCAAAAACCCATTCCCCTTCATTACGGGGACAATTTGTACTCACAATTGTATGACCAAGTGTACTCGTTTGGACTATGATGAATCCGTTCATATCCGCGGACAGAAATTAGTGGCTGCTGAAAAAGGATATGATGCCTACATGCAGAAGATTCCTGCGCTTAAACCCGAGTCCTCCGCCAAAGTTGCCGTCATTGGAGCGGGTCCTTCCGGTCTGGCTGCCGCGTATTTCCTTGCCAAAGGCGGCCTGGAGGTCACTGTTTTTGACAAACGGGCGAAAGCCGGCGGTACGGTTGAATACGTGATCCCGGAATTCAGAATTTCGAGAGAAGCCATTAACAAGGATATTAAGCTTATTGAAAAGATGGGCGTCAAGTTTGAATTTGGAATTGATCCGAATTTTTCCGTGGCGGATTACAAGGCAAAAGGATTCAAGTATGTCTATGTAGCAATCGGTGCAGGGAAAACCAATAATCTCGATATCCAAGGGGATACAGAGCAAGTAATGGGAGCGATTCCCTTCTTGGAGTCTTTTAATGCCAACAAAGATGCTCTGAAACTTGGCAAGAACGTGGCGGTTGTCGGGGGCGGTAATTCCGCAATGGATGCAGCCCGTGCTGCTCTGAGAGTGGAAGGTGTAGAGAATGTCTACATTGTTTATCGCAGAACCAAAGACTACATGCCTGCAGACCATGAGGAATTAATCTATGCGGAGGAAGATGGGGTAATCTTTAAGGAACTTCTGGCTCCGATTTCCTTAACAAAAGGTGTCTTGAAATGTCAGAAGATGGCATTGGGTCAACCGGATGCCTCGGGACGAATGAGACCGGTCGCTGTAGAGGGCGAGTTCGAAGAATTGCCGGTTGATACCGTTCTCTCGGCGATCGGAGAACTTATTGATTATGATGTCTTGAAAAATAATGGCATCGAAATAGGAGAAAAGGGTAAAATCCTCGTTAACGATGAAACTCTGGAAACCAGCGTGGAAAATGTCTTCATTGGCGGAGATGCCCTTGTTGGCCCCTGGACTGTGGTCGGGGCTGCCAAGCATGGCACAATGGCGGCTAAAGCCATTCTGGAAAAAGAGCAGCGTGAATTCAAACAGGAGTATACATCAAACATCTCCTTTGATCATCAAAAACAGTTATTAGAGATCGCTGAAAAGAAAGCAGTAATGAAGCCTGTTGCTGATCACAAACTGGAATCTGACAGATGTTTAGAGTGCAACAAAGTGTGCAATATCTGTGCCGAGGTTTGCCCGAACCGTGCTAACCTGATGATTCCGGTTAATGGTAAAGGTTTAACCAATATGAATCAGATCCTGCACGTGGATGGGATGTGTAATGTCTGCGGTAACTGCGGAACATTCTGCCCATATTCCAGTGAACCCTATAAGGTCAAATTAACTCTGTTCTGGACTGAGAAGGATTTCAATGACAGTCCTAATATCGGCTTCTATTTCTTAGACAATGGATCTAAGGGTGAATTTATGCTTCGCTTAGATGAGAAAATAACTAAGGTGAAGTTTGATGAATCAGGCAATACGGATGTGCCGATGGATGAGAAGATGGCGGCTTTTGTCTGGACCGTTTATAAAGACTATGAGTATCTGTATAAAGTATTAAACTAATGCACATATTGAGAGAGGCCGAACTTTCGGGTTGGCCTCTCTGGATCTCAAATTAAATAGGGTAAGGTAGTTTGCTTTCGGTGGATTTTTTATTCGTGATCGAAAAAATTGACCCTTATATTAAAAAATCTTATCATTAAGGTATAGGTGTTTATCATAATGATAAGATCTACATAACCATCTTTTACCTCAAAACTCGGCATTTTTTCGAAAAGAGAGTCTGAAGTTCGAATAAAATTTATTATTATGATAAAGATAATTCGAGATCAAAGTAGAAAAAAGTCGTGTTTTAGGCAACTTTAGTCTAATCTGTCGAGTTGGCACGAATATTGCTACTGAAAGAAAGCATAGGCGCGAATTGCTCCTGGCAAGGACCCTTGACCCCAAATTCAATGCTTCGCAGCAGACCTTGGTTACAGAGGCTTTTAAGTTTTCTGAAGAGGTCAAGGCGAAGTAGACCCCTTGAATTAGTTGCGGGACTTACTCAAGGACAAGCATCATAAGGAGGTGAACATCGTTTACATTTAATTTACCGCACTGAAAATAAGGAGGAAAGTTAACAATGGCAAATACCAATAATGGAGTCGCACCAGTTGACGAAATGCTACCTGCCGGAAAACTTTTTTTGTATGGATTACAGCACGTACTCGCCATGTATGCTGGAGCGGTTGCGGTACCTTTGATTATTGCAGGAGCAGCAAAATTGACTCCGGCGCAAACTGCCTTTCTGATTAACGCAGATTTATTCACTTGTGGAATTGCTACTCTGCTCCAAACCTTAGGAATCTGGAAAATCGGAATCAAAATTCCGGTAATTCAAGGGGTAACATTTGCTGCTGTAACGCCCATGGTCATCATGGCTCAGACGGGCGGAATGACGATGATCTTTGGCGCTGTTATTGTAGCTGGTCTATTTACGTTTTTAGCGGCACCTTTCTTTAGTAAGTTAATTCGCTTCTTCCCGCCAATTGTTACGGGAACTATTATCACCATCATCGGGGTGTCTCTCTTGCCAGTAGGTATAAACTGGGCCGGGGGCGGAGTAGGTAATCCGAATTTTGGTTCGTTAACCTTTATTTTCATTGCGACAGTCGTACTTGTAAGTATTCTTCTGATCAACAAGCTATTTACAGGCTTTCTCTCTCACATCGCCGTATTGCTTGGGTTAATTATCGGCCTTATAGTAGCCATCCCCTTTGGCCTGGTCAGCTTTGCGGATGTGGCTGATGCTCCTTGGATAGGCATTACAACACCATTTTACTATGGATTACCTATCTTTGATATCGGCGCGATTATCTCCATGATTTTGGTTATGTTAGTTGTTATGGTTGAATCTACGGGTGATTTCCTGGCTATTGGTGAAATGGTCGGTAAAAAGATTGGGCAAGAGGAACTTACTGCAGGTTTAAGAGCAGATGGATTAGCGACTGCTCTCGGTGGTGTCTTTAATGCCTTCCCTTACACTGCATTTGCCCAGAACGTAGGCTTGGTCGGCTTAACCGGCGTAAAGAGCCGTTTCGTAGTAGCAACTTCCGGTTTGATCCTGGTTGTTTTGGGACTATTCCCCAAGATGGCTACGATTATCGCCTCCCTGCCTAATGCAGTTCTTGGCGGAGCTGGAATCGCAATGTTCGGTATCGTTGCTGCAAGTGGAATCAAAACTCTTGCTAAGGTGGACTTCGAAAAAAACCATACCAACATTTTTATTGTTGCCATTAGTATAGGTATTGGTGTGATTCCGGTTATGGTTCCAAACTTCTTCCAAAACTTCCCGGCCTGGAGCCAGACGATCATGCACAGTGGTATCACATTAGGTTCAATCACGGCAATTATCCTCAATGCTTTCTTTAATGGAAGCCAAGGGGCAGGAGACTTAGACGAACTCAAAGCGAACGCAGGAATTCGTGAGTAATGTGCCTGGGGGGAGAGAGAATCCTCTCTCCCTTTTTTCCATGCTATACTAGTCAGAGTATAAACTTGCGTTATATACTACTTTGAAAAATACTTCTCAAAACTCCTGAAGAATCTTACAGACCCAAGGAACCTATTTTCATCATTTGCTGGTGCCACGGCAGGCGGCTACTCTTAAAAATTAAAGGCCCGAAAGACATGCAGAAGAATCCCTAGACCTGCAAGCAGGGCAGCTTCGTCCACAGAAGCGAACCCATTGCATGGAGAGGCGGTAAAAGCCCACAAGACGGTGCGGGGAGACGGAGCCACGGGTTCACATCAGACCAGCTAATAGAAGTCAAGAACTTTTTCAATGAATTCACCCTTTTCACCTGTTTGAAAGAATGGTATTGCAAACAAAGCCATTGAAAAGCCGAACAATGACTAAAATAAGGGTCTCTAGTCGCTCGGCGCTAGCCAGGCAAACTCTCTTTGGTCGTGGGTGATTCTTTGGGGCAGAAGAGACTTTGCAGTCTTTAAGCGTCTGGCTACTGTGCTCGTGTCAATGGGATGCCAGCGAGCATATCCTTGGCCCTAAAGGCCTCCGGTATCCCTCGTGTCACCCTTGACACGAATTAGACAATCTGTCTTCATTGAACATGGTATCAGGCCACAGCTTCACGAATCTTTGTTGCTCTCCAAGCTTGGTGGTCCTCGGGCTTTCTAAGTTCGTAGGGTTTTTGGTCACGTAGTACAGCAAAGATATAATGAAGAAGTTTGTGCATGACAGCAACGAGGGCTACTTTTTTCTTCTTAGTGACACATTTCGAGGTATAGAATTCCCGCAAGACAGGATTAAGTCCACCCTTACTTGTTGTCCTGATACAGGCCATAGCGATCGTAAAAAGAACTCTTCTTCCAAATCGTGTACCTCGTTTGGAGATCTTGATTTTGTCACCCTTGAATTTGCCAGACTGATTAACGGAGGGATCAATCCCAAAGAAGGCTGTAAAGGCTTTGGGCGATTTAAAGAGACTAACGTCTCCAATCTCTGCAATAAGCGTAGCCGCTGTTAAAAAACCAATGCCAGGCATTTCATCGAGAAGCTCAATATTCCGTCTTGCTTCTACTGGAAACTCATTAGACTCAATCATTTTATGGATTTGTGCTTCAATCCCATTGATACTGGCCTGTATGCTCTCGATACCATCAATATGAACGTTGATTTTAGCATCAAGTAGCGAGAATTCGCTGGGCAGTGAAGAACTAAGTTGAGCGCATTCCTGAAGTTTTCTCGCTTTCTCAGAAGCCCACTTAGTACCGTGTCGGCTTGTTTGTGAGATTAAGGAAGTAAGTGTCTCTATATCCGCCTCCTTAACGGCTCTTGGCGAAGGGTAGTTCTTTAGAACCGTTAAAGCTGTTTTTCCAAGGGCTCCAGAGAATACATGAACGAATCCCGGAAAAAGCAGGTAAAGATCCGTACAAAGTCGGTTCTTCATCTCCGTGAGCAGATCAGAATAAGTGTAGTAATCCCTCGTCATCATCCGTAGCGCTAGAATTTGGGGTTCAGGAACTATTGAAACCTTTATATCCTGATATTTAGCGAGCTTAGCAATAGCTACGGCGTCGTTTTTATCATTTTTCACTTTTCTTATGTCGATATTCTTGGTAGAATGAACACACAAAGGGTTAAGTACAAAGCCCTTGAAGTCATTCGATTTCAAGAAGAAGAAGAGTGGTAAATGAAAGATACCCGTAGATTCTACGAAGTAGATGGGCTTTCGTTCTAACCGCTCTTCTTCCTTTTTTAGAATCTCGAGCAGTTTATGAAAACCGGCAGGACTATGATCAATCCTGAAAGGCTTACGGATGAGTTCACCATTGGGAGCAAGCATAGCAACGATAGAGAACTCGGAAGAAGCATCAATTCCGATAACGAAGTCATTCAAAAAATGGGACAAAAAAACACAACCTTTCGAAAACGATAAATCAGAGTATCCACAAATAAGAATGGCAAACAGCCTTGCTTTTGAAACGGGTAACACTAAACGTCGTGACCCAACCAGCTAACCATTGAATCATTCTTGTGGAGTGACACGCTGATGTACGGATAAGTCCTAAAAAGGGATCCAAGGTACTGCACACGTCTATCTCTCTGACAAAAATGATTATAGCATTTATGTTTGGGATAGTGTGGTCAAACCCATCTGAACAATGATGATTGTGTTTTCAAAGAACGTTCGGAGAGGTTTTAACCCACAAACCCTATACTTATCTTACAAGGTATTACCCGGAGGTTTGGCGAAGTCCCGCACCGGCGAGTGGGCCAGCCTCGGAATGCTGAGGTAAGCGGATGTGGGCGAAACTGCCCGACCCGAGGGCACTCTCTTTTTCATCCTCTGCTGGTACCTGAATAAACAACTCAACGAAGGGGCTTTAAAAAATGACCGTCGATTTATCCGTTGATTTTTGCGGAATAAAACATGAGAACCCCTTTATCCTGGCTCCTTCGCCCAGTACAGATAATTTGGAGCTCTTGATTCAGGCTTTTGAATCAGGTTGGGCTGGGGCAGTCTTGAAGACCGTTGCTTTTAATTCCAGAATTGTCAGCCGTGTATTCCCTATGGTTACGCGTGTGGAACAAGAAGCAGCTTTTATTGGCTTACAAAATATTGATCTTGTTTCGGAACACTCGGTAGAAACTATTGAACAAAATGTGCGAATTCTCAAAGAACGGTTTCCGAATAAGATCGTCATCCCTAGTATCATGGCTTTCACTAAGGATGACTGGCAAACCTTAACCAAGCGTTTTATTGCCGCAGGTGCCGATATTATTGAATGCAGTATCTGGCATCCCCATGGAACTGAATGGACCCTGTGTACGAAGGTAGAAGAGCCTGTAGGGACTGAGCAAATCGCGAGTTGGGTCAAGGAAGCGGCGGAAGATGTTCCTGTTGTCATAAAATTATCTGCGCTGGATTCAGATATAATAGCTACAGCTGAAGCGGTCGAGCGCAGCGGTGCTGACGGAGTCAGTGCCATCAACACCATAAAAAGTATTACCGGTGTAAACTTGGATACCCTGATTCCTTATCCCAACATAGCCGGACTTTCAACCTATGGGGGACTTTCCGGTCCCGCTTTAAAACCGATTGCTCTGCGCTGTACGGCCGAAATCGCTCAGAAAGTGGATCTGGATATTGCGGCAAGCGGTGGAATTACAACTTGGCAGGATAGTGCCGAATTCCTTCTTCTGGGGGCCAGTACCTTACAAATATGTACGGCTGTTCTGCGTTTTGGCTTAGGAATCATTGAAGACCTGAAACAAGGGCTGGAAAGTTGGATGGTCGAAAAAGGGTTTCAGAGCCTAACGGATGTCATTGGAAAGTCACTGCCATACTTGGTAGAACATTCTTGGCTGCCGAGAGGGATTCAAGTGGTTGCTCATATTCAAAAAGAAATCTGTGATACCTGCGGGGCTTGCTACACTGCTTGCCGGTCCGGCGGACATAATGCAATAATCTGGACTAATGGATTTCCTGAGGTTGAAGCAGATAACTGCATTGGCTGCGGTATTTGCCGCGCCATATGTGCTTTGAACGCGATAATTTTGATCCGACCTGGCAGAGAACTAAAATGTTCGCCTTTAGTTTAGTAATCAAATAGAGGCGCGCTTGTCGGATATTAAAATAGGTTTAAGCTCACGAACAGATTATTTATAATAGAGAGGATGAATGTTATATGCTATTGATTGCTAATGGTACGGTTTTAACCCTCGGTAAAAGTAATCAGGTTATTCAAAACGGCGGGGTTCTAATTCAAGACAGTAAGATCTTAGAAGTAGGTTCGACCCAAGATTTAAAAACCCGGTTTCCCGATGCGGAGTTTATTGACGCGCGCGGAAAGCTTATTATGCCAGGAATGATTAATACCCATATGCATCTCTACAGCACATTTGCACGGGGAATGGATGCTAAAAGCAAGGCCCCTCAAAACTTTGGAGATATCCTAGAGGGACTTTGGTGGAAACTTGATAAGCTTCTGACCCTTGATGATGTTTACTACAGTGGCCTGACTCCTTTGATTGAGTGTATCAAGACAGGGACGACGACGATTATTGACCATCATGCCAGCCCGATGGCGATTACAGGAAGTTTGGCTACTTTAGCTAAAGCGGCTAAAGAAATGGGAGTACGTGCTGCCTTCTGTTATGAAGTCTCAGACCGGGATGGAGACGCGATTGCTCAAGAGGGTATTAAAGAGAATGCCGATTTCATTGCGGCGTGTCAGGCTCAGCCGGACTCTATGGTTGCAGGAATGTTCGGGCTTCATGCTTCGCTGACCTTATCCGATCAAACCTTGACTAAATGCGGCGAGGAAGCCAAGCGACTGGGCGCAGGATTCCACGTTCATGTTGCCGAAGGAAGAGAAGACTTAGAGGATAGTCTCTCTAAATATGGCGTGCGGGTTGTCGAGCGATTAGAAAAGTTCGGGATTTTAGGACCGAAAACCATTGCGGTACACTGTGTCCATATCGATGATCATGAAATCGATCTTTTAAAAACAACTCAAACTCAGGTTGTCCATAATCCGGAATCAAATATGGGCAATGCCGTAGGGGTAACCCCGGTTCTAAAAATGCTCGCTGAAGGGGTTAAAGTGGGTCTGGGTACCGATGGCTACACATGCGATATGTTTGAAAGCGGCAAAGTTGCCAACGTACTTCATAAACACGCCGCAGCCAATCCAAGTGTCGCCTGGGGCGAGGTGCCGCAAATGCTCTATGGAAACAACCCTGAGATCGCCGCGGATTTGTTCGGAGGGAAATTTGGAGAATTGGCCGAAGGATTTTGGGCGGATGTTATTGTGGTTGATTATGTGCCGCCAACTCCTCTGAATTCAAATAACTGGACAGGGCATCTGCTCTTTGGAGTTTCAGGCCGGTCGGTTGAAACAACGGTTATTAACGGACGTGTACGCATGCTTGACAGGAAACTCGTCGATATTGATGAAGAAGCTATTGGTGCTCGTTCCAGAGAATTAGCCCAAGCACTTTGGAATAGAATTTGAGGTGATCTTGATGAAGAATGTGTTAGGACTCCGCTGTATTGATTGCGGAAAACAAGTTCCTGCTCAAGCGGGAACATATACCTGCCCTACCTGCGGCAAAAAAGGCGGGATCATGGATGTTGAATACGATTATAAAGTCATCAATCAGCTGACTTCTCGTGAGCAATTAAGCCAGTCCAAAGACTATTCAATTTTTCGTTACCTGCCTTTTCTTCCGATTGGTCCCGATTCCGCTCGTCCTCATCTAAGAGTAGGCTGGAGTCCTCTTTATAAACCACAGGGGTTAGGGAAGAGTCTGGGAATGAGTAATCTGTATGTTAAAGATGACGGACAAAATCCGACAGCTTCCCTGAAGGACCGCGCTTCGATCATTGCTGTTATTAAAGCAGTGGAGGAAAAGGCTCCGACGGTTGCAGCTTCGTCCACGGGAAATGCCGCCTCTTCCTTAGCAGGCAGCGCGGCTGCTATGGGTATTAAATCGGTTATTTTCGTCCCAAGCCGCGCACCCCAAGGGAAAGTCGCTCAGCTGCTGATCTTTGGAGCGACGGTGATTAGTGTACAGGGTTCATATGAGGATACCTTCAGACTTTCGGCGGAAGCGATCGAACGCTTTGGGTGGTATAATCGAAATGCCGCTATTAATCCTTACTTAGTTGAAGGTAAGAAGACAGTTGCTCTGGAGATTGCAGAGCAGTTGAACTGGGAAGTACCGGATTGGGTAATCCTTTCGGTTGGGGACGGCTGCACCATTGCAGGTGTTTGGAAAGGTTTCAAAGACCTTTATAATGCCGGGTGGATTGATCGTTTGCCTAAAATCGCAGGAGTTCAATCCACAGGATGCTGCCCTCTCGTCGATGCCTTCCTGGAAGATCGTCCTTGGGTTCCTAAGGAAGAGAATACCATTGCCGACAGTATCGCGGTTGGTGTGCCCCGCAATCCGGATAAGGCTTTAAACGCTGTACGCGAATCGGGCGGCACTATGATAGCCGTTTCTGATGAAGCTATCCTGGCGGCCATGCGTGAACTGGGCAGAACGAGCGGTATTTTTGGAGAACCTGCCGGTGTGACCGGTACAGCGGGACTCAAGGTCCTGGTGGAAAAAGGGATTATCGGAGCCGACGAAAAGGTTGTTTCGATTGTGACGGGTAATGGATTAAAGGATGTTCAAAATGCGATTAAGGCTGTTGGCGAACCCATCAAAGTTGATCCATCCTTGGAAGAATTGTTGGTTAAATTAAAAGGTAAAGTCTGATCGACGCTTGATGCGCGTGGCACAAGCGCGATAAGCAGAGTTCTAGTCGCGTTAGGCAAGGCTTGGAACGTGAGTTGCAATAAGTGAAGCAAGAGGATGAGGAGCGAAGAAGGAGTTCCGAGCCTCGAAAATTAAGGAGGTCCACTTATGAAAAGTCTGATTGATTTAACAATTAATGAAGAGCAGCTTAAGAAAACGGTTCAAAGTGTTAAGGAAAAGGACATTGTTATTCCGACTTTAGCACAAATGAAAGACCCCAATAAAATACCTGAATCCGTCAAGGAAAAATTAAAGAAGACTGGGCTATGGGACGTCAATCCGATTAACTTATTCAGAATCTCCTGGAAAAATCAGCCTGTTAAAGAAGGCGGTTTATATAATCAGTTGCCGAACTATATCGAAATTCCCCCTGCAATTTCTGGGGTTAAGGCTAGAATCTTTGCTATGTCAGGAAAGTATTTTCCAACGGGCGCCCATAAAGTTGGAGCAAGCTTTGCCTGCTTAGTCCCTCGTTTAGTCAGCGGACAGTTTGATCCAAAATACCATGAGGCAGTATGGCCTTCTACCGGTAACTATTGCCGCGGCGGGGCTTATAATTCCGCTTTATTGGGCTGCAAATCAATTGCTATATTGCCGGAGAATATGAGCAAAGAGCGTTTTGAGTGGCTGAAAACAGTTGCCGGAGAGGTTATAGCAACCCCTGGCAGCGAAAGTAATGTTAAGGAAATATACGATAAAACCTGGGAACTCCGAAGAACCCGTGATAACGTAGTCATCTTTAATCAGTTTGGAGAATTGGGTAATCACTTATGGCATTATGAAGTCACCGGCAATGCTATGCACGAAATTATCAAAGCGGAAATCGGCCCGAAGGGAAAAGTTGCGGGTGTATGCTTAACATCGGGTTCGGCGGGTACGCTGGGCAGCGGAGATTACTTAAAAGATCAATATCCACAGGCTAAGATCGCCGTAGGCGAAGCCTTACAATGCCCGACGTTACTGAATAATGGTTTTGGCGAACACCGGATTGAAGGGATTGGGGATAAACATATCCCTTGGGTTCATAACGTTAAAAACACAGATATGGTGATAGCCATTGATGACAATGACAGCTTAGGATTGTTCCGTCTTGTTAATGAACAGGCAGGACAAGACTATTTAAGAGAGCAGGGAGTTTCTGAAGAGGTTATCGCCAAGCTTTCCTGGATTGGAATTTCCGGTGCGGCAAATATCCTTTCCTGTATTAAGTTTGCCAAATACTATGAGTTGACTGAGAATGATATTGTGATGACAGTTCTTACAGACTCTGCTGAAATGTATCAATCAAGGTTACGTGAGATGGAAGAGGAAAGAGGGAATAAATACAGCTCTCTTAATGCCGCTGTTGATCATAA
Organism: Desulfosporosinus youngiae DSM 17734; assembly: GCF_000244895.1. Lineage (NCBI taxonomy): Bacteria > Bacillati > Bacillota > Clostridia > Eubacteriales > Desulfitobacteriaceae > Desulfosporosinus > Desulfosporosinus youngiae. The sequence goes on from NZ_CM001441.1 coordinate 1,290,614, forward strand.
CAAAAATGTTTTAGGTATTAGAACAGATTCGATGGAAGAGTTAACCTATCTGACCAGAAAGCGCATCCACAACCTTAAGTACTACACTTGGATTGAACAACAAGAGTATGATGTAAATGATCTGAATGCCCAATGGTACGATTATGATGAATACTGGGGTAAGCTGCACCAAATGGGACCTGAACTGGATCGTCTGATTGACGAATTTAATGCCAGAGTACAAGGAGCATGACAAGTTAATAATTCTATTTAGAATCTAATGATCTTAGAGGCAGCGGTTCTTGCTCAGGAACCACTGCCTCTTTTTAGAAAGGGTGAAAGATATGTCAATCTTAATAAAGAATGCTTCCTATATAATTACCTTCAATGACCATGACGAACTATTGGAGAAAGCTGATCTTCTCATAGAAGACAACAAAATTATTGCCCTTGGACAAAACCTGAGCTTACCTTCTTCGGAGAAACCTCAAATTATTGATGCTCATGGAAAGGCCGTGCTGCCCGGATTAGTAAATACTCATCACCACCTCTATCAGACCCTGTTTCGTGGGCTGCCGGAGGTCCAAGGTATGCCGCTGTTTTATTGGCTTGTCAACCTTTATGAATTTTGGCGTCATATCATTCCGGACGCGGTTTATTACGGAGCAATGGTTGGTTTTAGTGAGCTTCTGCGCACAGGATGTACTTTGACAACAGATCATCATTATGTTTTCCCGAAAGGACAAGCAAGCAATCTGATTGATACTCAAATTACCGCGGCCCATGAGATCGGAATTCGTTTTCATGCGACCCGCGGTTCAATGTCCTTAGGGAAAAGCGAAGGCGGGCTGCCCCCTGATGAGGTGGTTCAAGACTCTGAGACCATACTCAAGGATTCTCAGCGCCTGATTGAGAAGTATCACGATCCTTCACCCTTTGCGATGACAAGACTAGCGCTTGCCCCCTGTTCCCCATTTTCTGTAACCCTCGACTTAATGCGTCAATCCCAAATTTTAGCGCGGGAAAATGGAGTTATGCTGCATACACATTTGGCCGAAACGCTTGATGAGGAAAAGTTTTGTTTGGAACGATATGAACGCCGTCCGGTCGAATTGATGGAAGATGTGGGTTGGATAGGACCTGATGTTTGGTTTGCTCATGCAATTCATCTTAGTGAGCGGGAAATCGGGCTTCTGGCTCAGAGTGGATCGGGAGTTGCCCACTGTCCAAGCTCGAATATGAAACTGGGAAGTGGTATTTGCCCTACGTCAGACCTGGTCAAAGCGGGTGCTAAACTGGGGATTGCCGTCGACGGAAGTGCCAGTAATGATGGTTCGAATATCTGGGAAGAAGTTCGGAGAGCCTATCTTTTGAACCATTTACGCTATAAAGATGAAGGTCTTTCCGCCTATGAGACTCTGAAATGTGCTACGCGCGGGGGAGCGGATGTTCTTGGCCGTCCGGATACCGGGCGTCTGGAAGCGGGCAAAGCTGCGGATATTATTCTGATTGATCTCCAGGATGTGGCCTACGCAGGCTCTCATGACCCATTAGTCTCCATTGTGTGCTGCGGAAATCATAGCTTAGTCGATACCACGATTGTCAACGGGAAGGTGGTTGTACGAAAAGGACAGCTTCTTACCCAAGATACTGAGGAAATACGCAGCAAAGCACATCAAGTCGCATCCGAAATAGTACGGAAAGAGCGAGGCTTGAAAAAAGCATGATCGAGGGACGGTCTAAATTGTGAGCGAGCCGGCAACCGAAATTGCAAATCGATAGATAGAGTGTTGAAATACTCACTAGATACGAAGGAATATCTAGTGGGTTTCTTTTTCTAAATGATCGGTTTCCTATGAGGTATAATCTTTTTACGTTTCTTCGCAGGGCCAAAGCAGAGGTACTCCATCCCAAAACCTGTCAATGGACCGTCCTCTGATGCGTTAGTTGGCACGAAAATTGCATAAGATAATGGTTGTGGTGTCATGGTCAATGAATTGGTTTAGGGGGAGATAGAAGGTCAATAGCTAAAACAAGAAATTGTTTTTCAATACCGTATTAAATGTTCCGTTTTATTGCACAATATGAAAAAAGGGAGAGGTATAAATCATGAATGATAGAATTCAATGGACGAAAAATAGCATGCTGAAGAAATATGGGACTGGTGTTCCAACTGAACTTTTTAACAAACAGGCGATTGATAAGGCGATCAATTTTCACATGACATTTCCGGATTACCAACCTACGCCCCTTCGTCAACTAAGCAAGCTGGCTAACAATTTAGGCGTTGGCGGAATCTATGTCAAAGATGAGTCGTATCGATTCGGACTAAATGCGTTTAAGGCTCTTGGTGGTTCATATGCGATTGGGAGATACTTGGCTCAGCGGCTCAACAAAGATATTAACGAACTGCCTTTCGAAGTTCTGACATCGCCGGAGGTTAAGAAACAGTTAGGCGATATCACCTTTGCTACTACGACTGACGGAAATCATGGCCGGGGAATTGCCTGGACTGCCCGGCAATTACGTCAAAAATCCGTGGTCTATATGCCCAAAGGTTCTTCTCAATACCGGCTCGAACGAATTAGGTCAGAAGGCGCATTTGCTGAGATCACGGATATGAATTATGATGATGCCGTACGTATGACAGCTGAAGAAGCCGAAAAGCATGGCTGGGTTGTTGTTCAGGATACTGCCTGGGAAGGGTACGAGGAGATTCCTACTTGGATCATGCAAGGGTATGGAACAATGTCGGCAGAGTCCCTGGACCAGTTGAATACGCTTGGTGTAGAAAAACCGACCCATATTTTTGTGCAGGCTGGAGTCGGTGCTTTAGCAGGATCTGTACAAGGCTATTTTGCCTCTTTATTTAAGGAAAATCGTCCCAAAACCGTCATTGTCGAAGCAGATCAAGCGGATTGTTTATACAAATCAGCGCTTGCAGCCGACGGTAACCCCCGGGTAGTTGGCGGTGAAATGGCTACGGTGATGGCAGGACTCGCTTGTGGAGAACCAAATCCTATTGGTTGGAATATCCTGCGGGATTACAGTGATATGTTTGTTTCTTCTCCTGACTGGGTAGCGGCGAAAGGTATGAGAGTGCTGGCTAATCCTTTGCTTGGGGATCCAAAAGTGATCTCCGGCGAATCCGGAGCAGTGACCACAGGATTGCTCAGTGTGCTCATGATCGATGATTCTTTTAAAGAAGCACGAGAAGCACTCCAGCTGGACGAGAAGTCTCATGTTTTGGTATTTAACACAGAAGGGAATACTGATCCATATAAATATCGGAGTATCGTATGGGATGGAGAGTTGCCTTCAGGGGGACGTTAATCTAAGCTTGAATGATAAGAAAAGGAAGCACTCTTTTGAGATAAGGTGCTTCCTTTTCCATTTCAAAATGCTGTATACTTAGAAGAGTTATTGAGTAGGAACTAAGCGAAATAGGGCGGAAAATTGCATATAATGTATGTTATAGCTAATAATATGGGGTGTAAAGCATGTTGAATTACCTGCGCAATATTAAGAGTACGGTCCAACAAACTGCTGACGCAATTGCCGCAGCTTTGAAAATTGAAGTTGAAATTGCGGATGCCAACCTAATCCGGATCGCCGGAACAGGAAAGTATAAAAGCCAATGCGGCGGACCTATGGACGATGGTTTTGTCTATCGGCATGTTATTAAAACAGGAAAGCCGGTTATTATTGACAATCCTGGCTTTAATGAACTCTGCCAGCCTTGTCCCTGTAAGGGAAACTGTATGGAGTTTGCAGAAGTGGCTATACCCATACGCATTGGAGAACAAATCATAGGGGTTATCGGATTAGTCAGCTTTGATGAGGAACAAACAAAGCGTCTAATAGATAACAAGCAATCCCTCCTGCTTTTTTTGGAAAAGATGGCTGATCTCCTCGTAGGAAAGGCGGCAGAAATTCAACAAAACCATGACCGGGAGCTTCTGACAAGCCAATTAGTGACCGTGCTGAATTTGTTGCATGATGGAATTTTGTTAGTTAATGATCAGCAGCAGGTGACCCACTATAATACGTTGGCCGCTAAATTGTTGGACATTGATGCGCAACAGGAACAGGCTTTATATCACTTGTTGGATAATAAAAAGCTTTGGCTTGCCGTAGAACGCGGTGAAACGTTTTCTGGAAACATCCAAGGAAAGAGGGTGGCCACACAACTTTACTGTGATGTCATGCCTATTAAAAAGGACGGAACTATTGAAGGTGCAGTCATTGCTCTGAGAGATCTTCAGCAAATTAAGAGATTAGTCAAAGCTGCTACTGTCAATGATATTGAAACCCATTTCTCTCAAATTATCGGAGAGTCCAAGAAGATGAGAGAAATAAAAGCTCTGGCCTTGCATGTAGCGCCTAGTAAGGCAACCCTCTTGATTCAGGGAGAAAGCGGAACAGGGAAAGAACTGTTCGCCAGAGCAATTCATCAGAGCAGTAAAAGAAAAGGGCATACGTTTATCGCTATCAACTGCGGCGCTATCCCTGAGAATTTGCTGGAGAGTGAATTGTTCGGATATGAAGAAGGATCGTTTACGGGTGCTAAGCGTGGCGGAAAACTGGGGAAGTTTGAACTCGCACATAATGGTACGCTTTTTTTAGATGAAATTGGGGATATGCCGCTTCACTTGCAGGTAAAGATCTTGAGAGTACTGCAGGAACGAAGAGTTGAGCGTATTGGCAGTACCCGCTCAATTCCCGTAGACGTTCGTGTGATTGCCGCTACTCACAGGGACTTGGATAACATGGTTAAAACGGGGGAGTTCAGAGAAGATCTCTACTATCGTTTGAATGTTATTCCCTTAACGATCCCTCCGCTGCGTGAACGTTTAGAGGATGTCCCGATTCTAACCCAATTTTACTTAGATTATTACTCCGTCGTGACTGATAGGTCGGTTAGCGGTATTACTTCGGAAGCAATAGACATTTTATCCCGCTATACATGGCCGGGAAATGTACGGGAATTAGGGAATGTCATAGAATACTGCGTGACTATGGTGGCCGGGGGTATGATCACGGCAGATACGTTACCGAAAAGAATCAAAATCGAAGAGCAAACCGAGAGCAAAGATTTGTCTTTAAATCTCAAAGTGTTGGAGCGGGAGGCTATCAAGAGGGCATTAACCTTCGTAAATGCTAATGGACATAAGGAAGATGCGGCTAAATTATTAGGAATTAGCAGGGCATCTCTCTATCGTAAGATTAAGGAATACGAAATCGGTGAGAATCGAACCTTTTCCTAAAAATTACGCTCCAAATTCTGGTTAATACCCGTTTCAAAGCTAGACTTTTGTATCAAAATGAGACTGAACCCGAAGATTGTCGAATTGGCAATAGTTTCAGAGATTTAGTCGTTTCAATTGGTTGAGTAAGTGTCTCAAAATGAGATTAGAGCATTGTGATAATAGAATGATTTCCGGGGAAAGATAACGTCTAATCACAATAAAAAAACGTTTTATGCCCGGTTAAGGTTTGGCATGGTTCTTGCAATGTTTAAATCCATGTAAACCAAAATCATCGAATCAGTGATTAGGCCATCACCAATTAATTAAGGTATTGAAAGGGGATTAATTTAACAATGGAATTTGCTAAAGTTCTCGAACTGGCTAAAAAATACGAGCCGGAAATGAGTCGGTTTCTACGAGACCTTATCGCCATCCCAGGTGAAAGCTGTGATGAAAAAGGGACTGTACTTCGCATCAAAGAAGAGATGGAAAAAGTCGGCTTTGATAAAGTTGAGATTGACCCACAAGGGAACGTTCTTGGTTATATCGGTCATGGAAAACACCTAATTGCTATGGATGCTCATATTGATACTGTTGGTGTAGGAAATTTAGATAACTGGCAGTATGATCCCTATAAGGGCTTCGAAGATGATGAGATCATTATCGGCCGTGGTGCTTCTGACCAAATCGGCGGAATGGCATCCATGGTTTATGCAGGTAAAATTATTAAGGATCTCGGTTTAGAAGATGATTATACACTGGTTGTTGTCGGCTCCGTTCAAGAGGAAGATTGTGATGGATTATGCTGGCAGTACATTATTAATGAAGATAAAGTTGTACCGGAATTTGTAGTAATTACTGAACCGACAGATGGAAAGATTTATCGCGGACATCGTGGCCGGATGGAAATTAAGGTAATGACAAAAGGAGTCAGCTGCCATGGTTCTGCTCCTGAGCGCGGTGACAATGCTATTTACAAAATGGCTCCGATTCTCCAAGAACTTCGCAGCCTGCATGAAAACCTCATGGACCATCCATTCCTCGGCAAAGGCAGCCTGACAGTTTCTGAAATCTTCCATACATCCCCTTCACGCTGTGCAGTGGCTGACAGCTGCTGGATTTCCGTTGATCGCCGCTTAACCGCAGGAGAAACATGGGAATATGCAGTTCAGCAAATCAAAAACCTTCCTTCAGTTAAAGCTGCTAATGCGGAAGTAACCATGTACATGTATGATAGACCTTCCTATACGGATCTGGTTTATCCAACCGAATGCTATTTCCCAACTTGGCTGATTGAAGAAGGACACCCTGTCACCAGCACTCTTACAGATGCTTATAAAGGATTATTCGGTAAAGATCCGGTCGTTGACAAGTGGACTTTCTCTACAAACGGAGTTTCCATCATGGGACGTTATGGCATCCCTTGTATTGGTTTCGGACCAGGACATGAAGACCAGGCACATGCTCCCAATGAGCGGACCTGGAAAAAGGAACTGGTTGATTGTGCAGCTATGTATGCAGCAATTCCTACAATTTATGTTAAGGAATATGCTGATAAAATGCCGAAAGATACAGAGAATTTAGTAGGGATTAAAAAGTAAGCAGCACGACGAAATTTATTGGGTTTGTAGTCATGATTGGCTACTTTAATAAGTAAAACATTATTAATTAGGGGGAAATAATAAATGAATACTGTATTTAGAGGAAGACATTTTCTGAATTTAGAGGACTTTACTAAAGAAGAATTAGATACAATGCTTGACGTCTCTTTGGATCTTAAGAGAAAGTTTGCAATGGGCGAAGATACACCTTACCTGACCAATAAAACCGGATTTTTGATGTTCTTTGAGCAATCTACCCGCACCAGAAACTCAATGGAAGCCGGTATGGCTCAATTGGGTGGTCATGCAGGATTCTTGGATTCCAGCAGCATGCAAGTTGCTCATGGTGAGACTGCTAAAGATACCGCTATTATTCTTTCCCGTTTTGGACACATGATTGCTTGCCGTTATTGTAACTGGGGTCGCGGAAATGCCTACTTAAATGAAATGGCAAAATGGTCTTCTGCACCGATCATGAACTTACAATGTGACCTTTACCACCCATTCCAAGGTTTAGCAGATCTAATGACGATTAAAGAGAAGCTCCCCGATTTACGCCGCAAAAAGATTTCGATCATCTGGGCTTACGCTGAGAGCCATAAGAAACCAATTTCAGTGCCTGTAACTCAAGTTCTGCTCTTCCCTCGTTATGGCATGGATGTATGGCTTGCTTATCCAAAAGGCTGGGAGCTTCCTGAGTGGGTTATTGAACAAGCTAAAGCTAATGCCGAGAAACATGGCGGTACTCTCACAATTACTCACGACGAGGCTGCAGCTTACAAAGATGCCGATATCGTTATTCCTAAGAGCTGGGGCAACTGGGTTACCGACCAAACAGGTGCTTCCGTTACCGGTGCAACTGCAGTTATTGATGATGCTCTTGTTGCCAATAAGAGCTGGAAGTGTACTGAGGCTAAAATGGCTACTGCCAGCAAAGATGTCATGTATATGCATGCTTTACCTGCTGACCGCAACAACGAAGTTGAAGATGCTGTTATTGATGGACCACATTCCATCGCTTATGATGCTGCAGAAAACCGTTTGCATACAGCTAAAGCTGTTATGACATTGTTGGTAGGTGGAAAATAATTGTGAGTACTTTAGCTGTCGTAGCAATTGGTGGAAATTCTCTGATTCGTGATAACGCGCATGCGACCGTTGAGGATCAATATGAGGCTGTTGTTGAAACAGCCAAACATATTGTGGGAATGATCGAGCAGGGCTATGAAGTGATTGTTACTCATGGCAATGGTCCACAAGTAGGGTTTATCTTAAGAAGGTCTGAAATCGCTAAGGATGTTGCAGCAATGCATCAGGTGCCTCTGGTCAGCTGCGGAGCAGATACCCAAGGAGCTATCGGCTATCAAATCCAGCAAGCACTGGATAATGAATTCAGGAAACGGGGTATGGACAAAACGGCTGTTACAGTTGTAACTCAAGTCGTTGTCTCAGAAAATGACCCTGCTTTTCAAAAACCTACGAAACCCATCGGCTCTTTTTACACCAAAGAGCAGACTGAAGAGATCCAAAAAAATAACCCCTCATGGGTTATGATTGAAGATGCTGGCAGAGGGTATCGCCGGATGGTCGCTTCTCCTCTTCCTCAAGAGATTGTGGAAAAGAATGTAATCAATAAACTGGTACGCGATGGCTATTGTGTTATCAGTGTTGGCGGCGGCGGAATTCCTGTCATCAAACGTGAAGACGGGTTATTACAAGGGATTGACGCAGTTATCGATAAAGATTTTGCTACCAGTCTTTTGGCTGCGGATATTAAAGCAGACGTTCTAATTATTTCAACAGGCGTGCCTACGGTATATTTGAATTATGGCAAGCCTGATGAAAAAGCGTTAGATAAGGTAACTCTGTCTGAGCTTAAGCAGTACGTGGCTGAAAACCATTTTGCTCCGGGAAGCATGCTGCCAAAGATTCAGGCTGTTATCAACTTTTTAGAAAATGGCGGAAAAGAAGCGATCATCACCAATCCTGAATCGCTGGAAGAAGCTGTTGCCGGTAAGACCGGAACCCATATATATCCGTAAAACAGGGGCGGGTATAGGTGAAAATCCAAGGGATCTTTACTTCAGCTAGTTCCTGAATCGGTTAAATTAAATACTTGAGATGGAGTTTAATTCTTCATCTCAAGTATAGGCCGCTAACAAATAAATGTTTAGAGTGTTAGGCCAGCCCACACTGGAAAAGACCCTAAAGACCTGCGGAAGAATCCCCAGACCCGTAAGCAGGGCAGCTTTGTCCACGGAAGCGAACCCATTGCATGGAGAGGCGGTAAAAGCCCACAAAACGGTGCGGGGAAACGTAGCCACAGGTTCACATCAGGTATTACCCGGAGGTTTGGCGAAGTCCCGCACCGGCGAGTGGGCCAGCCTCGGAGTGCTGCGGTGAGCGGATGTGGGCGAAGCTGCCCGACCCGGGAACGCTCTCGCTTTCATCCTCTGCTGGTGCCGCCTTAGCGGCATGGGCGGCTACTCCTGAATGACAAGAGCAAACCGTTAGTAAAGTAGCTTTTTGAGATTAAGATGAGCGCAGAGACGATTCCTCTCGGGAAGCGATCTGCGTCATTCTGTATCCAAGGGCAGTAGTTTCAATGTTGGTTGCCTTTAACCTGAACGGCAGTTAGAGATTTGGCAGTCAGTGATCAGACGAAGGATAACTGCCCAAAAGATACCTACTTAAAATGTTAAACGATAAAAGACAGATAGATTCTTCAGATTAACAACTGAGGAAGTTTCCATAATATTTGTGCCCCAGGATGAGGAGATTTCCCTTAAGGAGAAATGAAACATGGGTATAGTATTAAACGGTGGAACTATTGTTACGGCTGCAGATGTATATCAAGCAGACGTCCGCATTGAAGGCGAGAGAATTGCAGCCATTGGCTGCGATATCAAGCAACCTGGTGACCAGGCAATAGATGTGGATGGCTGTTTTTTGTTTCCAGGAGGTATTGATCCTCATACCCACTTTGATCTCCCGATGGGAGATTTTTCGACATCTGATGACTTTGAATCTGGTACAAAAGCTGCTGTAATGGGCGGGACTACAACTATCATCGATTTTGCCACTCAATTTAAAGGAGAAACCCTAAAAGAAGGTTTAATGAATTGGCATAGAAAAGCTAAAGACAAATGTTTTGCGGACTATGGTTTTCATATGGCGATCACAGATTGGAACGAATCCATTGCGCAAGAAATGTCAGAGTTGATTCACCAGGATGGCGTACCATCCTTTAAGCTTTATATGGCTTATAAGAGCATCTTGCAAGTTGACGATGGGGCCTTATTGCAAGCTTTACGCCAAGCAGGAGAATTTGGGGCGCTTGTCTGTGTGCACTGTGAGAATGGCGACATCGTCTATGATTTAGTTCATGAACATGTAGCAAAGGGCAAAACCTCTCCGTTCTATCATCCGCTGTCACGACCGCCGGTGGTTGAAGAGGAGGCGACTTCCCGGGTGATTACCCTTGCTCAGTTAGCGGGGGCTCCGCTCTATATTGTCCATCTGACCAGCAGCGGTGCACTTCAGGCGGTGAATAATGCGAGGATGAAAGGGCAGGAAGTTTACGCGGAAACCTGCCCCCAGTATCTTTTGTTAGATGACAGCTATTATAGTGCAGAGGGTTTTAATGGTGCCAAATATGTGATTTCACCGCCTTTGCGTCCAGTTCAGCATCAGGAAAGGTTATGGTCGGGCTTGAAAGCCGGGGTTTTAGATGTTGTAGCTACGGACCACTGCGCGCTTAACTATATAGGTCAAAAAGATAAGGGCTTAAATGATTTCAGCAAAATCCCAAATGGTGCGGCCGGAGTTGAAACCCGCATGGGATTGTTGTATACCTATGGAGTTTCAGCCGGTAAGTTAACCTTAAACGAGTTTATAGCCCTGACTTCTACCAATGCGGCAAAACTTTTTGGATTATTTCCCCGAAAAGGAACGATAGCTCCTGGAAGTGATGCCGACCTTGTTGTTTGGGACCCACGTATCTCCACCGTAATAAGGGCGGACGAACTGCACCAGCAAGTCGATTATACCCCTTTTGAAGGTTTTAAACAGAGTGGTCAAGCGATCCACGTTTTCCTGCGTGGAAAACAAGTTGTCCAGGGCGGACAGCTAAGGGTAGATAAACCCACTGGGATCTATTTATCCCGTAAGCCATTCCTTAAGAGAAAGGTTGGGTAACAATGTATAGTATTGATATTAATGGTACAGTCCACACTGTACAAGAGGATAAAAACCTTCTGGATTTTTTGAGAGATGATTTACAGGTTACTTCACTGAAAAATGGGTGTGGAGAAGGAGCCTGCGGCGCTTGTATGCTTTTGGCCGATGGGAAGGCGATGCGTGCTTGTATATTGACAGTTGCTAAGGCTTCCGGTAAAAAGCTTCTGACCATTGAAGGTTTATCTGAGCACGAAAAGGAAGCTTATACTTGGGCATTTGCTGAAGCCGGCGCTGTTCAATGCGGTTTTTGTATACCTGGAATGATTATAAGTGCTAAAGCTTTACTGGATAAGAATCCGAACCCAACTGACCAAGAGATTAAGCAGAGTATTCGCGGAAATATTTGCCGCTGCACAGGCTATATAAAAATTGAAAAAGGAATATTCTTAGCAGGACAAGTTTTACGAGGAGAAATTAATCCCAAATCTCTACAGTCCGGGGCTGGAGTCGGCACCAGCATCCAACGTGTGGATGCCCGTGAAAAAGCCATGGGAACAGGACAATATGTGGATGATATGCATGTGGATAATATGCTTCACGCTGCGGTCTTAAGGGCAAAATATCCCCGGGCTGTTCTCAAATCAGTGGATGTTTCCGAGGCTCGTGCTTATCCTGGTGTAGAAGCGGCTTTAACCGCGGAGGATATCCCGGCAGACCGCCATCATGGACATATTTTCCATGATTGGCCGACAATGGTTTCGATCGGAGAAGAGACAAGGTATGTAGGAGATGCTATTGCTATTGTTGCCGCTCAAACCAAAGAACAAGCCAGAGAAGCCGTTAAATTGATCAAAGTGGAGTATGAAGAGCTTAAACCGATACTTAGCCCGACGGAAGCCCTTGAGGATCAGGCTCCCCGGATTCATGAGAAAGGGAATTTGTTGAGCGTAACTAAGATTAAGCGCGGGAATACTGAGGAAGCCCTGGCTAAATCCGCGCATGTGGTCACGAACCGCTATTCAACCCCCCCGACTGAACATGCCTTCATGGAACCGGAAAGTGCCTTAGCTATCCCTCAGGAAGACGGTGGAGTTACTGTTTATGTAGGGGATCAAAGTGTTTATGATGACCAGCATGGCATTATGGCAATGCTCGGTCTGCCTGAAGAAAAAGTCCGTATAATCAGTAAGCTGGTAGGCGGCGGATTTGGCGGCAAAGAGGATTTAAGTGTCCAGCACCATGCGGCTCTGCTTGCTGTTAAAACCCAAAAACCTGTCAAGCTTACCTTCACGCGCCAGGAAAGTATCTTAGTTCATCCCAAGCGACATGCCATGGAATTGGAAGTTACCACCGGATGCGATGAAAAAGGAAAATTGACGGCTATGGTTGCCAGGATTGTCGCCGATACCGGAGCTTATGCTTCATTAGGCACGGCTGTTCTGCAGCGGGCATGCACCCATGCCAGCGGTCCTTATCAAATCGACAATGTAGAGATTACCGGACTTTGTGTTTATACCAATAATCCACCGGCAGGTGCCTTTCGAGGTTTCGGTGTTCCCCAGTCCTCTTTTGCGGCTGAGACCAATATGGATCTCTTAGCTGAAAAGGTAGGAATTTCCCCATGGGAAATTCGCTACCTCAACGCCTTAGAACCAGGGATGGTAAATTCAACGGGTCAGATTGCGGATGAAGGTACGGCAATCAAGGAAACATTACGGGCGGTTCGTGAAGTTTATGAGTCCCACCCTTATGCGGCAGGAATTGCTTGTGCTATGAAAAACACCGGAATTGGGGTAGGTCTTCCGGATACGGGACGGGTAAAAATAAAAGTCTCCAATGGAAAAGCCTTAGTTCTCACGAGTGCAGCCTGTATCGGGCAGGGTTTTGCCACGATCGCAACTCAGATTGTCCATGAAGCCACTGGATTGCCACTGGAAGTGATTGAAGTTGGTGCGCCCGACACTTGTCTGACTCCAAATTCCGGTACAACAACGGCTTCGCGCCAAACCATGTTCAGTGGTGAGGCTGTGCGCCAAGCAGCTCTAAAGTTACAACAAGCCATGCATGATTCCTCAATTGCGGACTTAGAAGGCCAGGAATTTTATGGAGAATATTTTGGGAAGACTGACCCCATGGATTCAGATAAGCCGAACCCGATTAGCCACGTTGCCTATAGCTATGCGACACATGTTGTTTTACTCAATGAGCAGGGCATGGTTGAAAAGGTTGTGGCTGCTCATGATGTGGGAAGGGCTATTAACCCGAAAGTCATCGAGGGACAGATTGAAGGCGGAGTATGCATGGGTTTGGGATATGCTTTGCGCGAGGATTTCCCTCTCGTTAATGGTGTGCCGGCGGTTAAGTATGCCAAATTAGGGCTCTTACGTTCGACAGAAATGCCTGAAGTTGAATCAGTGATTATTGAGAAGAACTCTTCTCCTTTAGCGTATGGGGCTAAAGGGGTGGGTGAGATCTCGTCTATTCCAACAGCACCAGCCGTTGCATCCGCTTACTACAAGCTTGATGGTAAGCTAAGGTGTTCTTTGCCTTTAAAAGAAACTCCTTATAGAAAATAGTTGTATTTTCCATGATACTTGAACTATATAAGAAACTAACGTAAACTATGTATGAGCGTAGGGGCAATTCGTAAATTGCCCCTACTTCAGAGAATGACCAATTAAAATAGGAGAAACTATGACCAGTTCAGCAACAAGGTTAAGTTTAGGTTTGGTTAGCGGAAGCGGTAGTCTCTGGAATATGACTCATCGGTTACAGGTTACTACGTTCATTGGGGCCGGCGGTAAAACTACATGTCTCAAAACGCTGGCTCATGAAATTGAGTCACTGGGTTTTCCGGTTGTGGCAACGACTACAACAAAAGTATATCCGGAGGATCATATGATTCTTTGGAAAAATCTCAATCCTCCGCCCCAAAAAGCGCAAGGTGCTTGGTTTTGGTATGATAGAACAGAGGATGAAACCGGAAAATGGATTGGTCCGCCGGTCACAGCTGTCGATGAGGGGATTGCAGTGGACAACCTGCGGCAACGGTATTGGGTGATTGAAGGAGATGGAGCCCGGGGGCACAAGTTAAAGTGCTGGGAGTCTTATGAACCGCAAATACCAAAGCTTACTGATTGTGCAGTGTTAGTGTCAGATCGTGGGTTGTGGGGAAGGACTCTGCAATCTGAAGACATTCATAGATATCATCGTTGTATGGATCTTCCAGGGGACGTTTGGAATGCGGAAAGTGCGTGGCATTATTTTTTAAAGTCACCTGTATTTGCGTCGCAATATGCTCATATGTCTTGGGTTATTCTATTCAATGGCTCTGGAAAAGACCTTGTGAAGGAAAGTGTAAATGATCCGAGGAGTTCGTTGGATATCTTAAAGGATCTTTCAGGTAGATGGAAAGATATAAAACAAAACTCTATCGCGGCAAAGAGACCGAAGCATTTGCGCATAGCTGCAGGGGATGCCAAGGAAGGAGAACTCCAATGGTTAGATTTGTGGTAATGGCAGCAGGTTTAGCTACTCGAATGGGTCGGGACAAACTCGCACTTCCCTGGAAAAAGACGACTGTGCTGGGGCATGTTTTACAAACTGTTATTGAGGCCATCAAACTTCAAAAGAGCGTCTCTTCTCAATGCAGGATTGAAATCCATGTCGTTTCACGGCAACCCATTGAAACGTATATTTCGGAAGATGATAAAAAAGAATTCGAAGAACGGGGTGGAATTTGGCATTATGCCCCTGGCCCTCGACCATTAGCTGAGACAATTAAGATAGGGTTACAAGATCTGGGCAGTGATGTACATAGTTTGGCATTCTTACCCGGAGACCAGGTGGGAATAACGGTTCACGAGCTTTCGGACTGCTTGGATGAGGTACTTAGGTTCTTGCCGGACTTTCTTGTACCGATGGCTGGGGAAAAAACGGGATCACCTGTGTTTTTTCATAAACGATATATTCCGGAACTTTCAGAACTCCAAGGGGAGCAAGGCGGAAAAGTTGTTTTAAATCGATACCCGGAGCGGTGGCACAAGTTTCCCGTCGGGGAAAGCTTATTTTACGACGTCGATACTCCGGAGCAATACCAAGTGTTATTTGATAAACACGTGGACAAGGAGAAACGAGCAGATGAATAAGATACATATGAATGGACCGGTAGTATTAATCCGTGGAGCAGGGGAACAAGCTTCGGGAGTAGGCTGGGCTTTGGCTAAAGCCGGTTTTCGAGTGGTGATGACGGAAGTAGCAAACCCCCTAATGGTTCGCTGGCCGGTATGTTTTGGGACGGCCATTGAAGAAGGCCGGTGGCAAGTTGAAGGAATCACGGCATGCCGTGCAGAGTCAGCGGCTTCAGATTGTCAAGCTGCCTGGCAGGCAGGGGAAATTCCAGTCTTAGTCGACCCTAATCTTGAAATGTTATCCGTAGTGAAACCTTTGATATTGGTCGATGCCATCATGGCCAAGAAAAACTTAGGAACGAAGCGGGGGATGGCCCCGATGACGATTGGCTTGGGACCGGGTTTTACAGCAGGCGATGATGTGGATATCGTCATAGAAACTAACCGCGGTCATAATCTGGGCAGGATTATTTATTCGGGATCGGCTCAACCCAATACAGGTATTCCGGGCGAGATCAAGGGTATTTCTAAAGATCGGGTTGTTTATTCTACCAAGACGGGGGTCTTTCGAGCAAAGCGAGATATCGGAGACCAGGTTTTAGCAGGAGATTGTCTGGGAGAAATCGATGATGGCATACAGACTGCAAATGTCGTAACCCTGATTGATGGTGTTTTAAGAGGGTTATTAAGGACAAATACCCCTATTTCTGCAAATGTCAAGATTGGGGATATTGATCCTCGTGGGCAAGAAGAGTATTGTTGGACGATTTCTGAGAAAGCACGTGCTCTTGGGGCCGCAGTTTTATTAAGTATTCTGGAATCCGGTCTGATTAGTCCCCTGAGGGGCAATGAATAGAGTGATTACATAGTATCTTTAACATGAAGGTTTACGGCGGAAAGCAATTGCGAAGCTGCAAGAGTATATCGGAGCGCCAAGCTCATCGTCGGGGTAAAACGCGGGGACAGGTGCACTAAAATTATAGTAGACACACGTTTGGTTGGGTGGTTTTAACATAAATGTAAGTATATATTTTCGTTTTTAAAGAAGGATAATTCAGATATCTATCGAATTTGTATATTGTTAAGTAAATGTTAAATCTAATGACATGCGTTAATCGTTATACAATTAAATAATGTTCTTTAACTCATATATCCTTGATAATTGGATCAGGGGTTTCTACGAAGCAACCGGAATTGCTTCTCTATGAGCCAGAGATGGCCATAGAGTCTTGCAATAGAGGTTGCTTTTTTGTGTGCGAAAAAATAAAGAGTGAAAAAATGGCTGAAGTTGAAGTAGATACTGAGACCGGTATAGTCCGAGTTCTCAAAGTGGTTGCAGTTCATGACGTAGGAAAAGCCCTGAATCAAACTCAAGTGGAAGGGCAGATCGCTGGCGGAGTAACCCAGGGAATAGGGCATGCTTTACTTGAGGACCTGGAATTACACGAGGGCAGGATCAAGAATCCGGCGCTTTCCAGTTATTTGATTCCCACGGCCTTAGATGTGCCTGACATAGAAGCTTTTTTTGTGGAAGATCCGGAATGCACCGGTCCTTTTGGTGCTAAGGGACTCGGCGAACGCGCGATGCTTCCGACCGTTGCGGCTATCATCAATGTTATTGATGATGCTGTGGGAGTGAGAATTACATCTTTGCCAGCGACGCCGGAAAAGATTCTGGAAGGGTTAGCAGAGAAGAAGGAGGTGACCAGTACCAACTCAGAGGGTAGGCGATAGGACTAATAATATTCCTTGGATTTGATTAAACTACAGACTAAGTAAAAAATAGGCTAAATCCATCTTAATGGGAGGGCTGTTCATGTCAACCGTTACGAATAACAATCAGAAAAAGCCACCTGCAAACGAACCAATAGGGTTATTAGATCGATTCTTTCACTTGACAGAAATGGGTACCACCGTGCGTACGGAAATTCTGGCCGGAATAACAACCTTTGTTACCATGGCCTATATCTTGTTTGTAAATCCTAATATTTTGGCGGATGCAGGAATGCCTATTAATGCAACGTTTGCGGCAACGGCAATTGCCGGAGCTTTCGGCACCTTGATTATGGGTTTGTATGCGAACTATCCTATCGCGTTAGCTCCCGGTATGGGGCTAAATGCGTTCTTTACGTACACCGTTGTTCTAGGCATGGGGCTTCCTTGGCAAACTGCTCTAGGTGCCGTCTTTATTTCAGGAGTTGTCTTTTTCTTAATGACTGTCACTAAAGTTCGGGAATGGATTATTGAAGGAATTCCTGAAGTTCTTCGTCTCTCAATTGGAGTAGGTATTGGTATATTTATTGCGTTTATCGGACTTAAGAATGGCGGAATTGTCGTTGCTGACTCCAACACATTCGTGACATTAGGCGATATGAAATCGGGAAGTGCAATTGTGACTGTTTTTGGTTTGATTGTCACTGGATTTTTCATAGCCAGAAGAGTCAAAGGTGGCTTACTGATCGGTATTTTACTGACAACTCTTTTCAGCATGCTTATGGGTTATTCCTCATTACCAACGGGTTTGTCAAGTATTGTATCAGTTACTAATCCGTTTACAGTCATTGCTCCAGTGGCGCTTCAGCTTGATATTATAGGAGCTGTAAGCTACGGATTGATTTCTATCCTATTTGCATTTACGCTAGTCGATTTATTTGATAATATTGGAACATTACTAGGAGTATCACGGAAGGCAGGACTTCTAGACAAAAATGGAAATCTGCCACGTGCCGGGAAAGCCCTAATGGCAGACTCTTTTGGAACAATGTTTGGAGCCGCCGCTGGAACACCGACCGTTACATCCTATATTGAGAGTGCTTCCGGTGTAGCAGAAGGTGGAAAGACCGGGTTAACTGCAGTCACGGTTGCTGGTCTATTTCTGGTATCGCTTATTTTTGCTCCGCTTGTCGGCTTAATCCCAGGAGAAGCAACTGCGCCTATCCTTATATTGGTTGGTACCATGATGATGAGTGAAGTAGTTCATATCAAGTTTGATGACTTTACAGAAGCTTTGCCGGCCTTTTTGACTATCGTGATGATGCCTTTAACCTCCTCTATCGCTCAAGGAATTGCGTTTGGGTTTATGTCTTATACGATCATCAAATTGCTCGCTGGAAGGCATAAGGAAAACAATCTAGTGTTGTATCTCTTCACATTCCTCTTTATTGTTCATTTTGTAATTGGTGGCGGACATTAATCTTTTATATTAATAGCCAGGAAGATGTGTGTCTTTGATCAGAGTTCGATGTGCGATGATTTGAGACTCAACTATCGCACATCGAATGCTGCGCATGGCACGTTGCGGGCTCGGGTATGAAATACGAAAATGCTTGGCGCCTTTTGATTGGTGAAGAGCGCCTTTGGCATGCAAGTGGAAGGGTGGAAATAGGATGCGTGTGCTCTTTAAGAATGCAACTATTGTAACCATGAATGCTGGACGTGAGGTTATCCAAGGTGATCTGCTGGTGGATGACACGCAGATCGCAGCAGTTGGCGGGGTCATTGAACAGCCTGCTGATCAAATAATCGACCTGAATGGAGATTTACTGATACCTGGTTTGATTCAAACTCACATACATTTGTGTCAGACATTATATCGAGGTCAGGCGGATGACCTGGAGCTTTTAGATTGGCTTAGACAGCGAATTTGGCCGCTGGAAGGCGGACATGATCCGGAATCCCTATATGACTCCGCTTTATTAGGCATCGGAGAATTGTTCCTGGGAGGGACAACGACGATTGTGGATATGGAAACCGTGCATCATACAGAACATGCCTTTGAGGCGATCCTGGCCAGCGGCTTGAGAGCTTTGAGCGGAAAGGTTATGATGGATGACTGCAATGGGGATCTTCCGGCTTCCTTACAAGAAACGACGGAAAACTCTCTGCAAGAAAGCGTCGATTTATATGAAAAATATCACGGAAAAGGAAATGGGCGGCTCGAAGTTGCGTTTACCCCCCGTTTCGTTATTTCCTGTACGGATACATTATTAAAAGAGGTTTCGCGTTTGGCCCGTGCAAAAAATGCGTTTGTGCATACACATGCTTCCGAAAACCGATCAGAAATCCAGGTTGTAGAGAGTACGCGAGGGATGCGCAATATTGTCTATTTGGATAAAGTCGGTTTAACCGGTCCAAAGCTGATATTAGCCCATTGCATCTGGCTTGATGAGGCGGAAAAGGAAATTTTGGTCCAGACCAAGACGAGGATTTCTCATTGTCCCTCCTCAAATTTGAAACTGGCCTCGGGAATCGCGCCGATTCCCGAACTTATGAAACGCGGGGCAGAGGTTTCTTTAAGTGCGGACGGGGCGCCCTGCGGCAATAATCTGGATGGGTTCCGGGAAATGCGGCATGCGGCCCTAATTCAGAAACCGTTGCATGGACCGACCGTTATGCCTGCGCGTGAGGTTTTTGAAATGGCGACCCTTGGCGGTGCCCGTGCAATCGGTCATGAACATGATCTGGGAAGTCTGGAAGTTGGGAAAAAAGCAGATTTGGCAGCGGTAAGTTTGCAGGGGTTACACACTTGGCCGGTCGAGCATGTGGATGTTTATTCACAATTAGTCTATCAGGCAGTTTCCTCTGACGTACGTCTGACCATGGTGGATGGACAAATAGTTATGAAAGATCGGCAGCTGCTGACGATAGATGTTCCCAAGCTTAAGATAAGCTCGACTCGAAGTTTGAACCGGGTCATGAAAAGGATAGGCCTTGTGTAGGGGGCTTGCCACACAGCACTCGTGGTCTGCAGCGTACATCCGCCGTTTATGGATGGACTTAGTGTCCCCGGAGCCATGGACAGCGGGGGGAAGCGTATGAGTGGGGAGAGTAGATTGATAATGCCAAGCTTTAAGCAGAGAATGGATGAGGCCCGCGGCCTGGCTAAGATTGACTTAGTTCTTAAACATGCTAAGTTAGTTAATGTCTTTTCAGGAGAAATCCATGAAACGGACATTGGAATCCATCGGGGTAATTTTGTGGGTATCGGGAAGTTCGGGGAAGCGGAAACAGAACTGGATTTAAGCGGCAAGTATGTTGTTCCGGGCTTGATTGACGGGCATGTTCATATTGAAAGCTCGCATCTTTGTCCGGAAGAATTCTGTTCGCTTCTTCTTTCCCATGGTGTAACGACCGCTGTGGTTGACCCCCATGAAATCGCTAATGTCCTGGGGGTTAAGGGAATTCAATATATCCTTGATAGTGTTGAGGACTTACCCTTTAATACCTTTGTCGCCCTTCCTTCATGTGTTCCGGCAACGGATTTGGAAACCTCCGGGGCGAGTCTTGGAGCGAAGGAATTATCACAATTTGTTGATCATCCAAAAGTGATAGGCTTGGGAGAGGTAATGGACTATTTGGGCGTAATTCAGGCCAAGAAGGGTATGGTGGAAAAGTTAGAACTCCCTGTGGGATTTTTCGATGGTCATGCCCCGGGCATATCCGCGCAAGATTTAAATGCCTATTTTCTGGCGGGAATTCATACGGAACATGAGTGTTCTACAGTTGAAGAGGCCAGAGAACGTTTGAGGCGAGGATTTCACATAATGCTTCGAGAGGGAAGCGCTGCCAAAAACCTATTAGATCTTTTGCCTGCCGTGACCCCGCAAAATTCCGGACAATGTCTTCTGGTAACGGATGACCGTCACCCCAGTGATCTAATGAATGAGGGGAGTATAGATCATCTTGTGCGTATGGCGATAAAGGCGGGCATGGACCCTATTCAAGTCATCCAAATGGCGACGATTAACGCGGCACGTGCCATCGGGCTTGCTCATCTGGGAGCAGTAGCACCCGGATATCAGGCGGACTTCGTTGTTTTGGATGATCTTAACCGATTTGAGATTAAGGAAGTTTATTGGCGCGGGATAAAACAAAGTGGAAGCAAAGAACGACCGCGATTTCCGCGCTCCGGCTGTGCGGGACTTAAAGGAAGTATCCATCTTGGAGAATGGTCTTCCGCCAAGCTCAGGGTCTTGGCCAATGGCGAAACGAATGAAGGTCTTGCCCGGGTCCGGGTTATTGGAGTCCAAGAACATTCTTTAGTAACGTCTGAGTTGATTCGGGAATTACCGGTTAAAAATGGCCTTATCAATCCAGATCCATCTCAAAGGATCGCCAAGCTGGCTGTGTTGGAACGACATCACGAAACGGGTAATGTTGGTCTCGGTTTTGTCGAAGGATTGGGCTTGCGAAAGGGGGCTATCGCTTCGACGGTTGCCCATGACTCGCATAATTTGGTGGTTGCAGGGATGAGCGATGAAGAGATGCACCTCGCAGTTATGACCTGTGTCGAGATGGGAGGTGGCCTTTGTCTAGTCGATGGAAATCAGGTGATTGGGAAGCTTCCTTTGCCGATAGCAGGACTTATGACCGATCAGGATGCCGAAGCAGTCGCACGAATCCTGAGTGAATTGCATGAGAGGGCAGTCTGGCTGGGAATCAGTGAAAAGGTCGATCCGTTTATGACCCTGGCCTTTCTTTCTCTGCCCGTCATTCCGTCAATAAAACTGACAGACTTAGGCTTAGTGGATGTGGAGCATTTTCAAATAATTTCGGCTGTTCTATAAAGGTCTGGGAACCAGACCGCAAATTAGCATAGAGAATGAAAATTGTCATCTTTAAGTTATGATTATTTAACTGAAGGTGGCTTTTTCGTTAATTAAGCAAGGTTTCTTAAATGGTTAAACTGATTTTTAGGTTTATAAAAATGTTGATTATTATTAGTAAATAGCATAAAATTATTAACTAATATTAATTATCAATTTGATGTTTGGGACTAAAGGAAAAATATTTTCGGAATTTAATCAATTAAAGGTTTTTTAGATATTTTGACGAATTAAATCGTTTAGGGAACATGACACAAATGGATAGGGTGAAAATTCATGCGCTTGGTAAACACTCGGTATGTTAAGGAAGGATCAGTCCTGGCACGTCCTGTGATCAATGCTTCAGGCAGTGTTTTATTGCAGACAGGAGTGCGTGTAACGGCTGCCTATATTGAACGTTTGATAGACATGGGATATGATGTTCTATTTATAGAGGATGACCGGTTGGATGATGTCGAGTACGGTATGTCTATTTCCGGGAAGACACGGAAAGTTGCTTATAAAACAATTAAGCATGTCAGCAGTTATATTGAAAATGGTATGGAAGGTTTATTAGTGGCGGACGATGTGCGCGTGGTTATTCAGCAAATGGTTAATGATTTGTTGGCTAGTTCAGACATTCTGGGGAATCTGACCGAAATTCAGGGATACGACAATTATACATTTCACCATTCTATTAATACATCCATGCTTGGGCTTATATTGGGCATTGCCTCCGGGTATTCTGAACAGAAATTGATTGAACTTGGTATGGGCATACTAATGCATGATATCGGAAAGATTTTGATTCCAGAGTCAATTTTAAATAAGAAGACGCCGCTGACAGTGGAGGAATTTGAGGAGATCAAGCTGCATACGGTCAAGGGATTTGAAATTCTGCGTAAAAATAATGATTTTAGTTTACTCTCCAGTCATATCGCCTTTCAGCATCAAGAGAAATGGAATGGGTCAGGTTATCCGAGGGGGCTTAAAGGAAACGAAATTCACGAGTATGGCCGGTTGACGGCGGTAGCTGATGTGTATGAAGCCCTTACCAGTAAACGAGTTTATCGCAACGCGATTGAGCCAAATGAAGCTTTCGAATATATCATCTCTCAATCCAATTCGCATTTTTGTCCAACAACGCTTGAAGTGTTTAAGAAACATATTGCGGTTTACCCTTCAGGTTCCGGAATTCTTCTTAGTAATGGACAAAGGGGTAATGTTGTAAAACAAAACCCGTTGTTTCCAAATCGTCCTTACGTAAGGGTATTCTATGAGAATGAACGGGAATTAGCCTGTCCAATTGATTATAATCTGGCGGAATGTCCGTCTCTAATGATTGTTTTAGTAGATAATCGGTAATATCCGGGAAGCAGTCAAACGAAAAAGGTTGAGCCTTAGGTTTGCTTCGATAGAACGAAGTAAACCTAAGGCTCTTTCCATAAAGTTAGTACAGGCTAAGTTATCTTTAAAAGTTTTTTAAAGTCCTCGATTTGATGAACCGGCTGCTGGCAGGAGAAGTTTTGACACAAATACGCAGTTGTTTGACTTGGATCAAGAGGGTAATCCTGGACCCAGGGAACAATTTCGCCAAGACTTCCTTCTTGGTATAGAACCGAAGCAAAGGGGCGAAACGTGGAAAAGAAAAGCTGACGCATTTCGGGAAGATCTGCTGAGTCGAGGGAACCAGCTAATACTAATTCCTGAGTAGGATGAAGGGCGAATTGCAGTGCTTGAAGAAAAGCTGTATATCCGGAGGGATGTTCTTCCAGAACCGCTCGGAAATCCAGAAGCTGCTGTTCTGCTTTACGCTCCCAACGCTCATCGCCGGTCAGCCGGCCTAAGCGAAGGAGGTTGAGAGCTGTGATCGAGTTGCCGGAAGGAAGTGCTCCATCATAGCTTTCTTTAGGACGGAAGAGAAGTTCTTCGGCATCTGATCCGGTTAAATAGTATCCGCCGATTTCTTTGTCCCAAAAGAGCCGGTCCTGTTCCTCTTGAAACTGAAGTGCAGTTTGGAGGAACTGAGGTTTACCGCTGGCTGAGTAAACCTCCAGAAGACCCCAGATAAAGAAGGCATAGTCGTCTAAGTACCCAAGATAGGCGGTATCACCCTCTCGGTAGCGGGCCATAAGACGTCCATCACTGCGCCGCAGATGAGTAAGAATAAAATTTACAGCTTTTTGAGCGGCATCTAAGTAAGAATTATTGCCAAGGACCTGAGCACCTTTCGCCAAGGCAGCAATCATCAGACCGTTCCATGCGGTTAAAATTTTATCGTCTTTATGAGGGTGAATACGTTTTTCGCGTGCAGCAAAGAGTATTTGACGGGCGCTTTCCAGAGAGTGCAAAAGCTCATCTTCGGAAAGGCCGTTGTCGCGGGCGACATTCTTGATATTCCCTTGTAAAAGGTTGGGGATGTTCCTTCCTTCGAAATTACCCTGAGATGTGACATCATAAACGGCACAATACTTAATGGCTGTTTCTTGGTCCAGTACGGCTTCAATTTCCTGAGGAGTCCAGACGTAGAATTTTCCTTCTTCTCCCTCGGAGTCAGCATCTTCGGCTGAGTAAAAACCACCTTCCGGGGAGGTCATATCCCGAAGCACATAAGTAAAGATTTCCTGAGCTATCTGAGCATGCTTGGTAAAATGAGCAGCCTGATAACTTTCCAAGTAGGCCAGGGCTAGTAAGGCATTGTCATAGAGCATTTTTTCAAAGTGGGGTACTAACCACTTTTCATCCGTACTATACCTGGCAAAACCGAATCCTATATGATCATACATGCCGCCGAGAGCCATACCATCGAGAGTTTTGCGGACCATTTCTCTTGCCTTATCTTGAGGGTGTTCCCCGGCATAGCGCAGCAGGAAGGTAAGGGTATGGGGAGCAGGGAATTTTGGTGCACGGCCAAACCCTCCGTAATGTGGATCAAAGCTGTGGGCTAAGATTTCATAAGCTTGGGAGATAACCTTAGTCCCCCAGGATTTGAAAGAGTCTGAATTCTCTTTAAGGTCACCGGCCATGGCGGATGAGGTTTTATCGGGAAGTGAACGCCCTGATTGCAGGGCAGCCACTATCTGATCAGCAGTCTCTCGCAGTTTGTCTTCATTATTTGCCCAGAGAGTCCCAACTTGATCTAAGAGTTCCATGACTCCTTTATAGCCATAACGTTCAGTTTTAGGAAAGTATGTCCCTGCAAAAAACGGTTTTTTTTCGGGTGTCATAATAATTGTGAGCGGCCAGCCCCCTGACCCGGTAAGAGCCTGACAGAAGGCCATGTACAAATGGTCGACATCCGGGCGTTCTTCCCGATCAACTTTTATGGAGACAAAGCAGCGGTTAAGTAAAGCGGCAACCTCTTCGTCTTCAAAGGATTCACGTTCCATGACGTGGCACCAATGACATGTCGGCAAAAGACCAAACTACGAATACCCAATAGATAAGAAAACAGGTTTATTCTCTGTTTTTGCAACCTGAAAAGCCTCTTCGCTCCAAGGATACCAATTGACGGGATTATAGGCATGTTGGAGCAAGTAGGGCGATTTCTCGTTAGCTAATCTATTGGGCGTTCGGTTGTTTGTAGTCATGGGCAACACCACCTTTCTATTATAAATTTATAAATAATAACGAGCCTTATGGGATTGGTACTATTATGTCCCACGAGGCTCATTTATTATTTAAATTCGATTGTATTTCAATCAGTATGTACATACGAAACCTTGGCTAATATCGCGTGCATAGTCGGTTGATTTCTTCCAATGTGGATACATTCATTACGTTTGCGAATTTCAACTTCATCATAGGTTATTACATCCATCAAACGAATAGTCAATATACGTCTGTTTAATATTCTTATATAGCTCTCTTGAGATTGGAACGGGACTATTTGAAAATGTGATGATATCTTTATCGGTAAAACTGTGAATATAGTCCATATTCACTATGTAAGAGCGGTGGGGCTTGATAAACCGCTTATCGCTCAGCAAGTCGTTTTCGAGCTGGCTCATAGTACCAAGGCTTTCCAAAACCTCACCGTTTGTTAAGTGGAAGAATAATGTGCGCCTTAAAACCTCGATATATTCGAGCCTATGATAAAAAACTTTTGTTAAACACATTTTAGATTTTATGATGATTCCCTTTTCTCTTTTATCAACAATATCAGAGCAAGCCATTTCTAAAATGGGGATAAGCTCCTCTTTTTTTATTGGCTTTAATAGGTAATAAAAAGCATTTACCTTGTAAGAATCCACGGCAAACTCGCGTGATGAGGTTAAAAAAACTATTTTAGAAAGGTTATTACTCTTTCTAATCTCTGCTGCAACTTCAATACCAGTTATCAAAGGCATCACAACATCTAAAATTAAAATATCATAGCTTATTCCATTTTCTGTTGTTTTAAGCAGATCCAAGCCGTTTGAAAAGGTGTCGCATTTAATATTATATTTAGAAATATGAGAAGCCTTAAACGTCTCTACGATTTGTTCTATCAATAATAATTCGGTGTTATTGTCATCGCATATTGCAATTTGTAACATAAAAAGAGTCATTCCTTTCGCTGTCGGTATGGCAAAAAATGAGTGAAAGCAGAATCTCATATGTCGTATAATTCTACTAGGATTAGATTAATTATATCATTTATATTCGTAACGAAAAGCAGGCGTTTCATACAGATGGCGATTTATTTGAAGCACTTCATGCTACAGTAAGTGGAGGTTAGGGTTAGTGAAAGAAAGCAACATGGACAGATGTGGTTAATGAAGCAAGCTACGATGTACTACTCTGGAAGAGCCCAAGGAGCAGCAGTAAACGTTGGAGTAGGAATATCTAGGCAAAAACGAAAACTAGACCTAGAAGAGAGAAATCTCTCCTAGGTCTAGTTTCTTCGTTTTGGGGAGAAGTTCGTTAAACGCTTACTTTACGCAAAATCATCCCTAGGACCAAGATTACAGTTCATGACAGAAAACAACCGTTTCATGCAGGTCTCAATTTATTTCATATATTTATTGCTATAATACTATGAATCTAGATGGAAGAATGCCAAGTTCGAAAAATTTGTAACAAAAGGCTGAGTCTATGAAAACGGATTTGTCTTGTTGATGATAAATTATTATGTACCTACCCATAACGTTGATTGGTATGAAAGAAGGTTTGGAAACTTATGAAAAGAATAATAGCCGCTGTATTATTGATATTAATACTAATTGTCGGATGCTCTAACAATAGTTTGAAAAGCGATAATCGTAAACCTATTCTAAATCAAATGAATAATGAACATGAGACTCAGAATCAGGGCATTAGTATTTTTGAAAGCAAAGAGGATAATCAAAGCGGAATAAAATCTAAAGTTGCAATCAAGACATATTATAAAGAGCCGCCATCATTAAAGGATGAAAATACGATAATTCTCAATGGTTTACTGAAGGGAGAATTTATTGAAGTTGTTGTAGAAGGAGAGATTAAGGATTTTAAACATGTAGAATTAAAATGGGACGACAAACTAAAGGCATTGATAGAGACAAGGGTTATTAATAAGTTTGATACACTAACCAATAAAACTATTGTCATACAAACATATTTACCAGACGGGATACCCTCTGAAAAAGTTCAATGGAAGACGATATCTGGGAAAGCATATGAATTTATTATTGCAGAAAATAATTTAGGAATTGGTCGAAAGGAAGAGGGTATTACGGAAGAGAAACCAATTCTTACTTCTAATGCATCAACAACTGTTCAGAATTCAGCTAATGATAATAATCCGACACTGCCCCTTAAGGGTAAGGATTTAGAAGGCTTTATTCCGGAGGGGTGGGACATCAAGAGTTCCGCTGAAGGCGATTTGAACATGGATTCTTTGCTCGATATTGTAGCTGTAATTGAGAAAAAAGATGATGAAGATAGTTCGTTTCCACGTATTCTCTTTGTTCTTGTTCAAGACAAGGATAGATCCTATACATTAACTGTTAAGACTGCTACGGCGATTATGAGAGCAAACGAAGGTGGAGTATGGGGAGATCCTTTTGAAAGCATTTCCGTTGATAGAGGATCAATTCTATTAAGTTTCTGTGGTGGAAGTAATTGGAGATGGTATAAACAATATCGATTTAGATTTCAAGATAATGGTTGGTACTTAATTGGAGCTACACTTGGTTCATACTTTACAGGAACAACGACAAGAGAGAATGCCGATCAGGAAGATTATAACTTGCTCACGGGAGAAACTATTATAAAAAAGGCGGGTGAAAACGGCAGGATTAACGCGACAAAAAGCAATCGGGGGATAAAGGCACTCCTTAATTTAAATAAATTTAACGTGGATTCTGAGGAAAAGCAGTTTTAGCCTGAGAAATACGCCATCAATGCCTGTGAGAATTATATTATAAAGGGGAGTATTGATGAAAAGAAATAGTATTAAGGTATTCATTACTGTACTTGCTGTAACAAGTTTTATGCTATTTAACACCTGCACGATTGCAGCCACCCCCTCGATAAATCTAACACAAACACCGGAGGTCACAAGGATTTGGGGAGCAGATAGGTATGAAACAGCCAAAGCGATTGCTGAAAAATATTGCAGCGATACCGTAGAAAATATTGTCCTTGTTCCTGGAAATAGTTATGCGAATGCAATTCCGGCAGCAGTTTTAGCGTATCAAAAAAAAGCAGCATTTCTTTTAGTAGGGCCCAGTGCCAATCAAACGAAAGAAGCCTTTGATTTCATTGCCAAGCACTTAAATACTGCTGGCATGGTCTACCTTGTGGGGGACAGCGATCAGATAGGACAAGATGTTGAGAGTAAATTAGCGGATATCGGGTGTGCGAACATTACGAGAATCAGCGGTGAAAACAAGATTGAAACAGACCATTTGATTGCCAAAGAATTGAGTGTGCAGATAGGGACACCGGTTGTTATTGCTACTAGTGAAAATTTTCCCGATTCGTTATCGATCTCCAGCATTGCTGCAGCCAATGGCTGGCCGATACTTTTTAGCGAGAACAATCAACTACCTGATTCAATTAAAGAATATATAAGCTCGATTAAACCTTCCCAATTTTATATTACCGGGGGAACAGTGGTAGTATCTGCTGAAGTGGAAGCGGAGTTAAAGCTGATTCAACCGGAAGCGGAATTCATACGATTCGCCGGCAAAGACAGATATGATACCTCCCGTCAGATCGCCAATTATTTTGCTCCGGATGCCTCCAATATTTATATAGCATCCGGTCTCCAATTCCCTGATGGTATAACGGGAGGCATGCTAGCCGCCCAAACCAAAGCTCCGGTATTATTGATCAACCCTAATGCACAGATTCAAGAACTTTCCAATTTCCGAACAGTATCAACTATCACCTGCTTCGGTGGGACGCAGGCTTTATCGGCTGAATTAGTAAGAGGATTGAGGCAGAAGAGTAGTGTAGTCAATCCTTATGTAGAATATAGTTATGAGCAAATGCGCAAGGACGCTGCAGAAATTCAAGAACTTTATCCTGAGGCTGTACAATTAGAAACTATAGGCCAATCTGTAGAAAATAGAGAGCTGTTACTCCTTAAACTTGGCAAGGGAGAAAAGAAAGTCTTTCTGAATGGCAGTATGCATGCCAGGGAATATATGACGACCTCTTTCCTGATGAAAATGATTGATGAATACGCCTATGCCTATACGTATGATGAACCATTCGATAACTATAATGTCAAAACGCTTTTGGACAATGTAACACTCTACATCGTCCCCATGGTCAATCCGGACGGGGTCAATTTAGTGCAAAACGGGTTATCTGCCGTAAATAATCCTCAGAAAGTTAAGCAAATGCGTCTATTCTATCCGAAATTGGGTTACGCCAGTTGGAAGGCGAATATCAACGGCGTAGACCTCAATCGAAATTTTCCGGTAGGTTGGGATGTAAAATCAAGCGATACCAAGGTTCCAAGTTCACAAAACTATAAAGGAACGCAACCGATGACCGAACCTGAAGTAATGGCTGTCATGGATTTGGTTAAAAATAACAGTTTTAAGATTGTCGTGTCCTATCATACCCAAGGCGAATATATTTTTTGGTCGGATAAAAACTGCGGTTCTTTTAATTATCTATTAGAACCGATGACAAATAGACTTGTAAGCCTCACCGGATATGAAAAAGGAGGGAAAATACATACCTCAGGAAATTGGGGTGCTGGGATTGCGGATTGGACCCGGTCACTAAAAATTCCGACCTTTACCCTTGAGCTCTGTCCATATCGCAGCGAAATTCCTTATCCTGATTCAGGGTTTGATGATGTTTGGGAAAGGGTAAAGGATACAGGATTGTTTTTTGCACAAGAGGCTATAGCGCTTGACGGCAGCATTACAAAATAATACTTGCCTTAAAGACTCTGTCTTCGCATGTGAAGGAATACACACCGGCGTATTTTTGTACTCACTCGTTTTAAAAAGTAAAAGGAGTTATAGTTCTAAGAAATTTTTCGTTTCATGACGAAAAACATACATTTCATGCAGGGGGAACATTATTTTGAAAAAATTTATGCTATGGTGAGATTGTTCCCTTTTTCTCAACACAGGGACCCTTCACTAAGTTCGTTTCAACAGGACAAATGAAGACAAAAAATACTAGAGGGAGGAGCAGAAAAGGTGAGAAATTTCAAAAAAGTAATGTCTGTTTTCTTGGTAAGCGTCATGTTGCTTTCTATATTGCCACTAAATTCACTTGCTCAGGCATCTAATCTAAGCTTAAGTGACGCTGCAATGTCTGACAAAGACGGGCCTGTAAGCACTTCAAATTCCTTGGAACAGGGGAGTTCTAATCTAGAGACCAGTGATCCGGCAGTGTCTGAAACAGACATCTCTGAGACTACCGCAAATTCACTTGCCCCAGGGGAAGGTAACCCAAACGCAAGAGAGCAGCTTATTGCCGCTCTAGCGGAGCAATACGGCTCCGAAAACTCCGAAGCTATGTTTGACTCAATGGTTTCCATGGGTATCGTTGATGAAAAGGGCAACCGTCTTACCTACAAAATCGAGATGGACGGCAAGCTCTACACTTTGGACCAAATGCGGGAGATTGTCAATGCTCCCGGCGTTGACCTAACTAAGGAGGTTAAAGTCGATGACAAAGTGGTCATGCTGGCTTTTATCTCTCAGTTAATTAACTTTGAAAAGTACCTGCAATTTGTTGAGGACAATTTTCTCAAGAATCAGGTAACGGTAACGGATGAGCATTTAAAAATGTTGGCAGACCTTGAGAATCAGCTTAATATCGAAGGTATAAGCCTTGTAGAGGGTACTTCTGAAAACGCCGTAATCTCGGATACTGATCCGGATGCAGTAGTCGAGTATAGTCTGGGTGCTATCTCCGCAAACAACACGGTGGACATAACTTACACCTTGACAGGGGGCGGAGCGGATGCTCGTGTCACCTTTTCTCAGGAATGTTTGTCGGGAGTTCTGGATGCTGATGCTATAACGACAACCTCAGCAGCTATAACCCTGACTTCCGGTAGTCCAACAGAATCGGTTACCCTTAATTTGCCTGGTGTTGAAAATATACTCTGGAAGGGTGGAGCTGACCTATGTTATGTACGCTTACATGCCCTGCAGGGTGGTCTGTTTGCGAACGGGAAATCTAGCCAGCTTGTTCCTGTAAAAATGAATAGTAATTTTAATTTTACCGCCTTCAAAGGTGCAAATGTGTTACTAAACCCGGTCCCCAATAACAATTTAGATGGTTGGAAAGTGGACAAGGGTCGTTGGCATAACGGTACTTATGGCGGCGAGATCAAAGGTAACGCAAATAGTACAGTAACTGCATGGCAAGACGTGCAACTGAGTGCAGACGGTATTAGCCTCGCTGCAAACGGGGAACTGAAGGTTGGCGCCAGAGGAACCTTTTGGGGACAGGCAAGCTCAACAATGACGGCGTCTCTATTAGTTTACTTTTACGACAGGCAACCGAGTCAGTCAGAGTACTTGGATATAGGTTACCTTGCTCTTAAACAGGTCTATGATAAGGATTACCAGGTTGGCGCACATAACGAGACGCTATCTTTTTCGGGTTATACAGTGCCTATTAATACTACACATATGAGATTGGTGGCGCAAAATAACAACTCTCTTACACTGGGGCCTTCAATGCGAAATTTTTCACTGACGGTCACAGATACTGTGGCACCCAAAGTGAAAGCTATAAGTTCCCCTGCTAAAACATTCAAAGCAGGAGAACAGGTGCCAATCGTAGTCACCTTCAGCGAACCGGTTGTGCAGAACAGCGGGCTTACGTTAACCATGAAAGACGCTAATAACAAAATATACACCGCTACAAGCCAAGCCACAGGGCTCATAAGCACCAAAGTAACTTTTAGGTATGATATACAGCCTCAGACCCCGATAACCCTCTGGCCTGTCAGTATTTCGGCAGGGGTCAAGGACACTTCTGACAACCTAAGTGCGGCTTATAATTTCCCAATCGATGGGGGTACTGGTAAAACTATTCCCCTGGCAACGACCTTTGCCTATAACGAGTTAGACAGTTTGCTGGACTTGACCCTAAAACATGCAGATGGCACTGAACTAACCGGGGCTTACTTGCCAGAGGAGACCAAAGGCCAATTGGAAATTGAGTTGTTCCAAAGCAATGTGCCAACCATCGATCAGTCTACCGTGGGGGCCAAGCAAAATGAGTGGCTGATTAACCATACTACTGTTGATCCAGAAGATGGTCAAAAATTCACGGTTGACCGACTTTTTGCCTCCTATGACAACGGAGTAAACAAAATACCCCTCTATATTACAGATGCTACAGATAAACTGACTGCCGAATTTGACTTGCCTTCGAGGGATACAGTCTTCAAAATGAGGCTCTTCATGGCTACCGGAGAATTGGATGAGGAATCGAAACCAATTTTTCGCCCGATTTTTGAAAACGGATACAGTGCCAATTTCAGTATCGGTGCTTTGACATTAGTCGAGGCAAAGGACATGACGATTAACTATCCGGAGTCTTATCCTTCAGGGAGGGATAAGGTGCTCAATTTAGGGGATTCAGAAACAGTTAAGCTTACGTATACCTATAGTGGAGACGCCACCTATCAAAAACCTGAAGATTTCAAATGGGTATCTTCTGATCCCGCGATTGCGACTATTTCAGCCAGCACAGGCGAGATTACGCCGGTGGGTGTTGGCAAGGTTACGTTTAATCTAGTAGCCATGAATGGCACAAACGATGGGACAAAGGATGTAAGTATTCAATCAGCCGAATTTACGGTTCAAGCATCCCTTGATAAGCCCTCCCTGAGCGTGAGCAAGTTTATCACGACCCAAAAGGGTGTGCCGGTGCAAGTTATGTGGAGCACCAATGTAATCTACATGAACCAACAGGCCGAGCCTCAAAAAGATACAACGTTTAACGTGGAGCTTTATGAGGGCAGCTACTCAAGTATAGCTGATTTGATGGGTAAAACACCCACCTATACGGCAACCAGCGGGGTAAATGCCAGCTCCTTTACCATTCCCGGGGATCAACTGACCCAGCTTTCCATCGGCGCCCAACCTGCCTATACCGTAAAAATAAGCACGGATAATCCCAACGTTTCCGGCGATACGGTGGCAGCAGTGGGGAACATTATCGTTACTTCCCCTCCGGCCCAGGTTAAGATTGACCGCCCTGCCAGCTACTATATCCTAGATACGGCCAATCAACTCACTGTAAACTGGCAGTCCATGAACGTAAACACCGCCAGCGGCTATGATTTCGAGTTTGAAGTGACCAAAAATGGGGCTTCAGTGACCGAAAGCCAAGAACCCAGCGGCAGCTATACCCTTAATTTGGCGGATGTTACCGGTAAATTAAAGGACGTGTATACAGTCACAGCCAAAATCAAAAACACAGGGGACGAGGCTTACAGCTATGACTCCTTTGTCCTCAATGTCTATGACGCTCAGGCCATGAAAATTTGGGTGGATAAACAAGACCCGTCTTCCAGCATTACCCTGGATAATTCCGGACGTATTTCGGCCATGACCAGTGCGGAAATAGTTGCCTTAGAAAGAAACATTGCTTTGACTAATCAACTGAGTATTAACTATGGTGACTATTCCTATGGTTCTGTCAGCGACCAAATTGAATGGAAATCCAGTGACTCCAAAGTTGGCAGCATTAATTATTCACAAGGTGGCGTCTATAAGAACATTGAAAATTACGCTTCCCCATCCTACATGCCGACGACCAACTTTATCCTGGCCGGTTTAAAGGATGGCACAACCACAATTGATGCTACTCATAAGTTGTCCAGAATGACCGACACCTTAGGAGTCACAGTCAAGACCTTGAAGGACAAGCTGTATCTCTTCCAAGCCATGCCCTTGGCTGTAACTGAATTTAGTTACACCAACGGAGACGGTACAGAGAAAACCATATCCAGCGATAATCAAGGTGCTGTCGCTATTTATGAACCGAAGGGTATTAAAAGCGACGTAAAGCTCAAAAGTACCGTGGGTGACAGTATCTATCTGGGAACGATCTATCATAACACCCTGTTGTCCGGTGAAAATGACGGCTCCAAGGGACAATTTTATCCCATCAATAACTTTGTGCTCCGGAAAGCCGCCCAGCTGGACTTGAACTTCAAAAATCCTGATGGTACACCCTACACAGGGACGGTTACCCTCCGCGGCGGCGTCTATAAAAACGGAAATTACTGTGAAGACAGTGAAATTTCTGATCAGGCTGACGCTTGGAAAAGAACCATCACCATCAACCCGGACAACGGTGCTTATCGACAAGTCTTTGATATTACCCGCTTTTGGTCAGCTGCTGGAGGGGAAAACAGCACTTCCAGCGTAAATGCCAGCGACAAAATTGACTATATCTTTGAGTTTCACTTCGGCAACGATGATTACCAGCCCCAAATCAGGAAGTTTTCCGGCAACTTATCCGGTGCCGATGTACTGCGCTTTGGTGAAAGCGTTGTAAATCTGGTTTCGATTGCTGCAGAGGATAAGGATAAACCCTTTTTCGCTGCCCAGTATTTAGACCGCTACAAGAAAAGCGGACGTCTTGACTATATAAAAAATGCGACAGGAAACCTGGGATTGAATGCCCAAACACCTAAGGTCAGAATTGATACCCAAGCACTTTGGTGGGGAGAACCCCTGGAGAACAAACAGGTCTCAATCTCCCTGATCAATGAAAAAGGTTCCGTCCTTGCCGGACAGAATTTCAAAACCTTCCAATACCCCTTTGCAACCATGCTGGTAACTGAGAACCAATTGGTCATTGATCAAAGTAATATTTGGGTGGATGAAAAGGGCAGGGGGAAACTTACCGTTAAGCTCTTCAACGCAGATGGAACCCTGTATAATTCCACGTTGCAACCTTATTCGATTCGCAATATGCTGAACGTGGAAAATGTCTCCCAAAGCCAGGATATTAACCAAAAGTTTCAAGAGGAGCTCCAAAAAAGCATCAAAGCCGGTTCTTCCTTTGATGCCAAGGACAAATTCACCCAACGTGCCCTCGACTATGCCAGCAACATCAAGTTTGGCAACGACAACTTTTCCTTAATGCTGGCACCCACCTCAGATCCTACCGTCTTTAACGGACTCTTGCAGCTCAAGGCAGGAGACGATGTCATGGATATGGGCCCGGAAGAGGACGAGTTTTCGCTGATGCTGGATGATGACGAGGTGGAGAGCGCTGTCAAATCCGGCTACGCTAAGGCCCGTGAATTGGCCGGCAATCTGAAGGATGATCTTGAGAGTTTACAGGAAGATGCCCAGGATAGTTCGGTCAACTACCAAGTAGGCGGCTACTTCAGCTGCCAAGTTCGTTACAATTTTGAAACGACAACATGGGAAATACGTCCCATTGGCGGCGGGATCAAAGCGGGCATTGGCTTCAATTACTCAACGACTAACAATGTCTTGATTGGCGGCATTGTTCCTGCCACCTTTGAACTTGCCCTGGGTGCTGCCGTGCGTTTGGAGTTTGATGCCCATATGCTCTATGAACCTGTTTCCTTTGGAGGCATTGACTACTCATGGCAAGCAGACAAAGAAAATGTCACAGATTATTTGACCAATCTCAGAATTAAGGCCTATATCTATGCCTTTGGCGGCTTGGGCTTTGATGCTACGATTGTGGCGCTGAAAATTGGCGTGTTTGGTCAATTAACCCTGGAAAATGAAAATAAGTTCCTTAACCGTAACTATCTAGATGCGGCTATAGCCGATCTGCCGGCAGGTCATAACCAAACAGAAAAGGCCTTATCCGGTTCCAGGCTTAATCTGCAGGGGAAGATCGGAATTAAGTTTGTAGCCAAATTACTGTTGATTTCCTATAAGAAAACCTTAGCCTCAGCCAGCTTCGAAAAAGAATGGACCTATCGCAACTGGAACAAAATTGAGGCCTATTGGAAAGAGACTACGGGAGACATGCTGACGGAGGATAATATGAGTCTGGCGACACGTTTATATGCCGCAGCAACAGGACAGGATTTGGTGGTTATTACTAAGGCACCTGAGCTGGAGAGTCGGGAGTATCTTAAGGAGTATACTCGTGTTTGGGGATCACCCAGTGGAATGATGCGAGCCTTGTCACTGGATACCGAGAATCTTGCCCCCAACACACTCCAGACAAATGCCTATCCTTATGCCAATCCACTGCTGGCCAGTGATGGATCGATGTTTGTGTATTTATCCGATAACAATAGTTCAAATGTTTGGGATACCACCGCAAACTATGCCCTTAAGCATGACGGCAGCTATGTTGACCAAGGCAAGATCAACCCATCTGTAGAAAGCTTTGGTGATTCCCAGTTGTCCTTTGCCGGTAATGGTAGTCTGGCTATATCTGCCTGGGTAAGGTTAGCAGATAAGCTGGAGAAAAACGGCGATCAAGAACTCAGCACTGCCGAAATAGCCATGATGACAAACAACACAGAGATTTTTACCAGTATTTATAAGGCCGGTTCATGGACGACGGAAAGACTGACCAACAATAGCACCCCGGACATGGCTCCGGTGGTTGCCACAAACGGCAGGCAGGCGCTTGCTGTCTGGCGGAGTGTCTATGCCGGCGATGCTGCCAATCCCACGGATTTCAGCAGCAAAGACACCCTGGTTTACCGTATTTATGACGGAAGAAACTGGAGTGAAACCAAGTCGCTTTACAACGGTGTGTCAGGGAGTGTCGTAGGTTTAGAAGCAGCTATGATGTCTGACGGAACCTCAGCTGTTGCTTACATTATTGATCCAAGTGAGGCCAGAGAAGCTAATAGCTACGAAATTGTCTATGGAGTGCTTGATGAGGGCGGTGCTATCGTCAAGAATGTTCGTTTGACTAACGATGACACACCTGATGAAAATCCTCAGCTAACCGTTGCTAAAATCGGAGATGAGGAACGATTCATGCTTGGCTGGTACAAAATGGAGGGAGAAAACTCCGATATTCGCCTGGCAACCTTTAGCGAGGACGGCAGTCCTAAAGAAGATTTTGTGGACAGCTTGAAGGCAGTGTCCAGCGGTAACACGATTGGCAGCAACTTTAAGTTCGTTAACACCAGTCAAACAAATAATGACTTTAAGAACCTTTCCCTTCTATGGGTTGAACCTAATTCTCAGGGAAGTGACTCTTTAAAGGCTATCAAATTTATGCAGGAATCAGTAGACGGAACAAACCTCACTTTGACCTCAGCAGCCGTCGACGTTGCAGAGATGCCGGAGAAAACCGTCATCGACAGCTTCGATGCCTATGTTTCAAATGCTGCCAACGACGAAGTCAAGGTGATCATTTTAGGGACTGAAGCGAAAGATGGGGAATTTGACACGGAAACGGATACCGACGAGGATGGAAATACCGTTGAAATTCAGGTGCCCAAGACAGAAAGCAAGATGTTCACGGCAACCCAAGCCTATCAGAATAAAGCCCAGATAACAGCGGCAGAGTTTGACTATACTGGAATTAAGTCAGGTTTTAGCTTGCCCATCGCCTTTACAGTGCAAAATCAAGGCAAAGAGGTGATGACCAGCGTCACCCTAGACTATAGGGATGGCGACGGCACAGAAAGTAAAACCTTTGATCAGCTGACAGTTTTAACCGGCACAAGCAAAACCTTGATTGTCAATTACAGTGTGCCTGTCAACATAGCCGATTTATCCTACAGCGGTACAGCAAGCTTTGGTGATTCGCCGATCATTCTGACCGGCAATGGGACTTTGCCTTTGGCAGTGGCCGATGTGGGCTTTACTAAGATTGATACCGTTAAAGAGCAGGATGGTCAGCGTCAGTTTGCCGTGAGTCTGTACAACAGCAGTGACTATAAGCTCAAGACCAGCGGCAAACAAGTAAAACTGGCAATCTACGATAATTCAGCCTATACCTCAGGGACCGAGGTGGCTCCGATTGTGAGCATTTCCGCTCCTGACCAATTATCCCTCATTGACAACGGCGCCTATACGGCCAATCTAAGCTTTGATCTCAAGTCCTATCTAGCAGGTCAAGGAAAAGACGAAATCCCGGCTAACGGTGTCACCCTGTATGTCAAGGCTTGGATTGTCGACAGCTCAGACAAAGAGCTCCCGGAGTTTGTGGGTGAAAACAATTTCAGCACCCTGGTTTGTGACAATCTGGTCAAGCGTAACGGCGGAAACCCCATAAAGGTTGACGTTAAACAGTCAAATTCTGAGACAAAAACCACAGCAGTACTGACTCTGCAAAATTTAGCCATGAAAGCAGTAACTAATGGTAATGTAGCTGTTAACCTTCTGGACGAAGGCGGAAATATTATCTCAACCCAATATCTGTCAAATACGGCGGAGGGGCTTGTTGCTTTAGACAGCGAGGCAGTCATCAATAAAACCTTTGTGTTTGACACTTTGGGTGCGGATGTGGAAGCCTACTATTTTAACGCTGCAGCGGACTCCATGAACGCAGACCTGCTGGTTTTGGGTGCTACCGGTTTGGGAGTAAACTTTGACAAGGATACTACAACCTATGATAATCTAAGCGCCAATGGTTTAAAATCCACCAACCTAACTGCGATTTCCGCAAACCCAAAGGCTAAAGTGGTGCTTATGGATGCCAGTAACACTGTCCTCGCTGAGGAAACAGGTGCTGTGGCCTATACCCTGCCACTGGCAGCCGGCAGCAACACTTTTGAGGTGACAGTTGAGCCGGACGGTGCAGGAGCACTGCCGAAAACTTACTCTCTGACGGTTGCCAATGCAGCTCCAGCCAGCGGAAGTGTGACACTCTCTGCTTCAGAGCCTGGCCCAAGAGGGTGGTGGAATAGCAGCTCGGTACCTGTCACCTTGACAGCCACTGGCCTGACTAACTTCACTCCAACAAAAGTGGAATACAAAGTGGATAATGGGGATTGGATGAGCAAAGCCTATACAAGCAGCCCTATTGATGTAACAAACATCACAACTGAGGGCACTCATTTCATCAGTGCCAAACTTCAAGATGCCAATGATTACAAATTGACAGCCAGCAGTTTGACCGTAAAAGTGGACAGAACAGCACCTATTTTTAGGGCAGACAAAACGTCAGCAGCTCTGGCAGGAGATACACTGACTGTATCTGCTGAGGTGACCGATGCTTTAAGCGGCATTCACAGCGTGGTGATGACAAGTGGCGGTACAACATACCCGATGCAAAAACAAGGGGATACAGATACCTATACTGCTGACATTACGGCAAATATCATTGGTGTTATCACCATTGTGGCAACTGATCTCGCAGGAAATACTGCCCAGATTTCCACTGGCTCGAGTAATCCTGGTGGATCGTCAGGCGGAGGGGGCTCACATACCCCGAAGCCAACAAACCCGACGACCCCAACATCCACGACTGTTACAGGCAGTGTCATTGACGGTAGAACAGGCGCTCAGGTTTCCAATGTCGCAGTTACCGTAACGACGGATAGTGAGGGCAATGTTACGATTTCCATGAATGCTGTGCAGGTATTAAT
Source organism: Desulfosporosinus youngiae DSM 17734 (assembly GCF_000244895.1). Classification (NCBI taxonomy): domain Bacteria; kingdom Bacillati; phylum Bacillota; class Clostridia; order Eubacteriales; family Desulfitobacteriaceae; genus Desulfosporosinus; species Desulfosporosinus youngiae. Next base: position 1,330,301 of record NZ_CM001441.1, read on the forward strand.
CCTAAAACAACCCGACGGAACAACAAGCCCATTCAGTGATTTCTCTAAAGTGGCTATCACAACGGCAACAGGTTCTCCGGCCACAATTTCTGCCGATGGAACCATCCAGGTACAGAACTTGGCTAAAGGAACCGATAATCATTTTATTATCTCCTATTATTTGGGCAACGGACAAAGGATTACTCTGGGAACCATGGACATTAATATGGACAGCAATGGAAATGTCCAACTAACCACTACCTTAATCGACCCTTATGGGATCATAACGGATTCTGCTACCGGAGCGGTTATCACCGGTGCTGATGTAACCTTGTATTATGCCGATACTGAGCGAAACAAAGCCGCTGGAAAAATTCCGGATTCATTAGTAGAACTGCCTATTATTGAGGGGTTCGAGCCAAACGATAATAAAAATCCCCAAATCAGTGATCTAAGCGGCGCCTATGGATTCATGGTATTCCCCACTTCAGACTACTATATTGTGGCAACAAAGGATGGGTATGATCAATTCAGGAGTCCGACCATACCAGTAGAACAAGACATTGTAAAACTAGACTTTAAAATGAATCAACCCAGAGTTGGTGTAACCAGACTTGCCGGCTTAACGAAAGTGGATACCGCTCTGGAAATTGCCAAAGCAAGCTATACCGGAAAGATTTCCAACGTGATCTTGGCAACTGCCGATAACTTCCCCGATGCCCTGGCAGGAAGCGTCCTAGGCTATAAGCTGAATGCACCCATCCTGCTGGTTGGAAGCAGTGAAGAGGATCATACCAAAGTCATTACTTATCTGAAAGACTACCTGGATCCCCAAGGAACAGTCAATATTTTAGGGGGCAGGGCAGCGGTCAGTGCTGCTGTGGAAGGCAAAATTTTGGCTAGTGGATTTTCTCAGATCAAGAGATTAGGTGGATTCGACCAATATGAAACAGCCCTGAAAATTGCCAATGAATTAGATCTTTTGACAGGAACTCCCGTCGTACTGGCCTATGGGGAAAACTATCCAGACGCCTTATCTATAAGCAGCGCGGCAGCGGCCATGCAGTATCCCATACTATTAGTAGGAAAAGATGGAATCAGCGAGGGAGTCAAGGAAAAAATCGCGGAACTAAAGCCGATCAGGGTCTATATCATAGGGGGGCAAGCGGTTGTAGGCAGAGCCGTTGAGGATCAAGTGTCTGAGCTGATACCCCTGGGAAAAAGTGCTATTGTAAGACTCAGTGGCGTGGATCGCTATGAGACTTCATCTGCCGTAGCAAACTACTTCAAGTTAGCCGGGCGAACGATTAGTGTGGCAACCGGCGAGAACTTCCCGGATGCTCTGGCAGGTAGTGCTTATGCAGCAAACTTCAATGCTCCGATTATTTTAGTCGATGACAAGCTCTCAGAAACTATACTGAATTATCTTGAGACCAAAAAAATGACTGGAGCGACCATTTTCGGAGGAGAGTTCGTCATCAGTAAAGCCGTTGAGCAGCAGCTAGAACAATTGCTCGGGAAATAGGAAAGAAGATCATCAGTGACATCTTTGTAAATGTGTTAAAAAAGCACCCGTTGTGATTCACTTTAATCACAATGGGTGCTTTTAAATACTACTGTGCGGCACTACAGAATAATGCTTGCCTTAAAGACTCTGTCTTCGGCAGTGAAGGAATACATTCCGCCGTATTTATGTGCTATTGCTGCGATGCTTTTCGTGCCAAGGCCATGATTCTCATCCGTACTTATCGGCATATCGTCAACAAATATGATCGTGCCATCAAAGCTGTTGGTAATTTGTATGTAGAGCTTATTATTGTTGAGTTTGGAGACGATTTTTATATTTCTGTCCTTGGCACTGTTAATGCTCTTGCAGGCATTAATGGCGTTTTCAAGGGCATTGGCCATAATAACGCAAAGGTCCATGTCGGAGATTGCGTTTTTCTCCGGAAGATTGATCTGAGTTTCAACAGAAATTTGTTCGTTTTTGGCCTTAGCAATATAAGACGATAGAAGCAAATTAACAGTATAGTTATTGCAATATTTTTCAACTACAGCACCCTCGATGGTTTTTTCGACCTCAGTAATATATTTTTGGGCCGCTTCCTTGTTGTTGTCTTCAAGATAGGAATTAATCAGATTCAAGTGGTGTCGCATATCGTGTCGGTACAGCATTGTCTTTTCTTGTGATTCTTCCAATGCTTCAAAATGAACCTGTGCTGCGGCCACTTGCGTTTGGAGTAGATTCTGTTCGTTCTGCAGGGCGATCTGTTCTCTGGTTTGTTTGAAAAAGCGCAGAATCAGAAAATAAGCTGAGAGAGTCAAAATAAAGATCAGCGTAGCTCTCCACAAAACATTATCAACCATCGCCTTGTTCAAACTATACATACTAGCAGTATAAAGTAGCACAGAGTATGAAATCGGGATCATGCAAAAGCCTATCCAGCCTTTATCCGTGTTGCGCATCATGTAAAGAAACAGCGGACGGATATACTTGAAAATCAGAAACCCCACAGGCAGATACAGAATATAACAAACAATAATCACGATTTCCCTGTTGTAGCCCATAAAATATGAAATAATCAGTCCTATCAAAGAGAAGGACGAGGTAATAGCGACGAGAGTCCAATGAACAAAAAATACCTTGATGGGTTTGAACTTTGATATAAACACAAATGCTAAAAATACCGGAAGGTGGACAAGAAGGGGATAGAGTTTCATAAAACTTGGATACCCGATCTTCAGCAAAACAAACCCATCACAAATTAGTACGACAGTTACATAAAGCCCCAACCAATAGCGGTTCTTTTTGTCCTTAATCTCACAATCCAAAAGCAGATACATCATGCTGATTGCGAAAATAAGGGTTAGAACCGATCGCATATAATCCATCACTGTGGGTTCCTCCTATCAACTTTTAATAATCATCCGCAAGCCAGTTGATCTGCAAAAGGTGAGTACCATCCTATATTTTTTATCCATTATACCAGAACTGTAACGAAAAACGGATAAATTTATATTTCATGACGAGGAAATGACATTTCATGTAGGCGATGCATTTTGATTGATTAGAAGACCATAATGTATGAGTATTATGTGATGGTAAAGGCAAATGAAGCAGATGATTAAGCACCTGTACTCAGGACTGCCTCTTCATAGAAATTGAATTTCTATGTGAGACAGCCCCATTTGTTTATGTAGGGTTATAGTAATCAGATTACCACCAGTGACAGGTCGCTAAACTACACTACGAGTACCCAATAGATAAGAAAACAGACTTGTTTTCTGTTTTCGCTATCTGAAAAGCCTCTTCGCTCCACGTAACCAATTGAGGGGATTATAAGTACAGTCTTCAGTTTAAAAATTCGGCAGTTTTGAGATTGACGATCTAGTACCTATAGTTTTTCTCTTGTTTAGCCGAAGTAATAAGGTAGATCTTTTTAATCACAAAGTTACGCGAAAGAGAATGATAACAGTGGATCAAAGAAGAATATGGAAAAAAACCATTTCAAATTGGAGAATAATAATCGTCTTCTTTATTATTTCTTTGATGCTTTTTGCCCTGAGTAAGATGTATTCTCCAGTTTCGGGACTCGTTGCTAACGGTAAGGTTGATTTATTGAGGGTTGATTTTGCACAAAATGAAACTATTGATTTGAATGGACAGTGGGAATTTTATTGGGATCGCCTGTTGACATCGGAAGATTTTATGACGGAGCATGTTCCAAAGATGGATTCTTTTATCAAAGTCCCAGGCAGTTGGAATGATAAAGAAGCTGGAATTAAGCCATATCCCAATCATGGAGTTGCCACCTATCGTTTAATTCTAACCTACCCGGATTCTCTTAAGGATCCTGCACTCAGCCTAAAAACAGTTTCCGCAGCCTATAAGCTCTATGCCGATGGACAGCTTATAACAGAAGTGGGAAAGGTGTCAGATAAACTTTCCCACTTCCAAGCAGATTATAAGCAGCTGATTGTAGATTTGCCAAATAGCCCAATTGAACTTGAGTTGATTGTTCAGGTAGCTAACCTGAATTATATTAGGGGCGGACTTCGCGATAGTTTGGTATTTGGTTCAAAACAGGTTTTAGTCCAGCAAAAGATATTTCTTTCTGCTATCCAGTTAATCATTATCGGCATTGTCTTTGGGTTTGGTCTTTATTATTTTCTACTCTTTCTTTTGCAGAGGATGAATAAGACGGCCCTGCTTTTTAGTATTCTTTGTTTCACCACTGCCTTACGTGCTTCTGTGTGGGGCGAAACGCCTCTAATGGTCTTATTTCCTAAGTTGCGCATCCAAGATGGGGTATTCATTGAATATATTACAATTTATAGTTTATTGCCGCTAATAATCTTATTTGTTATCAGCTTGTATCCTATGGATTATCATAAAAAGAGCCTTACTTTGATCTTGCTGCCAAATCTGTTTTTTGGGGCACTATTGCTGGCACCGGCTGGATTTAGGGCTTCTTTCAACAGTTACTTTACCATACTCATGCTGCTCCAAATGATTTATATTTTATGTGTACTCATACAAGCAGTACACAGGAGAAGAGACAATGCTCTATTGCTGTTTATGGTTATTAGTGTTTTTAATTTTACAATCCTAGCAGATCTGGTTCGCTATAAGGGGATGGGTAGCATTAACCTCTCCTATATGTTTTTATATGGGAATTTTGCCGTTGTTATGGCGATGTCCTTTATTCAAGCCAGACAACAGGCCAGTACCCAACAAAAACTTATTTTGTATAACCAGAATTTAATAGAGGCAGACCGACTCAAGGACAAAATAATGGCGACAGAAATGTCCTTTTTACAAGCGCAGATTAAGCCGCATTTTCTCTACAATGCCTTAAGTGCCATTGCCAATGTCTGCGAAATGGATGGAAAAAAGGCGGGTAAACTCATTATCGATTTAGCCTTGTATTTAAGAAAAAGTTTAGAATTTAATCACCTAGATAAAATGGAAACGATCAAAAAAGAACTAGAATTTATAGATACGTATTTCAACATTGAGCAAGCACGCTTTGGGCTTAAAATACGCCTGCAAAAAGAAATTGAAATCCCCCTCAACGACCAAATCCTGGTTCTTATCCTTCAACCCTTAGTGGAAAATGCAGTTCGCCATGGTGTTTCCAAAAAACCGGGAGGCGGTACAGTAAGATTAAGAATGAATCAGATCGACGAAGGGATCAATATTGAGATTAAAGATGATGGTGTGGGTATCCCTCGTGAAAAGCTGCCCAACCTTTTAACGAATGAGGGAAAAGGACAAGGCGTAGGTCTCCTTAATATCCATCATCGGCTGCTTCGATTGTATGGCAGAGGTCTGACGATCAGCAGTGAGGAGGGGCATGGAACCTGCGTGAGACTATTAATACCGGAAAGGAGAAAAGAGAGATGATCAGGATAGCGGCAGTCGATGATGAGATGCATGTGCTGGAAAGATTCCAGAGAATGACTGTGGAAAGTAAGGAATTAGAGTTATGTGGTTTGTTTGAAACAGGAGAACAGCTTTTGGATTATTTAACAAAAGAGTCTCTGGATGCCGTTTTTCTGGATATTGAAATGCCAGGGGTTAATGGGCTTCAGTTATCTGAGCAGATCTTAGACCTGAACGAAACTATTGATATTATATTTGTCACCGCCTTTAATCAATATGCGGTGGAGGCTTTTGAGCTACAAGCTATGGATTATATTCTGAAGCCCTTAACGGAAGCAAGACTAGGGAAAACAGTCAGGCGATTATTACAAACTAAAAGAACGGTTAGGCAATCTAATAAACCGTTTATTCAATGCTTCGGCGGCTTCGAAGTGTTCTTAAATGGAGAAGCACTGACCTGGAAAAATTCCAAAGCTAAGGAAGTATTGGCTTTTCTAGTCCATAAAAGAGGTGTGCCGGTAAACTGGGAAAAGGTAGCGGATGCAGTTTGGCCGGACTATGACTCCGAAAAAGCTCAGACAAATTTTCATGCCACCACTTATTTGCTGCGCAAAAGATTGGCGGAAGCAGGCCTTTCGCAGATCTTGCAAAACGGCCGTGGGAAATATAGCGTTGTAACAGACGAAGTCAACTGTGATCTCTATCAACTGGAGGAAATGGTCAAGAACAATCGGTTTAAAAGAAAGGAAGATATTCATTTACTGGAACGGTTGAAGCAAAGTGGATATTTGGAAGAGGACGGGTATGCTTGGGCCTATCCCAAAGCGGCTCAACTTGACGAAATGTGTAGAAGAGTTATGGATGATGTTATAGAAAGCAAATAAATAGTATTTTTGCGATGACATTACATAGTTATAATTTTATAAAAAAGTGCGCAACCCCTTTATGCATAAGGTTTTGCATGGAATGCCCTATAGGACGCCTCGTCTTATAGGGCACTTTTCATTTAGGGTTTATTCAGGGTTCGTGTTTTATGATGGAAAATGAAATCCTATTGAAGAGAAAATAACTCATTAATATATTATATTGCCGAGAATTGGTGAAAAAATTAAGGCGAATGAAAATGGAATAACAAGTGGCCAGGGCCTCTAAAATTCTCAGAAAATATTAAATATCGTCTTTGCATATGGGAGGGATAATATGCAAAAGGTAACTGCTATTTGTTGTTTTTTTACCTTATTATTTTATGGAATGGGAAATTTTAAAACGTTGGTCATTAGGAACGCGGTTCCTGAACCTATAACAACATATGACTATACTATTTCTATTTCAATGGCAACGGTATATTTTGATTTAGCAATCCTTTTTGCAGTAATTGGCTCTCTTTTCTTATACGTTAAAAATAATAGGAAAATGAACCCATATAGAAGGGGAAATACTTCATGAAATATTATCATTGTCGACCCGAAGAAGCAAAACGGCAAAACAATCATCTTTCTTTAACATTAGCAGCAATCATGCTAACAAAATAAAACAAATATTATATGGGAGGTAAGTCTGACATGAAAAGACTGTTATTAATACTAGTTATGATACTGGGGCTTATAACCAATCCTTTATTAGTCTCCGCCAATAATCACTATCAGGTAGTGGGGGATTCTATGAATCCTGTTATTAAAGACGGAGATACGATTCAAATTGTATCTGAAACGTATGAAGACGGCGACATGGTAGTTGCCCAGCTAGAAGATGGCAAAAAAATTGTGAAACGGATAATGGGTGACCGTTTAGTTTCTGTTGGGCATGGAACCAGTTATCCGGTGTCAGAGGTCACGATTCTGGGAGCGGCTGAGTATGTTCCCATGAGCATGGAAGAGCTAGAGCTTTTTGGTTTCTCATGGGAAAGTGTGCTGGCTGAAGGCGTAAAAATAGTCCAGATAGCAGGGGGAACCTATCATTCAATGGCTTTGACCAATACTGGAGTAGTGTATGCCTGGGGGCAAGGCACTTACGGAGAGCTAGGCAGAGGTAGTACCAGCGCATCTTACCGCCCTGTTAAAGTATCAGATAATGGAGATATATTTACAAACTCCGGTGTAACAGCCATTTCTGCGGGAGAGTACACTTCATTTGCGCTAAAAGATGGAGTGGTGTATGCCTGGGGATACGGACAAAACGGAAGGCTAGGCACTGGCTCAACTGATAACCAACTCATACCTGTTAAAGTAGCCCATGGAGCAATGGGTAACTCTGACGTAACAGCCATTGCTGGTGGAACTCACTCATTAGCGTTAAAAGGCGGAGTGGTGTATGCCTGGGGTGGAGGACAAAACATACCTTTTGCTGTACCAGCTGGCGATATGGCAGGAAACCCGGGTGTAATAACAGCCATTTCTTCGGGTCATTGGCACTCATTAGTGCTAAAAGGTGGAGTAGTGTATGCCTGGGGGGGGGCGGGATCAACACCTGTTAAAGTATCAGCTGGCGCTATGGGTGAAAACTCCAACGTAACAGCCATTTCTGCGGGTAATTCGCACTCATTAGTGCTAAAAGGTGGAGTGGTGTATGCCTGGGGAGACGGATCGGACGGAAGGCTAGGCAATGGCTCAACTGTTAACCAAAGCACACCTGTTAAAGTATCAGATGGAGCAATGGTTAACTCGGGCGTAACAGCCATTGCGGCTGTTGTAGGAAGCCACTCATTAGCGTTAAAAGGTGGAGTAGTGTATGCTTGGGGGAATGGACTGCTTGGAAAGCTAGGCAATAACTCTACTGCCAACCAAAGCATACCTGTTAAAGTATCAGATGGAGCAATGGTTAACTCGGGCGTAACAGCTATTTCTGCGGGTATACTACACTCATTAGCGCTAAAGGATGGAGCAGTGTATGCCTGGGGACAGGGACTTATAGGTGCATTAGGCGACAATGGTTCGACCGACAGGTGGACACCTGTTAAAACTTTTTCTCAACCTTGGGTAAACAGTGATGCGGGATTAACCAGTGTTGCAACACAAACAAGTTCGCCAGGAGGAGGAAATGGAAACGAAGCAGGAACTCCAATTACATGGAGTGTAAATGTACCTAACGCAAAAGCAAGTATAGGTCTATCAGATATAGTAGTAGCAGCAAACGCAACAAGGAACCTGTACTCAAACAACCTCTTCACAACAGAAATAACAGGAACAAACACAATATCCCTGGCTGCGGCAGCAAATACAACAGTATATGTAAAAGTAACTTCACAGGATACCACAACAGTAAAATATTACGCAGTAACAATAAACCGGGCAGGCAGCAGTGATGCAGGATTAACCAGTGTTGCAGCACAAACAAGTTCGCCTGCAGGAGGAAATGGAAACGAAGCAGGAACTCCAATTACATGGAGTGTAAATGTAGCTAATGCAATAGCAAGTATAGGTTTATCAGATATAGTAGTAGCAGCAAACGCAACAAAGAATCTGTATTCAAACAACAGCTTCACAACAGAAATAACAGGAACAAACACAATAGCCCTAGCAGCGGCAGCAAATACAACAGTATATGTAAAGGTAACTGCAGAGGACAACACAACAGTAAATTATTACGCAGTAACCATAAACCGAGCAGGCAGCAGTGATGCGGGATTGACCAGTATTGCAATGGAAATAGACAGCTCGCCTGGAGGAGGAAATGGAACCGCAGGAGCTCCAATTACATGGAGTGTAAATGTAGCTAATGCAAAAGCAAGTGTAGGGCTATCAGATATAGTAGTAGCAGGAAATGCAACAAAGAGCCTGTACTCAAACAGCAGCTTCACAACAGAAATAACGGGAACAAACACAATAGCCCTGGCATCGGCAGCAAATACAACAGTATATGTAAAAGTAACTGCACAGGATAACACAACAGTAAAATACTACGCAGTAACCATAAACCGGACAGGCCCTGCCCTTGCAGCAGGAGAAGTAAACAGGACTTCCCATACAGATGCAACAGTTAAGTTTACTTCCAGCGAAGCCGGTAATTATTACTATAGAATAGTGGAAGCAGGAGCAGCAGCCCCCAATGTTGACACAGGCGGAGCAGGAAGCGAGGCTCTTTCCGGGGAAAACACGATTAATCTAAGTGACTTAACGGCAGGAACGAAAGATATTTATATAATAGTGAAAGATGTCGACGGAAGAGTCAGTGATCCATTAAAGATAGAAATACCTGCAGCCCAGACGGCCACAGCCCAAGCAACTACAACTAACCCCGTGGCAGGGGCAAACAACGCAATCACACTGACGGTCAAAGACAGTACCGGTGCTACCGACACTAACTTCAGCGGAGCAAAAGACGTGACCATCTCCGGCGTATTAGCTGCGCCCAACGGCAGCTACGGCAGCTTTAACGGGACAGCCCTGACAGCCGCAGCAGGAGAAGGCCAGTCAATCAGCGTAACATTTATCGACGGCGTGGCCACAGTTAATTTGTCCTTAAACAAGGCGGGAAGCCAGACCATCGCTTTTAGCATATCCGATGTGGCAGTACCAGAGACCAACACATTAACCATCGTTCCAGTGCCGGCTCCAGCCAGCACCATGACTCTGACCACAGCTATACTTGCCCCCGAGACAAATGGCGGGCAGTTTGCCAAGCAACCGACACTAACCTTGCAGGATATCTATGGCAATATTTGTACCAATGACAGCACTACCCAGGTTACAGCCTCGAAGAAGGATGAAGGAGACTGGACCCTGACAGGAACAACAACGAAAACGGCAGTAAACGGCGTGGTGGTCTTTACAGACTTGGGAGCCACCAATTCAGATGAGATAATTGACGCACAAATAGCCTTTAGCGCTGTGGAGCTAACCGATGTATTGAGCAGTACAGTGACATTAGCAGCTGCCGCTGCCCAGACGGCTACAGCCGAGTTAACTACAACTAACCCCGTGGCCGGGGAAAACAACGTAATCACCCTGACGGTTAAAGACGGTGCCGGTGCTAGCGACACTAACTTCAGCGGAGCAAAAGGCGTGACCATCTCCGGCGTATTAGTTGCGCCCAACGATAGCTACGGCAGCTTTAACGGGACAACCCTCACAACCGAGGCCGCAGGAGCAGGCCAGTCCATCAGCGTAACATTTATCGATGGCGTGGCCACAGTTAATTTGTCCCTAAACAAGGCCGAAAGCCAGATCGTCGCCTTTAGCATTGCCAGTGTGGCAGTTCCGGCGACCAATACATTAACTATCGTTCCAGACCCGGCAGCAGCCAGCACCATGACTCTGAGCACAGATGTAATTGCCCCCGCGGAATACGGCGAGCAGTTTGCACAGCAACCGACAATAACCTTACAGGATGCCTATGGCAATAATTGTACCAATGACAGCATTACCCAGGTTACAGCCTCGAAGAAGGGCGAAGGAGACTGGACCCTGACAGGCACCACAACAAAAACGGCAGCAAACGGCGTTGTAGCCTATACAGACTTGGGAGCCACTAACATAGATCAGATAACTGACGCACAAGTAGCCTTTGACGCTCCCGGTCTAATCGAAGTTGTGAGCCGTACTGTGACATTAGCAGCTGCATCTGCCCAGGCGGCTGCAGCCCAGGCAGATGCAACGGCTCCCGTGGCCGGGGCAAACAACGCAATAACCCTAACAGTTAACAACGGTGCCGGTAATACCGACACAAACTTCAGCGGAGCAAAAGACGTGATCATCTCCGGCGTATTAGCTGCGCCCAACGGCAGCTACGGCAGCTTTAACGGGACAACCCTCACAGCCGAGGCAGCAGGAGCAGGCCAAACCATCAGCGTAGCATTTAGCGGGGGCGTGGCCACAGTTAATTTGTCCTTAAACAAGGCGGGTAGCCAGACCATCGCCTTTAGCATAGCCGGTGTGGCAGTGCTGGAGACTACATTAACTATCGTTCCAGTGCCGGCAACTGCGAGCACCATGACCCTGACCACAGATATACTTGCCCCCGAGACAAATGGAGGGCGGTTTGCCAAGCAACCGGCACTAACCTTGCAGGATGCCTATGGCAATATTTGTACCAATGACACCACTACCGAGGTTACAGCCTCAAAGAAAGACTCAGGCGACTGGACGCTGACAGGCACCACAAAGATAGCGGCAGCAAACGGCGTGGTGGCCTTTACAAACCTGAGATCCGTCAACCTGGATCAGATAACGGACGCACAAATCGCCTTTAGCGCCGTGGAATTAGCCGATGTTTTGAGCAGTACCGTGACATTGCCGTCGTGGGAAAGTTCTTTAGGCGAAGGTGTTTACATTGTACAGATAGCAGCAGGTAATTCGCATAGCCTGGCACTTACCAACACAGGCGTTGTCTATGCCTGGGGTAGTGGAAGTAGAGGACAGCTTGGAAATGGAAGTATTACTTTACAAACCACTCCAGTAAAAGTATCTGACGGAGCAATGGGTAATAGAGGTGTCACGGCAATCTCAGCAGGTAAGGAGCATTCATTAGCCCTTAAAGATGGTCAGGTCTACGCCTGGGGTGCTCAATCGGATGGACGGCTTGGAAATGAAGTAGATTCACCTACAGAGCAAACCACTCCGGTAAAAGTATCTGACGGAGTAGGAACAGGTCAAGACTTCACTAATGAAGGTGTCATGGCAATCTCAGCAGGTAGTAAACACTCATTAGCCCTTAAAGATGGTCAGGTCTACGCCTGGGGCGCTCAATTGAATGGACTGCTTGGAAATGCAGTAACTTCATCTACAGGTCAAACCACTCCGGTAAAAGTATCCGATGGAGAATATTCAGATTTCACTAATACAGGTGTCACAACAATCGCGGCAGGTGATGAGCATTCATTAGCCATTAAAGATGGCCAAGTCTACGCCTGGGGTTATAACGGTTTTGGAAAGGTTGGAACTGATTACTCTATTATAAGCACCCCGGGAAAAGTATTTGCCGGAGCAATGGGCACTAATGAGAATGTCACGGCAATCGCGGCAGGAGCTAATCATTCCTTAGCCCTTAAGGATGGCCAGGTCTACGCCTGGGGTTATTTTGGTAGTGGACTGCTTGGAAATGGATCATCAGGTCATGACTCCACTAATAGGCCGGTAAAAGTATCTGGCGGAGCAATGGGCACTAATGAAAATGTCACGGCAATCGCAGCAGTTAGAGAGCATTCCTTAGCCCTTAAAGATGGCCGGGTCTACATCTGGGGTGAGGGAAGTGGTGGACGGCTGGGAAATGGATCATATGAAAATCAAGCCACTCCGGTAGAAGTATCTGCAGGAGCAATGGGCAATACAGGTGTCATTGCAATCGCAGCAGGTGGGTTTCATTCCTTAGCCCTTAAAGATGACCAAGTCTACGCCTGGGGAGGCGGAAGCGATGGACAGCTTGGAGATGGGGGAAGTGGCTATTTATACAGCCAAATCACTCCGGTAAAAGTATCATCACAATCTGATTGGATCAAGACCGAAGATATTGCAGCCATCCTAGGCGTAACAGTACCCGTAACAGGAGCAGAACCAGTAACAACAATAACAGAAACAGCACAATACACAGGAACAGTAGACTGGTCACCAGACCATGTTTTGTTCCAGGGCGGCACAACCTACACAGCGACAATTACCCTAACGCCAAAAGCCGGGTTTACACTAAACGGAGTAGCTGAAAACTTCTTTACAGTAGCAGGCGCAACGGCAACGAATGTTGCTAATTCAGGGGTAGTAATTGCGGTATTCCCAGCGACAGCAGCAGAAACTATCACATTGCTAGATATACCAGGAGTAGTAGCGCCGGTATTAGGTGTAGCTCCAGTAACAACAGGAATTGATACAGAACAATACTTAGGAACAGTAACCTGGTCACCAGACCATAACCAGTTTGAAGCAAGCACAGTTTACACAGCCAACATCGTGTTAACAGCAAAAGAAGGATTTACATTGGACGGAGTAGCTGCAAACTCCTTTACAGTAGCAGGCGCAGCGGCAACGAATGCTGGGAATGCTGGAGTAGTAACTGCGGTGTTTCCAACGACGGCACCAACTTTAATCAGTATAGCGATTACCACCCCAGCTTCGAAGACAGCATACTATGTTGGCGATGAGCTTGACATCACTGGCATGGTAGTAACGGGAACATACAGTGACAACAGTACAAAAGAAGAAACTATAACACACGCAAACGTAAGCGGTTTTGATAGCACGGCGGTGGCTGCTACTCAGACACTGACAGTGACAGTCGGTGGCAAGACAATAACGTATACAATAGCTGTAGCCAAAGCAGACGGACCAGATTTAGTCGGTGTTACAAGCGATGATGCCGCAAACACAATGACAGATATGACTGCAGCCATGGAATTCTCAACGGATGGGACAACCTGGACAGCGTATAATGCAGAATCACCAAACCTCCCTGATCTGACAGGAACAGTGGCTTTACAGGTTAGAGTGGCAGAAACAGCAACCCATACTGCCGGAGCACCTACCACCTTCGTCTTTACAGCACCAAGTACCTACACCTTAACCGTAAACATGGACGGTGGTAATAGCGGCATAACAGGAGGAAATTACATCGCCGGTGCAGAGGTTGCTATCGACGCCGGAACGAAAGCGGGCTACACCTTTAGCGGCTGGACAACTTCAAATGGCGGTACATTTGCAAACGCTACCCTTACAAGCACAATCTTTACGATGCCCGCAAATGAGGTAACCATTACAGCGCAGTGGACAGAAAACGCAGCAACCACGTATACCGTAACCTTTACAGGCGGTGCAGGCGCAACAGGTGTGGCACCGATCCAAGCAGCAACAGGAGCAAATGGAACATTCGCATTGCCAGCCAATACATTCACAAAAACCGGCTACACCTTTGCGGGCTGGAATGATGGCATGACGACTTATGATGCGGGTACAACGTATACTATGCCAGCAAACGATGTAACCTTTACAGCACAGTGGACAGCCGATGCACCTAATACTTACACCGTAACCTTCGTAGGTGGTACAGGCGCAACAGGCACAGCACCGACCCAAGCAGCAACAGGAGCAAATGGAACATTCGCATTGCCAGCCAATACATTCACAAAAACCGGCTACACCTTTGCGGGCTGGAATGATGGCATGACGACTTATGATGCGGGTACAACGTATACTATGCCAGCAAACGATGTAACCTTTACAGCACAGTGGACAGCCGATGCACCTAATACTTACACCGTAACCTTCGTAGGTGGTACAGGCGCAACAGGCACAGCACCGACCCAAGCAGCAACAGGAGCAAATGGAACATTCGCATTGCCAGCCAATACATTCACAAAAACCGGCTACACCTTTGCAGGCTGGAATGATGGCACGACGACTTATGATGCGGGTGCAACATATACTATGCCAGCAAACGATGTAACCTTTACAGCACAGTGGACAGCCGATGCACCTAATACTTACACCGTAACCTTCATCGGTGGTACAGGCGCAACAGGTACAGCACCGACCCAAGTTGCAACAGGAGCAAATGGAACATTCGCATTGCCAGCCAACCCATTTGCAAAAACCGGCTATACCTTTGCCGGTTGGAGTGATGGTTCGACGACGTACAATGCGGGTACAACGTATACCATGCCAGCAGAGAATGTAACCTTTACAGCGCAGTGGACAGCCAACGCACCTGATACTTACACCATAACCTTTATAGGTGGTGCAGGCGCAACAGGTGTGGCACCGATCCAAGCAGCAACAGGAGCAAATGGAACATTCGCATTGCCAGCCAATACATTTGAAAAAGCCGGCTACACCTTTGCAGGCTGGAGTGATGGCACGACGACTTATGATGTGGGTGCAACATATACGATGCCAGCCAACGATATAACCTTTACAGCACAGTGGACAGCCGATGCACCTAATACTTACACCGTAACCTTCATAGGTGGTGCAGGCGCAATAGGTGTGGCACCGACCAAAACAGTAACAACAGCAGCCAGTATAGTGGTATTGCCAACTAACCCATTCACAAAAGCCGGCTACACCTTTGCCGGCTGGAATGATGGCACGACGACTTATGATGCGGGTGCAACATATACTATGCCAGCAAACGATGTAACCTTTACAGCACAGTGGACAGCCGACGCACCTGATACTTACACCGTAACCTTCATAGGTGGAGCAGGCGCAACAGGTGTGGCACCGATCCAAGCAGCAACAGGAGCATATGGTACATTCTCATTGCCAGCCAATACATTTGCAAAAACTGGTTATACCTTTGCAGGCTGGAGTGATGGCACGACGACTTATGATGCGGATACAACGTATACCATGCCAGCAAACGATGTAACCTTTACAGCGCAGTGGACAGCCAACGTACCAAATACCCACACCGTAAGCGGCACAATCACGGACACTGACGGCACCCCGGTATCCGGTGCAACAGTAACCTTGACGGACACAAACGACAGCAGCAAGACTTACACAGGCACAACGGATGCGGACGGTAATTACAGCATTCCCGGTGTACCTGATGGAGACTATACAGTTACCGTAACCAAAGGAAGCGAAACCCTGGGTAACGGCAGTATTGCAGTTGAAGGCGACGATGTAACGGATGAAAGCGCAGATATAACCGTCACCCCACCGACCATCTCGACCCACACCGTAAGCGGCACAATCACGGACACTGACGGCACCCCGGTATCCGGTGCAACAGTAACCTTGACGGACACAAACGACAGCAGCAAGACTTACACAGGCACAACGGATGCGGACGGTAATTACAGCATTCCCAGTGTACCTGATGGAGACTATACAGTTACCGTAACCAAAGGAAGCGAAACCCTGGGTAACGGCAGTATTGCAGTTGAAGGCGACGATGTAACGGATGAAAGCGCAGATATAACCGTCACCCCACCGACCATCTCGACCCACACCGTGAGCGGCACAATCACGGACACTGACGGCACCCCGGTATCCGGTGCAACAGTAACCTTGACGGACACAAACGACAGCAGCAAGACTTACACAGGCACAACGGATGCGGACGGTAATTACAGCATTCCCAGTGTACCTGATGGAGACTATACAGTTACCGTAACCAAAGGAAGCGAAACCCTGGGTAACGGCAGTATTGCAGTTGAAGGCGACGATGTAACGGATGAAAGCGCAGATATAACCGTCACCCCACCGACCATCTCGACCCACACCGTAAGCGGCACAATCAAGGACACGAACAACAGCCCAGTATCCGGAGCAACAGTAACCTTGACGGATGCAAACGACAGCAGCAAGACTTACACAGGCACAACGGATGCGGACGGTAATTACAGCATTTCCGGTGTACCTGATGGGACCTATACAATTACCGTAACCAAAGGAAGCGAAACCCTCGGTAGCGGCAGTGGCAATGTGACAGTTAACGATGGTGATGTAACGGGTGGCAGCGGGAATATAACTGTAAACCCGCCAACCATAACGACCGCGCAAACCCCAGTATTTAGTGCCAGCAATGTAAGAGGAATTGAAGCAGTTACTATAAATGCTGCTCTAACACCGCTTACAGTAACAGCAGGAGTAACCGATAGTGGTGCCCTTACCTACCAGTGGTACCAAAGCACAAAAAATTCAACAACCGGCGGTACTCCCATAAGCGGTCAAACAAGTTCAAGCTACACACCACCCACCGACATCGTTGGCACAACCTATTACTTTGTAGTAGTTACCAATACAGCGACCGTCGGGGGCGAAGCAAAAACCTCAACCAACACCAGCAGTATTAAAACGGTGATTGTACTTGCGGCACCAGCACCTACCTACGATGTTTCAGCAAGTGGCAGTTCATTAAGTAACATTACCCTAAACAACACAAGCGCAACACAATACCAAAACTACACCACAACCCTAAGCGCAGCCAGTGGTTACACCTTGCCCAGCAGCATAACCATTACAATGGGCGGAATGACCCTTGTGCCCGGTGTTGATTACATCTATATAAAGACATCAGCAACAACAGGAACTTTAACGGTTTACAATGTGACAGGGGAGTTATCAATCACAGCAGTAGGTGTTTTAATACCAACGCAAACCTACACGATAAGATTTAACTCAAACGGTGGAAGTAATGTTGCGGCCATTAGCGGAACTTACGGCACGGCTATAATTCTCCCAACCCCCACAAAACCAGAATTTAACTTTGCCGGCTGGTATAGGGACAGCGGCTTTGCAACCTCGTATCTTTCAAACACAATGGGTGCGGAAAATATAACCCTTCACGCCAAGTGGGAGCAAATCACCTACGAAGTCACCGGTAATGTCAAGAATGAAGATGACGCCAATGTAAACAGTGCCACAGTGAAGCTTATGGCAGGTAGTCGAGAAGTTGTCCAAGCAACCACCGACGCTAACGGCGTTTTCACCATCAGCGGAATTCCAAGCGGCATCTATAACTTGGTAATCAGCAAAGGCACCGACCAAACAATAACCTTAACCATCACAGTTTCAGGTAATACTACAACCGGATCGGTTACATTGCCAAAGGGTAATAAAAATAGTGTCGTAGAGGTTAAGTCCGGTACTCCAGATATAATTGTGGATAAACTCAATGACTTCTTTACTAGCAATCAATTTACTCAGGATGATAGCAATGTTATCGATGCCGGCGGAACGGTTGAGATTAGGCTAATCGTTGAGCAAAGGGTTGAAAGTGGCGACAATTCCGCTGAAAATGCGCAGAGCATTATAGCTGCAGCAGGAAGCGGAAAAGAAATCGGGATTTTTCTGAATTTAAGCTTAAGCAAAATTGTAACACCGATTCCCGGTGGTACAGCAGAACAGCCGATTCCAATAAGGGAGCTAGATGATGCCTTAATCATTGACATACCCCTTCCTGCTGAGCTGCAAGGCAAGAGCAATTATGTAGTTTATCGTTATCATGGTACAGAGGTTCAAACCATCACTGAAACAAATACCGATGGTGAGTATATTGAGTTAAGCGCTGACGGTAAGTCGATAAAGCTCCACACCAAAAAATTCTCCACCTATGCCATTGGCTACACAGCGGCTTCAACACCAAGCAAAGGTGGCGGCGGTAAAGGTGGCGGCTCAAGCACTGCACCGACCATTACAACTGACAGCAATACAGGTGGAAAGGTTACAGTCAGCAGCGATCAAAAGACCGCTACCATTACCCCCGAGGAGGGCTATATAATTTTCGATGTACTGGTGGATGGCAAGAGCGTTGGCGCAACTTCGACATATACCTTTACAGATAACGAAAAACACGAAATAAAGGCTGTTTTCATGAAAAAAACAGGCGTAAAAAGACTCGCAGGAGTAAACAGAGTCGATACGGCCCTGGAAATTGCCAAAGCAAGTTATGAAGGAAAGGTTTCCAACGTCGTATTGGCAACAGCGGAAAACTATCCCGATGCTTTAGCTGGAAGTGTACTTGCCTATAAAATGAAGGCTCCGATCCTGCTGGTTGGCAGCACAGAAACAGACCAGGAAAAAGTATTAGATTACCTTAAGAAAAACCTGGATTCGGCAGGGACAGTCAATATTCTTGGAGGCACAGCAGTCGTCAGCAGCGCAATGGAAGCAAAAATAACGGCCATTGGATGCAAAAACATAACCAGATTAGGAGGAACAGATCAATATGAAACATCAGTAAAAATTGCTGATAGTTTAGAAGTTAAGACAGGAACCCCCCTTGTGCTGGTCAGTGGAGAAAACTATCCGGATGCCTTGTCCATAAGCAGCGCAGCAGGTATTATGCAGGTTCCAATTCTGTTAGTTCAAAAAGATCGAATCAGTGAGGAAGTCAAGCGAAAGATAGCCACAATAATGCCCACAAAAGTATATATCATCGGTCTTGAAGGAGTTGTTAGCGCAGCAGTAGAAAGCGATGTTGCTCAGATTACGTCTCTAGATCCAGCGAATATCATTAGAATCGGCGGTGCTGATCGATATGAAACATCACTGGCTGTAGCACAATACTTTAATTTAGGTGGACAGAATGTCTGTATAGCAACGGGCAGCAACTTCCCGGATGCTCTGGCAGGAAGCGTTTATGCTGCTAATTTAAAGGCACCTATTCTTTTAGTCGATGGAAGCTTGTCAGATAATCAAATCAATTATTTGAAGACCCTGAAAATGACCGGAGCAACCCTATTCGGAGGAGAGGCTGTCATCACTAAAGACATTGAAGAGCAGCTAGAGATTTATTAACAAATAAGCATAAGTGATATAATGTGACAAATCGATATTAATCATCTTCTAATGCTTCGTTGCTTCCTGGGGGTAAAGTGAAAATGGAATTGAAATTATTAAGAAATCTATAGAATGGATAACGAACGGGTTCAGCGTATAATCGCTGAACCCGTTTTTCCCCGAACTGGTTATAGTAAGCAGTTTGCCACCAATGACAGGTGGAATAGCCAATACTTAGAAAGACTGGTTTATTTTTCTCCTTGGCTATTTCGAAAGCTTCTTCATTCCATGGATACCAGTCTACTGGATTATAGGCATGTTGCAGAAGATACGGGCTTTTTTCGTTAATCAGTTTGTTGGTATGTTCGCTAGCATGTACCATAGTAACCTCCATTTTGTTGGCTATTAAACATGACATGCTATTAGTATATCTATAAGCACAGAAATTTAGCAAAGGACTTGTATAGTGAAGCAGAAATACTCAATTAAGAAGATTGACTTAAGTCGCTAAATTTGCGCTTTTGAGTTTTTGTTTCTGTTTAATCCAAATTCCGTTTTCATGAATTTGGCGGGATATCTTGGATTTGTCTACTTGCTTTCATTATGACATATGTCATATCTAGTCATGCTTCTGCTCACTACCATCTTATTCCGTCTTGTTTTATCATAAACATGGGTTCATCAGAATTCTATACAGAAGACGAGGAGGGTTAGCAATGTTAGTTGAAGTGAAAAATCTGGTTAAACGCTACAAAGATTTGCTAGCTGTTGACAATGTCAGCTTTACCATTGAAGAGTGTGAGATTTTTGGCCTCTTAGGTCCAAACGGGGCGGGTAAAACCACTGCCATAAATGCTTTAATTGGGATGACAAGGTTGGACAGCGGTGAAATAAAAATTTTTGGCAAGAATTTTAAGGATCATGAGTTGGATATCAAGAGGGATTTGGGTGTTGTACCTCAGGATTTGGCCATATTTGAAGACCTCACCGCCCATGAAAACCTTTGCTATTTTGGAAGGCTCTACGGTTTAAAAGGATCACTCCTTAAGGAACGGGTGGAGGAAGCCCTGAAGTTGACCGGTCTGCTGGAGAAGAAGAAAGAGTACCCTAGAAAGTATTCCAATGGGATGAAAAGAAGGCTTAATATTGCCTGCGCCATTGTCCATCATCCTAAGCTGATCATTATGGATGAACCGACTGTAGGAATAGATCCCCAGTCCAGAAAACACATCCTCCAATCAGTTAAACATCTAAACAAAATGGGCGCCACCATCATTTATATCTCCCATTATATGGAGGAGGTAGAAGAGATCTGTAAGAGAGTCGTCATCATGGACCAGGGGCGGGTTATCGCTAAAGGAACCAAAGATGAACTTAAGGCCCTGATGACAAGTGATCAAAGGGTAGTCATAGTGCTTTCCGCTCTGAACTATACCTTAGTGGACAATATTAAAAAGCTTTCAGGAGTGAAAGAGGCCTGCGTCAATGGCAATGAGTTAACAGTTGTTTCCCAGAAGAACAGCAAGAATCTTCACAGAATCATTGACTATGTAACCGAAAGCAGTGAAATTATAGCACTCAATGTAGAACAGCCCAGCCTGGAAACAGTGTTCTTGACCTTAACAGGCAGGTCATTAAGGGATTAAGGGGGTGAAATGAGTGAGTATTTTCCAAATTACCTACTATACACTACTTAGAAATATTAGAAATTGGAAATTATTGCTTTTGCTTGTAATAGTACCTTTGCTGACGTGCATAATGGATGCGAATCTCATGACTAATAGGAATGAAGGTCTAAAGTTTGAAAAGGCTAAGATCGCTTATTTTAACGATGATAGTAGCTCAGTCGCCGCAGAGCTTGATCAGTTTCTCCATACCAAGGAAATCTTGACTTCTTTCGAAGTCCAGAGGGTAAATTCTTTGGCTGAAGGGAATCGGCTGGTGACAAGTGGAAAAATAGAAGCCTTAATTTATCTGGAAAATAATTCTTCCCCAAGCCCAAAGGGGGGCCAAAAAACAATTATCGAGATAGTGAGCAATAGAGAAAATTCGCCAACTCGTTTGATAGTTGAAAGCTTTATCAATTCGGTCAACGCTTCTACGGCATTTCATCAAAGCGGAGGGAATAGTAAAATAGCGGGAGTCTCCAGTGGCATCAAGCAAATTGCCGTTTCGCCGACTGGGAAAATGTTAAAAGATGCGGACAAATTTTCCCTTCTTGGGTTATTGGAGATGATCTCTTTTGGAGCTTTATTAGGTTGCTTTTCCGTCGTCAACAGTATTAAAAAGAATACCCTGATCAGATTTAAAATCTCGCCGATCAACAGCTTATCCTATGTCAGCGGACAATTTTTAAGTAACTTTCTAACTCTTTGCCCCAGTTATGGATTGTTAATTGCCTTTTTTTACTATGTATGGGGGGCGTTCATGAAGGGGAATATCTTAACCTTCATTATGGCATTTTTGCTGTTTACGGTTATTATGACGGCTTTGGGTATGATTGCCGGTTATTTGACGAAAAAAACAGGCTTGGGTGCCTTAGTTACCGTATGTTCTGTTTGCTTCCTTACAGCAGCGGCGTTTGTACAGGCACTTGGTACTGCTCAAGGATTCTTGAAAGGGATTCTCTTCCTTAGCCCGCAAAATCACATCTATATAATTATTACGGATACGATATTTGACGGTCCAGCTTCCAGGATACATGGGTCATTAATTTCGCTGGCCATACTTGCGGCAGTTTTAACCCCAATGACACTTCTGATGGGCAGGAGGAAAGCAGTATGACAATTTTGATTGGTAATCTAAGGAGGATATTCAAAAGAAAGCTCCGGGTTTTTGTTATCGTACTTTTACCTGCAATTGCGTTATTGCTTATTAGTCCGTCCATATTTGATAGGGGTCAAACCCTAATTATCGGCATTGCAGATCAAGATAAAACAGAATTTACGACATTGCTTAAAAGAAACCTTGCTTTACAAACTAAGATAGTGGATATAACTCAAGACCAAATAAACAACGAAATATTCAATTCCAAGGTTGACTACGTAATCGCTTTTGATAAGGGTTTTACGGCGAGATTGCTTAAGGGTGAAGACGTAGAGGCTAAGGGTTATTATCTCAAGGACTCAATTCAATCCCTGCCTGTCCAAAATTATGTCCAAAGTTATATTAGTTCTGCCAAGAGAATTGCTGTAGCAACGGTTGGCGACGAACAAAGATTTTATGAAGGTCTGCAGAATAATAGTGCTGCGTATCTCCAATCGGAATACAAAGTCTTTGCTAAAATTGAAAGGCAAAAATCCTATTACTTACTTGGAACATTTATTGAAATTATCCTTATGACCTCGGTAATGTTCATTATGCTGATCCTAACTGACAAAGAAAATAAGACTTTTTACAGAACGATTACTGCTCCGGTATCGTTAAGAAATTACATGTTCCAGAACATTTTAAGTTTTTTACTTGTTTCAATGATCCAGGTAATTTTGGGATTTATGGTACTGAAGGTTTTAATGGGAATCTATATGGGAAGTTCCGGCTTGCTAATGTTTTTGCTTCTCTTTACAGCTTCGGTTTTAGCTGTTTCCATCGGAGTTGTCGTAAGTTCGATTTCCAAAAGTATTATCCAAGCTTCTTTTCTGGGTCTATTTAGCACCTTTATCCTGGCCTTGTTAGGTGGCTGCCTTTGGGAACACGACTTGACGACAAATCTAATAAGAACGATTGGTAAGTTTACACCCGTTTATTGGGTTATGGATGCGGTTAGCAAAGTCTTACAGGAACAGGGTTTATTGGCGATAAGCGGGGATATATTGATAGCGCTTTTATTTGCGATGGTGTTCTTTTTCTTAGGGACGTGGCGAAAAGAAGATATCAAATAGTAACTGGTTCTTTGATTTAGCGGGACTGAAATCCAGATTCCAATTGCATCGATTGGAGGGGTTATTTTGGCTAAAATATCATCAATTTACGTTAATCCGAAAAACAAAGCAAAGATAATGTCCATTTATAATAAACACCTTTCCCAGTGGCCTGTACCATACGAGTCTCTCGATGTACCAACGAGATACGGGAGAACACATATCATTGCTAGTGGTCCTAAAGAAGGGCCTCCCATTGTGTTACTTCACGGACAAGGCGGTACTGCCACAATGTGGCTGCCGAACATTCTTGCTCTAAGTCGCGATTATCGAACGTATGCGATTGATACGATAGGTGATTTAGGTAAGAGCGAATTAGACGACCTAAATATATACCCAAAAAATGGTCGGAATTATAGCGAGTGGCTTGGAGATGTATTTAATGAACTTGGTATTAACCAGACTTTTGTTATTGGAGAATCAAGGGGAGGTTGGATAACAATAAACCTCTCTATATATGCTCCAGAAAGAGTTAAGGGAATCGTGCTTCTAGCTCCTGTAGGAATATCCTCTCTCCTAGGGTTTATATTAAAAACTATTTTAATGATGGGATTTCATCCAACGGATTCAGAAAAAGTAAAATTTCTGCGCTGGTCTCTGGGCAATAACCCATTAGTTTGCGAACTTTTAGATGAAATTCTTATTACAAGTATGAATTGCCGTGCTAAATACTCTTGGCCTTCAAAGTTTTCTAGTAAAAAACTGAAACAAATTTCAGCCC
This sequence comes from Desulfosporosinus youngiae DSM 17734, assembly GCF_000244895.1. Taxonomy (NCBI): domain Bacteria; kingdom Bacillati; phylum Bacillota; class Clostridia; order Eubacteriales; family Desulfitobacteriaceae; genus Desulfosporosinus; species Desulfosporosinus youngiae. The sequence continues at coordinate 1,354,460 of NZ_CM001441.1, forward strand.
CGACATTGTTATTTGTAAGTGGAAGTGATCCTACTTTCAACAAGCAGAAAGACATTGACCGAGCTGTTAAAATGATTCCTAATAATCAATTAGAGTTTATGGCCGCCGGAAGCCATGCGATGAATATTGAAAATCCCGATTTTGTAAACAACCGAATAATTGACTTTCTGAAAGGAATTGAAATGGCAAAGGAAAATTTCATTTGATAAAAAACAACCACAGTTTAGGAACTGATAAAGAATGAAAGGTAAAAAATGTAAAGTTTTTAATTATTATACCTGCCTATAATGAAGAAAAATTCATAGAAAGATGCCTGGATTCTATCGTAGCTGCGTCAACCCCTTATCCTGATCAGGTGGAGGTCATCGTAGTCTTGAACCGCTGTACAGATCGAACCGAAGAGATAGCCAGATCCTACGATTGCGTTATTATCAAGGAAGACAGAAAGAATATGTCTATTATCAGGAATGCCGGTGCAAAAGTTGCCCGGGGAGAGATCATCGCGACCATCGATGCTGACAGCCGGATGACAGATAACATGCTGACTGAGATCGAAGAAAAACTGCAGACAGGGAAGTATATTGGCGGGGGGGTTATGTGGAAGTTTGATAAGAGACCTTCATCATCGATATGTGCAAAATTTTCAACGACACTGGCAACATTTTTTGTGGTACTTATCTTGATTCCATTACTAATAAAGTTTAGATGCTCGTCCTGCGGAATTTTCTGGTGTTATAAGAGAGATTTTGAATCAATTAATGGCTTTAACGAGGACCAGCGTATGCTGAATTTGCTTTTCGTCTAAGAAAATGGGGCTTAAAATGTGGTAAAAAGTATGGAACAATAACGAAAGCAAAGATGGTGGTTTCGTCAAGAAAAGTGGATATGGTTGGAAAGTGGATGTTATTCAAGCATCCAAAATGGGTTCGGGCTTATTTGAAAGGGAATGTTGAGAAATATGCAGACGAGATATTTTATGATATAAGAGAGAACTTCAAAGAAAGACTCTAATTAATGGGGAGAGGGGTAAAAAAAGTGAACGAAGAAGCAGTTATTTGGCATTTAGGATTTATGTCCTTTCATGCAAGAACCTTAATCAATACTTGGCTTGTGATGGCCTCTGTCTATATATTTTGCCGGCTGGGGGTTCGTCATCTAACCAGTGGTAAGCCGGGTAAAATGCAGAACGTTTTGGAATGGCTTGTGGATTTTGTTAAAAAAATTGTCTCAGATAATATGAATTATGAACAAGGACGTCCGATTCTAAGTTATTTACTAACGTTGATCATGTTTGTTTTCTTTTCCAATATGGTAAGTGTGATCCCGAACTTAACGTTTGGCCTTTTTGAATATTTTCACATCGACTTTGCTCAATTAAACAAGATTTTTGAGGCCAAGGAGTATTTTTCAGCTGCACCCACTTCGGATATCAATGTTACTGCGGCACTTGCCTTACTAACCATCACTTTGGTACTTGTTTTAGGTGTAAAGACAAAAGGAATGCATTATTTCCATCATTTTTTTGAACCTTACAAGCCGTTCTTTATTATTCACCTGATCGACATGCTTGCCAAGCCGTTAACGCTGGCCTTTCGTCTATTTGGAAATATCTTTGCCGGTGAAATTCTCGTGAAAGTTATTTGGATGTTACCGGGAATCAGCGTTTTACCCGGGATATTACCTCAGGTAATTTGGCTGGCCTTTAGCATTTTTATTGGTGCTATTCAGGCTTACGTTTTCACTGTATTAACCACAGCTTATGTTGCTCAGGCCGTAACTCCTTCTGAACATTAATAACTTAAAATATATTCTTGTTCCAAATTGAATGGTATCAAAATCTTAGACAGGTCATAAAGTGATTTGAAAAAACTTGTCTTTCTATGACTGAATACCGGCCATTCTTAGCAATATTATCATATCCTTTTGGTTTTATTATGAATATATTTCCATTCGTCGGCTTGTTTACGGGAAATCTCTTCACAAGACTAAGTTGTCTTTGGGTTGTGCTTGTAATCTTTGCCATGTACGGAGTTTTTTCGAAATACTCTTCTAATCCCGCTTGGCATGCTTTCTTCCATCCGTTGGAAGGATTAATTAGCATTTATGATTCCTGTATCGCATTGTTTAAAACCTTAAAAACCGGTAGCGTTACATGGCGGGGCACTGAATATCCAGTGGAAACTTTAAAACGGAATGTTGTCTAAATTCTAAGAGTTCGCTAATATTCTCCAAAGGGAGGAATATTTGGGAAAGACGTGGAATGTAAGGTGATAAGTAGTTTGGGTTTGTATTACCCTAAATTAGATGAGGTGGCCGTGAAACATATAATCAAACTTCTTTTTCTTATCTACATAATTGTTTTATTCGCTATACAAGGTGATGTGCCGGACAGGGCAGTGCTGGTTTTTATTCTCATGATAGGTGTTAATGTATTTAAAGAAAGATTTTATGATACTGTCTATGCCACGCTAGCTTCGTTTATCCTGATCTGTATAGCTATCTGGCTGGACAGAAATTTTACTTTCCTGCTCTGTATTCCTATATTTGATTTCATATATCAAAAGAGATATCTTGGTGTCTTTCCGGTGGCCATTATGGGCCTATATTTCACCCCGGAATCAGAATTTCCCTCATTGATTTTGATCATGAGTCTATGCGGAATCCTGGCCTTGGTAATGGAAAAAGCAAAAGCTAAGGAATCAGACTATAAGAATAAGTTTGACGAGGAAAGACGATTAAGGTACGAGCTTGAGCTGACAAAAGTTAAACTGCTCAATTCGGCAAAAGATATTGCCCATCTTACCGAGGTCAGTGAAAGAAATAGGATCGCCAGGGAAATCCACGACAATGTTGGTCATGGTATCGCCGGTATTCTTATCCAATTACAGGCGGCTGATAAGCTCTTTGACCGAAATGAGAAAAAATCTAAAGAAGTCCTGAAAAAATCCATCGAAAACCTTTCTGATGCTTTGACTTTGCTGCGAAATACTGTTCACAATATAAAACCCCAAGAGACTCTGGGGGTAGAATATATAAAAAGCGTTATTAATAACTTTGGTTTTTGCCCAATTGAGCTTAAGTTTTATGGGGATTTTGGTCTTCTTGCTTCAAGTCAATTAGAGATCCTAGGATTGATTGTTAAAGAGGCTCTTACCAACGCCGCCAAGCACTCTAAGGCAACTAAGGTTGATATCACAATTGATATCAATGAAAAATATACAAGGTTATATATTAAAGACAACGGGGTAGGCTATGTTGAATTAAAGGAAGGGTTAGGTATAAGCGGGATGCGGGAAAGAGTCCTGAATTTAGGGGGGACTATTTCTATTAGTTCGAATAATGGCTTCTTGATAGTATGCCTTTTACCGATGGCTAATCAGGAAGGGTGTGATGTAGTTTGAAAGTTCTTATTGTAGATGATGATGCTTTAATCAGAGAAGGATTGAAGATACTCTTGGAGATTGAAGATGATTTCCAAGTTGTAGGCACAGCAAGTAACGGGCATGAAGCATTGGAAATGTGCCGTAAAGAAAAACCGGAGCTTGTTCTAATGGATATCAGGATGCCTGTAATGGATGGAGTTTTAGGTACCAAGCTAATTAAAAGTCAATTCCGGGAAATCAAAATTGTGATTCTTACAACCTTTAAAGATGATGAGTATATAAAAGAAGCCTTAAAAAGCGGAGCGGAAGGATACATCCTTAAAAATCAACCGGCAGACAGTATAATCGAAAGCCTACGGACTGTTGGTAAAGGTAATATTGTTTTAGAGCGAGAAGTAGCCAATACTCTTTCTTCCATGCTTAAGGAAAGTAAAAAGGCTACTCCCGAACGTCTTAATATTTCGCCACGTGAATTTGAGATATTAAAATTGGTAGGAGAGGGTCTATCAAATAGGGAAATTGCTGAAAGCCTTAACATAAGTGAAGGTACAACTAGAAATTATGTCACGGGCTTGCTGGAGAAACTTGGCTTTAGGGACAGAACCCAGCTTGCAATTTTCTTTATCAGAAATTGTGAATAGTATTTTTGGTATAAGCTGTTTGTTAGTATAGATTCCAGTTCTTATAAAGCAGAAAAGGATCAGTCAATGTAAAATCCTTAATGTTAACAGTATTTTGGGAAATATAGTTATCTGTAAATATTCCAAAATAGATAAGAGGACTCTTTCATGCGGGTGAAAGAGTCCTTTTATCTATCAGCTAAAAACAATATATTATGGTATAAAGAAAAATAAGTTTTTGGTTATAGTAATTGGATTGCCATCAGTGACAAGTCGAATAGCCGATGGAGAGGAAGATGGGCTTGTCTTCTGCTTTACTTTGGCAAAGGCCTCATTGCCCCAAGGATACCAATCCATGGGGTTATGGGCGTGCTGGAGGAGGTAGCAAGATGTTTCTTATACCATGTATTTTGCCATTAAAAGCTATTCCTATATATAAATTTCCGATTTATAAACATCTGATTGGCTCCTTGAAATCTTACATTTCTTTTTGATATTTGACCGCAAAGTAAGTTGATATTAAATAATATGAAAGGAAAATCCCAACGGTAATTCCAAATAGCCATAATGGATAATCAAATAAAAGCATAACATATGCTAATCCTATAATAAACCACTGGATAATATCAGCCGATTTTGCCTTTGCTCTATTCTGAATTATTTTATTGCGTTCATCATTAAAATCAATTTCAAACTGTTTCTTAATTTCAGGGTGTTTTTGCTGGAAGTATTTCGTATATAAATAAAAAAGACTGCTACCAACTAATGATAATCCAATCCCAATCAAGACTGCTGAAATATTTTTATATTCTGCCCAAAACAAAAAACTTGCACCGATCAGCCCCATTCCCAATAAAAGTTTAAAGACATAAAATGACGTTTTCTTTAGCATTATTATTCCTCCTCATAAATGAAAATTTCTTCGATTGACATATTAAAATATCGTGCTATTTTAAATGCTAATATGATCGATGGATTGTATCGACCATTCTCTAAAGAGCCAATCGTCTGTCTAGATACTTCTAAAGCAGCCGCCAATTCTTCTTGTTTAGTTCCTCGCTGCTTTCGAATTTCTTCTAATCTATTTTTCAAAAATTACATCCCTTTCTTTATTTATGGAAAGCATGCTTTACATCAAAAAGATAACACTTATTAATTTTTTTGTCAAGCTAACTTTCCATTTGGCTAAAAAGTAATAAGGATTTTTTGTAATACCCTATCAATACATAATCCATAGTTTCTAAGAAAATCCGTGCATGGAGGCGCGGCGTCATTCGCGTACGGTTTCGTATAACTACAAATAAACGAAGCTGTGTATCGTTTATTTATATAGCCTTTGTTCGCATCTGTCTCAAGCATGATTCACTATAATATAAGTATCCTATAATTGTTATAAATTGGATTGTTATCAAAATTTATCGGCTTAAGCAAAAAGGGCTGCTCATTAGCAACCCTTTAGATTTTTTAGCAAATTTTAGCAAATGGACATATAGATGCAATATAAGCCATCATTAAATGAAATGGGAGTGACAACATTATGAGTTACGAGTTCTACACTCTTCCTCAAAACACTTACAGAGCAGCCTTTATTCCTATTACCAATACACCCACGCCCCTGGCAAGTCTGACAATTGAAGCCGGTTCAGACAATGATCTCGTAACTCTAAGAGTAAATGTATGCTGGTTTAAATTCCACACTTCATCGTTGGCTACACGCGTATTATTTAAAATCTGGCGCGGCGCCCCTGTTACCGGTGAACTGATCTGCAGTGTTCAAGATGGTACGGAATTAATATTAATAAGTGGTGATAATGTAGCAACCACAGATTTCAGTGGTGTGGTTTCCGGACTTACCCCTAATCAACCCGTTACGTTTGTTTTGACTGCAGAAACCGAGGAGGACAATGCATATATTAGCGGCCCTCTGACGTTTACCGCCTATGGTACAAATTTGAACATTTTGAGTCATTTTCAACTTCCTAACAATTCTTTTGGCGGAGCTGACATTCCCCTTGGGCAGACCCCGGTGCCGGTAGCCGCTATTAACGTCGATGTTAAACCGGGTCAAGATGTAATCTTAAGATCCACCGCTTGTTGGATCGCCACAGGCGACATCACTCGCAATGCAGATGTACTCTTCAAACTGTGGCGTGGCGCTCCCGTCACCGGAGTTCTTATCGCCGGCGCAGATGATAGTGTGGATTTGGAAAGAGTAGCTGTCACCTCATTTTCCCATGTGGATACCGGTTTTGCCACAACAGCGACCCTAACTTATGTTCTTACCGCAGAAGCCCCCAATCCTGATCATACGGCAAGTATTGTGGGTGCACTGACTCTTACAGGTTCTGTTCAGCCGGTTGGTGCTTTCTTCACGCTGCCCCAAAATACCGCTGAAAGCGTAAGCATTCCCATCACTGCTCACGGGACGCCATTAGCTGCGATCACTTTAGAGACCTACCCTGGCCTTAAAATATCCTTGCGCGCTGCTATCGGTTGGCTGCGTCCAAGAATTATTGTTGGCGCCCGTGATATTGGCATTATCTTCAAAATCTGGCGCGGGGCGCCCGGTACGGGTAGTTTGATTTACAGCACTGTGGATTCCGGACAAATCAGGAATGATAACTTCAAAGTCACCGCATTAGCCCATGTTGACAGTGGATTTACCGCTTCAGGGCCGATAACCTATACCCTTACCGCCGAACTGCTGGCAACCTCGGCAACAGGAGTCAATGTAACAGGCCCTCTCACGTTCACGGCTGTTCCCGAGAATTAAGACACAAAGGAGTGACAACGACATTATGAGTTACGAATACTACACTCTGCCTCAAAACACCTCTGGGGCAGTTAATATCCCTATTTTCAATACACCTACTCCACTGGCCAGTATTACCCTTGCAGCCGGTTCCGGCAATGATCTCGCAACACTCAGGGCAAATATCGGCTGGCGCTCTCTGTCTGACACCTTAGTTCCAGTACAAGTGTTATTTAAAATCTGGCGCGGTGCCCCTGTTAGCGGCGATTTGATCTGTAGTGTTCAGGACAGCGCGGAAGCCCTGCATGATGAATTTGCAATCACGGATTTCAGTGATGTGGTTGCCGGCCTGGTATCCAATCAGCCCATTACCTTTGTCTTAACTGCAGAAACCATTGCTGCAGACACTTTGGCAGAAGTTATCGGGCCATTGACTTTTGCCGCCTATGGTACTAATTTGAGTGCTTTGAGGTACTTCGAATTTCCTAATAATATTGTTGGTGGAGCTAACATTCCCGTTGCGCAAACCCCGGTACCGGTAGCTGTTTTTGAAGTTGCTGTTCAACCAAGCCAGGTTGTCGTCTTAAGACCGGCTGTCGGCTGGAAAGCGACAGGCGACCTTTATCCTAAAGTAGATGTGCTCTTCAAACTGTGGCGCGGTGCCCCTGTCACTGGGGTTCTTGTGGCCAGTGCGGACGATAGTGCGGATCGGGAAGAAATGGCGGTTACCTCATTTTCCCATGTGGATTCCGGATTTACTACAGCCCAGACCATAGCCTATGTTCTCACTGCAGAAGCTCCCGATCCTGATCATAGGGCAAGTATTGTGGGTGCCATGACTCTAACCGGTGCTTTCCCGTCGGTTGGCGCTTTCTATACCCTGCCTCAAAATACCGCCGGCAGTGTAAATATACCGATTATTTCCACCGGAGCCCCCTTAGCTGCGCTTACTGTGGAGACGCCTGAGCTTAATGTTTTTCTGCGCGCCAGTATTGGCTGGGCGACTCCAAGTCCTCCCATCGAGACAGCTACTCCCGTTCTCTTTAAAATCTGGCGTGGGGCTCCTGATACCGGCACTTTGGTATACAGCGCTCTGGACAGTGGAGAGGGTAACTGGGACAACCGCAAAGTCACCGCTTTAAACCATGTTGACAGTGGATTTACCGCTTCGGGGCCGGTAACCTATACCCTTACGGTCGAACTGATAAATCCGGGAATAGCGGCCAATGTTGTAGGTCCTCTCACCTTTACAGTTGATCCTGAGAGTTAAGACGCAAAGGTTAAATAAAAACTCCAGATATTTCTGGAGTTTTTATTTAACCGTTTTTCATTAAGGTACATAACGTATTGTAAAATAAGTCAGGATAGGAGGTCCAGTATAGGTATGGGTTGGGTAATTCAACAGGGTAATGGCATTGCGAAGAACGTTCGCATAGAAGAGAAACCCTTGATTCCACAATCAACTGCCCGAACAATGAATAGCGAAGGATTTGGTTATTATGTGTTGCCTAATAATATTTCTGATTCTGCATTAATACCCATAACTGAATCCCCCCAGCCCCTGGCTTATGTCCAGGTTGCAACCGGGATAAATAAGGTGATTATTGTCAGAGTGTCAGTCGGCTGGAGGATTAAGAATGTTGAAAATGAAACTTCTTGCACAGTCATGTTCAAGATATGGCGGGGTGAGCCGGTGACAGGTGAATTAATATGTAGTCTTCTAGACGGGGGAGAAAGCAAATCCACCAATTATAAGGTTACATCTTTCGAACATGTGGATGCCGGTTTCAGAGAATTCTCGAAGACAGTTTATACTCTAACCGCGCAGCTTGCTTCCGGGATCGGTGCGGAAATTGTGGGTTGTCTTACCATGACAGCATTGGGTTTAGAACTTTGATGCCAAAAGGTGGTACCGCAAAGGTGGAAGGGTCCTTTTAACTGTTGTATTTCCATATAAAAAGACACTATTTGGCAGCTAGGTTTATACCCAAGCCTTCACCATCTGAAGCCCGTCTACGTATGCTGTAATTAAAGCTATCAAAAAGGCGGGAATCAAAATGAATGAAGCATTTACTGAACGTACTCCCCTGGTCATTGCTGCTGAGATTAACAGGATCAAACAACAGACTTGTAAAATCATGCTTACCAATGCCATCGAGATCGGCAAGCGCCTGAAGGAGGCCAAGGACTTGCTCCCCCATGGAGAATGGGGGAAATGGCTGGTGGAATCGGTAAGCTATTCCCAGCGCACAGCCAACAGGCTGATGCAGCTTTTTGAAGAATATGGAGATAAACTATTCGCTGCCAGCGATGACGGCGACAGGTCAAATTCGTCAGCGCTGACGAATTTGACCTACTTCCAGGCCCTTCTTTTTCTGGGGATTCCGGAAGATGAGCGAGAGAAATTTATCCTGGAGCATGATGTTAAGAATATGACCACCCGGGAGCTGGATCAGGCTCTCAAAGAACAGAAGCAAACCCCTCAGGAGAAAGGGCAGGCCCTAGTCACCCCCATGCCTGATAATCCTGGGGAAATCAAGATAGACTATCGAACCGTCAAAAAAACCGGCGAACCAAGAAGCAGGCCAAAAACTGCAGCCTCCCAAGCCTTTACTACAAAGTATGAAGAAAGATGCACCGCCTGCTGCCAAACGATCGCCGATACATTCCAGGAATTGCTGGAAACCCTCGGTCAACTGGCCAGACTTGATCCGGAGGTGAAGGAGAAATGCAGTAAAAATGCGAGTCAGCTTGCCGAATATATGGTGGAAAGGCTTAAAGAGTGGCCGCCTGTTCCCAGGACGAATATGACGACGGTTGAAACCTATGCCACCTATGAACGGTGGTAAAATCGCCAACGCCTTTATCCGGAAGGCGGCTTTGCCTTGTCTTGATGTTTAGCAGAAGAAGAAACCAATAAGTTCGATGAGCTAGCTGATGCCCAGTGCAAGAGGGTGATTCAAAAAACAGTATAAATAGGGCAAAGATGCTGCAAGTGAAAGATTTATATAAAAATGTTAAATTCGCCCTGATTTTCAAGAGCAGAAAATTGGGGCGAGTTTTTAGTGCTGCGCTATTTGTTCCACCGGTTACAGCTTTGATTATATTTATCGTTATGGTAATATATAGAAGAATCAGAAGGAGCGGTTCGAGTTATGTCATTACCAAAGGAAGATAAAAAACATACCTACGCGGATTACTTAACTTGGTCGGAAAACGAACGCTGGGAAATAATTGATGGAGTATCCTATATGCAATCTGCTCCTAAATGGGAACATCAAAGCATTTCTGGTGAGCTTTACAGGCAGCTATCAAACTTACTAATCGACAAACCAGGCAAAGCGTTCGCAGCACCCTTCGACTTATGTCTTGCAGAAGATAATGAAAAAGACGATGACATTATAAATATTATACAGCCAGGCCTGGTTATAGTTTGTGATGAGAAAAAACTAAGAAAAACCGGTTACTTTGGAGTACCTGCTCTAATCATTGAGATCTCTTCACCATCAACTGCAAGGCAGGATAGAGTAGTAAAGTTCAACAGGTACGAAAAGGCTTGCGTAAAAGAATATTGGATTGTGGAACCGGACGGTAAATATATAAACGTATTTACATTACAGGAAAACAATCGATACGGCCGCATGGAAGCGTATACTGAGGAGACAAGGTGCAATTATCTGTTTTTCCGAATTTCATTGTTGATTTAAAACCCGTGTTTGACGGTATATGAATGATTTAAATACTAAAGATATTTCAAGCAGATACCCCCGGCCTTGGTCGGGGTTTTTGCAATGTAAATTGTGGTGCCGCGGCAGCAGCATGTCAGGTTACTCTGAAAAAGAAAATCATAGGATTAGATTGGGGAGGTAACTATGTCATTTGACTATGGGGAGCTCAGAACAAAAGCAGAAGCCATTGTTCAGATTCCGGAGCATTACCGACTGGAAATGGAAGCTAATACTCGCGATGGGCAGGAACGGTCCTTCATTTGGGAAGATCCAGGAAACGATGACTGCCAAATTGAAATTACGTTGGATATTGAAACGGGATAGTTGATTAGACTGGATATCGATATGGAAGCCAAAGATTCCGTTGGCCGAGATAGCCCGGCAGAGGAAGCGAGGGCGATTACTGACGCTTTTTTAAGGAAACATGCCCCTGATTATGGGGCATTCACTTGGGTAAATAGCGAAGAAAAACGAAACTTGCGCTTTATCACCTATAAGGAGGAAGTGGGAGGACTGCCCCTTCCCGATACGGGCTGCAAAATTACACTGGACAGTAGGCTGAATGTCATCCGCTACCAATTGGAAAGATCCGGACAAAAAGCTGCTCCTAAACCAGAATGGCCTGGCATCATCGTTGATGTGGAGTCTGTGAGGCAAGATGTGTTGAAAAATATGCGGATGGAGCTGACGATTGTTATGTTGTATCCGTCCATGTATGAAATGGAGGGAACAGAGCCTGAATACCGGCTCGTCTATGAACCGATTCCCGGTCATCGGTCAATCGACGCGGTTACAGGCCTTGATCTGTTTGGACTTGAACATTATAAGATGCCTCCCAGTCACCCGCTTGCTCCAAGGCAGGCAGAGGGGGTTAGTGGCTTGGATGAAATGCAAACCTTCGGTGAAAGCTTAAGGTTCGGAAAGCAACTGAAACTGGATGATCTGCCTTCAGGTTCGAACAAAGACATCGCGGCTTTGGAGATGCGGTTGGGTATCGATCCAGAGTTATTCTTGCTTGAAAAATTTAAGGATGACGGTGAGAGGATCAAAATGTTGTATAAGTTCAGAGCGGAGGCAGAAGAGCCGGAACCGGAACCGGAAGCACTTTCTGTGGACGCTTATATGAAACGTAAATGGGGAGATCCGCTGCGGAATCTGGAAGCCCCGTTTATGATTCAAATTGAGAAATCGACGGGGCATTTGGCAGGGTTCCACCGGAATGAGCGGAGGAAAGACGCTGAGCCGTCACTGACTCGAAAGCAGTGTTGGGAGAAGGCGGAACAGTTCTTACAACAGGTATTCCCGGATTACACATCTTACCTCCAAATCGAAGCTGATCAGGAGGATACGGACAGGCAGCCACGTGAGCGTGAGTTTTTCTATCTGCCGGTCTATATCCGCAATATTCCTGTTAATCATGAACGGGTTATGGTTAGTGTCAGCACTTCAACCGGGAAAATCTGCGTCTATATGGGCGTCTCTTATGAAATGATTCGTGAGCTGGAAGAGCGTGATTTCCCCTATCCGACTCTGACAGCGGAAAAGGCGTTTGACCTATACGTTGAATATGTCAGATTCCGGCTTAGATGGTTTAAAGACTTGGAGGATGAGAATCTGCCGGTTTACCGGCTGCTCTATGAGCCTACAACCATTCGTCGAGACAGATTCCCCAGAGATGCCGGTCATAATCAAAGACTAAGATATATCGATGCCTACAGTGGTGAGCCCATTTGGGAGAGAATATTATGAGGACCTCGTGATGCCTGACTAAAATTGAGATGCCGGATCTCGGGATAATCAAAATAGAAAATAGAGGTTTGCCTGGAAGAGATCAAGAAGCCGATCAATCTTAGCAGGCTATGTGCAAACTATTAATCCTATTTCGGCAATAATGCCCCATCGCCCAGCGATGGGGCATTATGATGAGTAAAATGAGTCAATAAGTTTTGCATAAAGAAGGTTAATACAATAACCATAGTATGACAATTTGATGCAAAAATTCACGCGGCATCAGTGACAGACGGGTTATGACGCCAAAGTCAGCCCAAGGTTTCTCGCCGATGCAGGGAATATTATAATGTCGTTTAAAGTCGTAAAAAGTTATGGTATAATCATTAAGTTAAATAGATACATTAATAAATGATTATAATGATTATACCCACCACTTTATATGGTTAGGAGAATCCTATGATCGCATTTACAGATTTCAAATGTCCTGAAGGGTCAGATACCAGCGGTTTTACAGAGAGAGTGGTGGAAAAGGTAGGTTTGCCTTTTCCGGAAGCTTACACTTATGGAGAAGGGATAGCAAAGATTGCTTGCACCGTACGGGAAGTAGAAGGCGGAGCCCTCTGTATGGTGCCTTTCTGTCATACCGTTGAAGCGGAGGGCTATGGCGGCAGTATTAAGCTGGGAACGGCAGGGATTGGGCCGCGCTGTCAGGCACCGGTGTGTGAAAATGAAGAAGATTTGTTGGGGTTGCCGGATTTGGATTTCGAGAAAGGCCGATTAAGAGAGACTCTCGAAGCCGTTAAACGTCTTAAAGCGGCAAAAGAAGCGGTTGGCATCGAGATCTGCGGCCCAATGACGATCTTAAATAATTTAATCGATATTGGCAGGCTCTTTAAGATCTGGAGAAAGAATCCGGAAGTGATTCAAAAGGTAGTAGAGAAGATGCGCCTCCAGCTCTTACGTTATACTGAAAAATCCCTGGAAGCAGGGGTGGACTTCATAGCCTTTGAAGATCCGGTGGGGGGACTCAATATCCTCGGCCCCAAATACTTTGAACAGCAGGGGCGTCATTTTTCAAAACCTTTTGTGGAAGACGTACTGGATATAATCGGCGGACAGCTGGTGATGCATCTCTGTCCCAAGACCGCCCTTCAGTTAGTAGGGCTGGGAATGGCTGAGTGGGAAAATCATACATTACCGGAGCCCATGTCCTATGCCCAAGCCTGCTTGGAACTTCGCGGTAAAGTCAACTTGGTAGGTAATGTCTGTATCCATAATCGTGATCGCATACTTAAAGATGCTCAGATCAAGACGCTAAGGCTTCTAACACCTTAATTTCAAAATCAACGGATATCAAGGAGTGGGTAATACACGGCCAGCCTGTCAAAGACAGCAGACGTTGGCTTTGCCATACTCAATCCGAATGAAGCATTCTATGCCAATTCTATCCCTGTTGAGTTGTTTGATAAGTAAGGAATTCTAGGAAAGCATCGAAAACTAAGGAAAATCAAAGGAAGTCAAACGATAGTATAGGGAGGATTTGCTATGCATCCACAGGACCAAATGACGCCCAATCAACGATTACAGGCCTTCATAAAAGGAGAAAAGATGGATCGCATCCTTGCGATGCCGATTTTAGTTTCCATCTCTCACAGAGTTTCCGGGATGACCCATCGGGAAAAACGTGCTTCGGCAGCAAAGCAGGCTCAGTCCCAGATCGATTGTTATAAACGGTATGGAAATGATCTGATGATTATTGAATATGGCCTTCATGGTGTAGGAACCGCTCTGGGGACAGAAATGAATGACCCTGAGGATAGTCTGCCTGCAATTGTGAATCATGTTTTACAGGACCTTAAAGATATTGATCAACTGGATTTCAATAAGACAAAAAAGGAAAATGACCCCTGGCTTGCCAAAACTTTAGAGGCTTGTGAAATCTGCCAGGAAACGGTGGGACACGAGGTTCCGACTGGGGTGCTGATTGCAGGGCCTTTTACAGCTGTATCAAGTATTTATCCCACTGAAAATCTTTTAAGGGCAACCCGTAAAAATCCCGCGGCTATCCATCAACTGCTGCGCTTATGTACTGATGCTCTTAAAGATATCTACAAAGAATATATCCAACGCGGCATTATTATTGCGATGTGTGATCCCATTGCCTCGGGGACCCTCCTTAAGAAAAGCCAGTATATAGAATTCGTAAAGCCCTATGCCACGGAATTGATGGAGCACATTCATGAATTGGGAGGTATGTGTTGTTATCACATCTGTGGTAATACGAGGAGTATTGTCACTGAAATGGTGGATACAGGACCGGACATGCTCAGCATCGATAACCTTGTGGATCTGGAATATGTGAAAGGACAAGTGGGAGAGCGCTTACCCATACTAGGGAATGTACCTCCTGTCGACGTGCTTATGCTGGGATCAAGAGAGGATGTTTTCGAATCGGTTAAGACCTGCATCCGCAAGGGAAAAGACAGCCCGAAAGGGTATATTATTGCTTCCGGTTGTGATGTTACCCAAAATGTTCCCATAGAAAATATCGACTATATGATGGAAGCGGTTCGCAAATACGGACGTTACCCTATTGATGAAGCGTTGTTAAAGGACTGAAACTGATCATTAATAGAACTGATTTTAGAAAGTAAGGTGGAGGTAAACATTATGGCGAAGTCAAAAGAAGAATTATTACAACAATTATCGGATTGTGTATTCAAAATGGAAGATGATACTGCGGCAGATGTAGCCAACGAATATATAGATGCAGGCTATGAAGCGCTTGACGGGGTTCTTAAAGGGCTTGTTGACGGGATGAACCGTGCCGGCCAAATGTATGAAGAGGAAGAGTATTTCGTCACCGACCTTTTGGTGTGTTCCGATGCGATGTATAACGGTTTAGAAGTCTTAAAGCCTCATCTGCCGAAGGAGGAGGGTGCCGACGCTGTCAATTACAAATGCGTTATCGGCGTGGTAGAAGGGGATACCCATGATATCGGTAAAAATCTTGTGCGGATTATGCTGGAGACGGCAGGATTTGAAATGTACGATTTGGGCAGAGATGTGCCGCTGCCAAGTTTCGTAGAAAAAGCTAAGGACGTGAATGCGCAGCTGATATGTCTTTCCACCCTTATGACTACCACCATGCCTGGCATGAAAGAAGTCGTAGATATGCTAAAAAAAGAAGGACTTAAAGATAAAGTAAAAGTCATGATCGGCGGCGGGCCTATTTCCCAGGCTTATTGTGATCAAATCAGCGCTGATGGTTATGCCGTCAATGCTATCGGAGCGGTTTCCCTGGCCAAAGAATTGGTGGGAATGGCTTAAACATTAGAGCAAGGAAGGACTACCTATGGATTCAAAGGAAAGATTATTAAATGCTTTAAAAGGTGCGAAGACCGATCGCTCACCATGTATCTGCCCAGGCGGAATGATGAATATGGTGGTCACCGCTTTGATGGAAAAAGCAAATATTCGCTGGCCTGAAGCACATACAGATCCTGTTAAAATGGCGGGATTAGCTAAGGCAGTCTATGATTATGGCTGCTTTGAAAATTATGGTGTGCCCTTCTGTATGACCATCGAAGCAGAACAGCTGGGTGCCGTCGTGGACTTAGGTTCCACTATCTGCGAACCTCATGTTACAGGCTATGTCATCGATAACCCTTCCCAATGGAGG
This sequence comes from Desulfosporosinus youngiae DSM 17734, assembly GCF_000244895.1. Lineage (NCBI taxonomy): Bacteria > Bacillati > Bacillota > Clostridia > Eubacteriales > Desulfitobacteriaceae > Desulfosporosinus > Desulfosporosinus youngiae. The sequence continues at coordinate 1,370,356 of NZ_CM001441.1, forward strand.
GAATTAACACCGTTTAATCCCTATGGCGAACGGACCAAAGTGGTGCTGGAGGCTATTAAAATTCTCAAACAAGCTGAGGACCATGTACCTATTATCGGTAATCTCTCCGGGCCTGTAAGTGTTGCCGCTTCTCTGATGGAACCGGTAAATTACTACAAAGCGTTGAGACGCAATAAAGAGGATGCCCATGCCTTCATGAAGTTTGTTACTGAAGCGCTCATTGATTTCGGCAAGGCTCAGATCGAAGCGGGAGCAGATGTAATAGCTGTCTCTGATCCCAGCGGCACAGGGGAAATCCTAGGTCCCCGTTTATTTGATGAATATGTGGTGACCTATGTGAATCAGTTGATTGATGGGCTTCACGAGATGAATCCGGAACTGCCAGTCATTGTGCACATTTGCGGGAAAATGCATAAAGTTTATGGGGAACTGAATAAAATACGCGCCGATGCCCATAGCTTTGACTCGGTTGTCAGCATCAAAGAGTCGAAAAAAATGATGCCTGCCAAGGTTATGATCGGTAATGTAAGTACCTATGCTCTGGAGTTTGCTGATACTGACCGCATTCGCCTCATGACCCGTAAGGTGATGGCTGATGGGTCAGATATCATCGCGCCTGCTTGTGGTCTGGGAACCAAGTCCTCTCTCGAAAATATTCAGGCGATGTTACAGACCGTGCAGGAAAGCAGTCATAAAGCCTAGGATCTTGAGAGTTTGTACCGGAAGACGAGGTTAAGAATGCATACAATTAAGTTGCCAAGACTAGATTTAACGTTTCCATATGATATAAAGGCGGAGGAAAGCCTCTTAGCTATTCTTGTCGCCCAGCAGATTTTCATTGAAAGCCCCTGTAACGGAAGAAGAAGCTGCGGCAAGTGTAAAATCAAACATTTAGGAGGGGATCTTCCGCCTCTGTCTGCTGATGAGGAAAAGCTTCTTTCTAAAAAGGAGATCAGGGATGGCATCCGTTTAGCCTGCCTCATCTATCCGACAACGGATCTGCAGATCGACATTATTGATCAGGAGAAAAATCACCAGGTTCTGACAGGGGGCTATGTGCCGGACTATCAACCCAACCCGGCGATCTGGAAAAAGACCATCGAGATCAGAAAGCCTACCCTTAAAGACCAGACCCCTTATGAAGCTCTAATCGAAAAAGCCCTGGGGATCAAACGCCTGCCCTGGGATGTGCTCCGCCAAATCACCATGGGGGAGGGGACTTACACTGCGGTTTTCAATCAGGATCAGCTTATCGGTATTGAAAAAGGGGATACCACTGAGAGGATTTACGGAGTTGCAGTCGATATCGGTACGACCACGGTTGTAACCTCCCTCATAAATTTAAGGACAGGGGAAGAAATTGATAGCGAAGCTGGGATCAATGCCCAGAAAAATTATGGGCAGGATGTGCTGACCCGCATCACCTATGTTCTCGATCATGGTAAGAACGGACTGGATCAGTTACAGAAGGCCATTGTCGACTCCTTAAATGAGATGATCCGGACCATGTGTGAAAGGCAGCAGCTTTCGCCTTCCTTTATCTATGAAATTGCCGTTGCGGCTAATTGCACGATGATGCATATGGTTCTGGGGGTTGATCCCCTGTCGATTGGCAAATCTCCTTATGCGCCGGTCTTTGTCGATGAGAAAGATATTCCGGGGATAGATATTGGCTTGACGGCCCTTTCCTCTTTTGGCCGGGTCTATTGCCTGCCGGCGGTCTCCTCCTATATTGGAGCAGATATTGTAGCCGGGGCTTATGTGGCAAAGCTCCATGACCGGAAGGATAAAGTGCTCTTTATCGATATCGGTACTAATGGAGAGATTGTTCTGTCCAGCGGGGGGAAATTAGTGTCCTGTTCCTGCGCAGCAGGACCGGCCCTTGAAGGGATGAATATCAGCAGCGGTATGCGTGCCGCCGATGGGGCCATTGAGGACGTTCACTTCGCCGGAGAAAAGGGCTTTGATCTAAAGGTTATCGGAAATAAAGCACCAGTGGGCTTATGTGGCAGCGGGATATTGGCAGTTATCCGGGAATTATTGAAACATCATTTCGTCAATGCCCGGGGAAATATCCTTAAGCCTGAGGAACTGGAGGCGGGGGACCCTAGGCTGCCCTATATTGATCTTGACGGCAGGAAACGACGAATTTGTATTGGAAAGGGTTCAGACAAAATCCTGATTACCCAAGGGGATATTCGCCAGGTCCAACTGGCAAAGAGTGCGATTTTATCAGGGTTTGTGGCACTGGTAAATGCTATGGACCTCACATTGCCGGAGCTGGATGAGGTAATCGTCGCCGGTCAGTTCGGCGCGCATCTTCCTGTAGAAAGCTTAGTAGGCACGGGTATTCTGCCCGGGGCTGTAAACGATAAGATTACCTATATCGGCAATTCTTCAAAAACAGGGGCCTATTTAGCCTTGATGTCTCTTAAAACCCGTCAGGAGATGGCAGCGCTGGCCAGGGCTTTCGAATATATCGAACTAAGCGTAACAAAAGGGTATGAACGATTATTTGTTGACTGCTCCCAGTTTAACGTGAACTAGAGCCTGAAACTCCTTTATACGAGAAACTTATACTTGGTCCGTCGTGAAGAGTTTGTATTCATCCCAACGGGAGAAGAGGTAACGGCAAAGCAGTTGATCCTTTAATGACGATGAAGTCTTATGTAAAATCCAAGGGTTATTTTAGTTGTTCGTAAGGAGTTAAACGTAATGAAGGTTTTACTGTTTGGCGGATTCTTAGGTTCCGGCAAAACTTCAGTCATCTTGCAGGTCGCGAGATATCTTGCGGAAGAAGTTTCTGCAAGCCGGCAGGATAGTGGGAAACCGTCCCTGGTTATTATCGAAAATGAAGTTGGGGAAGCGGGTATTGATGATAAAATCCTTAAAGCTGAAGGGCTAAGTGTTCGGGAACTTTTTGCCGGGTGTATCTGCTGCACCCTAAACGCTGAGCTTACAGTCTGTCTCAATGAAATTCAGGAGGAGTTGTCGCCGGAATGGGTGATCATTGAGACAACAGGGATGGCCGTCCCAAGCAGAATCGCAGAAACGATCACTAAATTCGGGAAGGGTATCGATAATCTGAAAACGATTGTTGTGACTGATGCAGAGCGCTGGGATGATCTTATAACGATCATGCCGGGGCTGATAGAAGAGCAAATCGCTGAAGCGAACATCGTTCTCTTGAACAAAATCGATTGTTTGGAACCTGAGCAAATGAGCGAAGTCGAAGAAAGTATAAGAATCATAAATTCTTCGGCACGTTTTTATGCAATATCCGCGCATGATAAAGTTGATCCGCAAATCTGGCGTACGGCGGTGACTGATAGTGAGTGAACAGAATTCCCTCGGGTGCTTAACAAAGCATCCTGACCCGGCAATTTTTTCAGAAAGCCTTAGTTTGATTTTTTCAGAAAAAGTAAAGTCGGAAACGATTCAACAATCCCTCACTCGCTGGGTTGAAGAGATCAGGGATTGGGCAAAGGATAATGCATATTTTGTTGGACATATTAAAGTCTTCCTTGAAGGTCGGGAGAATTTATGGTTGTCATCTACAGGCAGGAGCATCAATATTAAACGCTCCGAGGGGTGGAGTGAATGGTCTGCTGATAAGGCTGTCCTGAGCGTGACAGCCATTATTTTTGGCTCGTCAAAAGCAGCTTTGAGGGAGGCAGCCCAAGAGAGGCTCAGAGCATGTCTTAATTGCCTGAATTTGATACCTTAGAGCCAACTGAGAATCGCTCCGTTTGATATTCCGAACAAAAAGAGGTTAGTAAAGTGACTGTAGATGTTTGGACAGGATAATATTAAAGAGATTAGAATTGTATCAAAAACTAAAACGGGGCTGTAGCAAAACCGCTTTCGGAAAATAATATGCACAAAAAATCAGCCCGAGAGGACGTTTTTAACGCCTCTCGGGCCTTTTTATTACCTTATCCTAAAAAACTTGAGCAAACTCATTTTGCAGCAGTCCCGTCCTAATGATTAAGGTTTTTTGTTTAAATTTACGTTTGATACTGAGTTGCCAATAACTTATTACATGTTTACAGCAAAGTGATAAATCGCTACTGGCTCTTATACCAATTAACATCTAATTTTTCATACGTGATTTTAGTATGAAACTACAGAGTGGAAGATAGACGTTTAATCGAGTATCCAGGTACTGTTTATTGCTTGATACTATACATGAAGGGTTCTATTTCGATAATATGCCAGTACCAGACCAAAAGAAGAAGCAGAGAGAAAATGAGACAGGCCGGCTATAAAAGTACGGTCTTCCAAGTGAGGCAACCTAAATCCAATGGCTACTCCATATAAGAAAAACCATACGAGTATGCTGAAAACCCAACCTTTGAAAAATATTAAATTATCGTTTCGTATTATTATATTAAAGAGAATGCCAATAAATCCTGAGAAAAAGATCTGACCTAATTGGGCAAAGATTAATTCACCTGTTCCGGTACTTGTTCTGCCGAGTAATACTACGCAAGCCCAATCGAATAGTCTTTCTTGATGATAGCCAATTAGATATAAAGACCAGTCAATCAAATTCATTATTATTGCCCCAAATATTCCTCCGATAAATCCTGCGAAAACTCTATCTTTCAAATGGCTTACCTCCTTAATGTGAGTATGGCCTATACAACCTTTAAAATAGTTTATAGCTTTGTGTTAAGTTCATTAATCTCTTGGCGTTTAGATGATGAGTTAATCAAGAACATTATAGGTTAAGTTTCCGACTGGCGTTAATTATTGCTTTAGTGAATCGGAGATTGCAATTTTTCACGATTGGTGGCTTCTGGTACTCGTTCCAGCCAGCCATTCTCTATCATCAAGTCCATGCCGTCTTTGCAATAGTCAAGGATTTCCGCTATGAGACGGCTGAGAGATGTAACTAAATCTTTTCTGGACGTATTCGTCAAAGAATAACCATAAGCGGTTAAAACATAAGCCATAGTAACAGTTACATGAAACATCATTAACTTGTCACTGAACGGAGATTCTTGGGATTTAGTGACTTGGTAATTGGTGTCTTCTGGAATAGGTAAATTCTCTTTCTCCAAAAAGGTACCAAGAATTTTTAATTGATTATCAGCGATGTTTAGTCCCTGAATTAAATAGTTTCTCAGTTTCTCCGACTCGACAACTTGACTAAAACCTGACTTTAGAGTTTTCATGGCTATTTTCAGTTCCATAATATAGTAGATGTTGTCAACCTCTATAACGTTAAGAGGTCTGTCACTTCCTCTAAAAAAAGAGCCGTAATAATTTTTCTCATGGACATATGAGACTTTATCCGGAATTTCGATGCAAGGCGACTTATTCAAAAGACCTTTAGCTAAAAGTACATCAGTAGCTCTTACCATGACCTCTTGAGACGTGTTTATCGCTTCCGAAAAAAAGTCTCGAAAATCTGTCCGGGCGGATTCACTTAATGATATACAGTAGTATTGCATGATAAACTTGGTCATTAATCTTGTATATGTTAAAGAAAACGAGTCAGAGAAAAGCCCTTTAACATCAACTTTGACATCCTTTTCGCTAAAACCATCCGGGATTGGATTGTGTATTGAATTATAAATATCCTTCATTGATCTTACGCGTTTACTTGAGATATCTAAAGCCAGTTGCAAAACGTTGTGAATATCAATATCGTTTGATTTAGAAACCATATACTTAAGCATACATACTGACATATTTTCTGCCAAATAACTTGACCAAAGGTGCGCGATTTCAGAAGCCATCGGCTTAATATCGGTCAAATTATGTTGTATATACCCCAAAGGGACTTGCTCAGCAGTCATACCGTTGTTTCTCTGATCTAAATTATTCATTGTAATACTCCTTATTAAATAATCTAATCTAATATCTCCTTTGTCGATTACAAATATTCCTATTTATTGAATTCGTTTAGAATTAAATTCAAAATAATAGTTAAAATTTTGATAAAATATGGGAATTAGAATCTAAATTTCAAAATATTTGAAGGTATATAAAAAATATGCTAGCTATTCGTTTGATTAAGACATTTTTGTGATTAAAAATTATGTTGGTCTGAGGCTCTTTTCGACATACTTTACTTCTTCAACATGAGATAATTAACAAGACAGAAATTGAAGGAGTGTAGTATTTGATGAACAACAAGATAATTGCATTAATCTTAATCTTATGTTGCGCCTTTTTGGTCGGAACACCCGCTTTGGCTAATACTACAGATAATTCAAGCTCAGTTACTACGCCACAGCAAATTACCAGGAACAGGCTTTTTGGACTGACAAGATTTGAGACGGCCAAAGTTATCTCAGAGTATTATGGCAACGGACAGGTTGAGAACGTAATCCTTGCAACTGGAAATCAATTTGCAGATGCTTTATCGGCAAGTGTCCTGGCCCATGAAAAGGAAGCCCCTATACTATTAGTTGATTCTACGGTTGACGGCTCTAAGGATGCGTTTGATTATGTCTTTCAACATCTTGATCCAGCGGGAACGGTTTACATCATTGGCGGTACGGGAATCATAGGCACGGAATTCGAGATTAAACTAAGTGATCTTGGATTCAAAAATGTGGTTAGGGTTGCAGGCCTGGACAGGTATGATACATCCCATAAGGTCGCCAGAGCACTTAAAGACACAACTGTATCTACAGTCGTGATATCCTCGGGAGAACAATATCCGGATGCCTTAAGTATCTCAAGTTTTGCCGCCAATAAAGGCTGGCCGATTCTGTTATCTTCTTACGATGCACTTCCTCAAGACATAAAAAACTTTTTGCTGGACAGGAAGCCGTCGAAAGTATATATCACTGGGGGAGCAGGCGTAATATCAAATAATGTATTGTCCGAAATAACGACCCTCCTGCCAGAGGCTAGTGTCGAACGCTTGATGGGAGAATCTCAGTTTGATACGAATATTATTATTGCAGAAACCTTTGCTCCAAAGCCATTGACGGTTTATTTAGCGACAGGTTACGACTTTGCCGATGCTTTGGCAGGCAGTACAGTGGCAGCCAAAAATGGAGACCCCATTATCTTTATAGACCCTTCCGTCCCGACCTTGCCTAAATCCGTGGCCAGATACTTTGGGAAACTTTACGCAAACATTATAAGTCCCGGCATAGTTTCATTCGGAGGAAGTGGAGTTGTAACAGATGAGATAATGAAAATCACCAGTGACTTGATTGTGGGAGCTGTGAATGAAACCAGCATTTATGGGATAGACGATCTCAATATTACGGTTATACAAAAGGAAAATTATTTGTTACCTGCAACTGTTCAAGCTAATCTTTACAATAGCGATAGGATTGAGGTGCCTGTGAGATGGAATCCCATAGCTGTCGATACCAACAACACAGGGCTGAGTGTTTATGATGGTCTGGTAGAAGGATACGGCAAACTAATCAAACTGAATCTTACTGTCAAAGAACCGGAACCTATTCTAATCTCAAAATACTCCACTCACTTTGATTCATCCCAGGTAAACCGTACGGAAAACATACGAATTTCGGCAAAAGCGATCGATGGAAAGCTATTGGCACCAGGAGAACGATTCTCCTTCAATGCCGTTGTGGGAGAACGAACTGCTGAGGCAGGTTACAAAGAGGCTCTGATCATTGAAGGAGATGTCTTTACCCCAGGGCTTGGAGGAGGAATCTGCCAGGTCTCTTCAACCCTCTATAATGCGGTGCTGCTTGGGAATTTGGAAATTGTTGAAAGGCATGCTCACAGCTTACCCATTAGTTATGTTCCTCCCGGGCAGGACGCAACGGTTGCCTACCCTTTCCTGGATTTTAAATTTAAAAATAGTCTAAAGCATTATCTTTTAATTCGTAGTTTAGTCGAAGAAAATACTTTAAACTTTTGGATTTATCAAAAAGTAGAAGTTTAGAAGCTTTCCAGATAAAAAGTAAGGGGCTGTGCAGAAACTTGTTGATAGTTTTCTGCACAGCCCACGTTCGTCTAAATACCTGTACTCATTTTGAATTTTGAGAATTATGGTTTCGCTCAGGTCTTTATAGTGAGTTCACGTTTTTCTAGGGTTATGCCGGACATACTATAACAATAAGCAGCGGTATAACCAGATGATACATGGGGGAATATTGGATGAGTCAAATGACCTATAATGAGATTTTCAGCCGGTTAGTCAAAGCATCTTATAACGGAACTCTTGAGCAGGAAATCAAAGAGATTGAAGCCGGCGGAAATGAAACAACCAAGGAATATATTTACTATGCTATGGGAAATGGTGATCAGGAAAAAGTAGTTTTTCAAATTAATGGCTGTGAAGGGACATGCCCGGAGGAAGATCATAATTGTGAAGCGGCGTGCCTATTTGATGCTATTATACGGGATATGGAAGGAAAGGTAGTGATCCAGGATCGGAATTGTACTCATTGTGGGCAGTGTATCGATACTTGTTCCTATAATTCACTGATCGATAAGAAAGAATTTATTCCGTTAATTGATCTTCTTAAGAAAAAAGAAGTTGCGGTTTATGCTATTGTTGCGCCGGCGATTGTTGGGCAGTTTGGTGATCAGGTCACAATGGGTCAGCTGCGAGCCGCTTTCAAACACCTGGGTTTTTATGGAATGGTGGAGGTGGCCTTATTTGCTGATATCCTAAGTCTCAAAGAAGCCCTTGAATTTGATCATGCCGTTCATACTGAGGAAGATTTTGTTTTAACAAGTTGCTGCTGTCCCATCTGGGTAGGCATGGTAAAAAGAGTTTATCATAAATTAACCCCTCACATCCTGCCTTCCGTATCACCCATGGTTGCCTGCGGGCGGGGAATAAAGCGGCTTCATCCGGAAGCGAAAGTTGTTTTTGTGGGCCCTTGTATAGCCAAGAAGGCGGAGGCTAAAGAAAAGGATATCCGGGACGCAGTCGATGCCGTGTTAACCTTTGAAGAAGTTAAACAAATCTTTGAGGCGACCGGTATTAACCCGGCGGATATGGAGGATATCCCCAGCGGGCATTCTTCAGCCGGCGGACGCATTTATGCCCGAACCGGCGGTGTTACGAAAGCTATTTCAGATACCTTGGATCAACTTAGACCGGACAAGCCTATACGGATCAAAGCAGTTCAAGCCGATGGGATTCAGGAGTGTAAAGAACTCCTGCGTTCAATCAACAGCGGAGATATCAAGGCCAATTTTTATGAGGGAATGGGTTGTGCCGGCGGGTGTGTCGGCGGGCCTAAAGCTCTTCTCAAATCTGAATTAGGGACCATACATGTCAACGCTTACGGTCTTTCTGCGGAGGCTCATACCCCCTTAAATAACCCGTATATTTTAGAACTGCTTAACCGCCTCGATATAAAGGATGTCAACAGCTTGCTTGAAGGAGAATCTGCCGCCATTTTTCAGCGGGATTTTACCGCCGGCTAGTCATCCTATTCAATACCAGATTCTCAAAAGTTAGACGCCCTCTTCTGTTCGTTCGTCAATCTATAATACTTATTGAGTTCTTCATCAAGATTCTGGCTTAGTTTAAGGACGAGGGGATCTAGAATACTTCTCCCTTGTCCCACGAAGCGGTGTAATTCTTCCCGTAAATCTTCTATAGTCACAAGTAGGGTTTTTAAATCGTTGTTATAATCCTTCACCTTTCCTCCCCTCCTATGTTTAGAATAGCAAATATTAGGGATCGAAAGTGTGATTCAGATCTCAATTCGGATATAAATAATCGGATTTAATTCGCACTTAAAGGATATGAATTCATTTGCTCAGAAAAAGACCCTAAAAACATGCAGAAGAATCCCCAGACCCGCAAGCAGGGCAAGCTTCGTCCACAGAAGCGAACCCATTGCATGGAGAGGCAGTAAAAGCCCACAAGACGGTGCGGGGACACGGAGCCACGGGTTCACATCAGGTACTACCCTGAGGTTTGGCACGAAAGTGTCCGGTGGACAGTTTCGCCGAAGCGGCTATCTCCAAAGAATACTTATCCGCTGAAGGTAGCTCCCGCACCGGCGAGTGGGGGAGCCTCGGAATGCTGCGGTACACGAAGACACTGTCTTCGCACGAATTAACTAATCTTGCACGGATGTGGGCGAAGCTGCCCGACCCGAGCGACCCCGTTTTCATCCTCTGATGGTGCCGCGGCAGCGGCATGGAGGGCTACCATGAAAAAAGCAGACCCATTAGATACTCTTTATAGTGCCGACACCATGACCGGTCAAAACCTATCCGATTTTTGGCCAATCCCGAACCCCGTTATCCTCAATAATCCCTAAAGTGACATCTGTGACATCTTTAGAGGCCAATAACTGATCCCGAATCTTTAATTTAATGCTGTCAGCCTGAGCCAAGGTCAGGCCTGGACGCAGTTCAATGTAGCTTTCAACATGATAAAACCGTCCTTCTTGAAGAATGCGCATTTTATTGATATCTGTAACTTCAGGCATGGATAAGATGATTTGTGATACTTTGTCTTCAACTTCCTTGGGAGCGGATACGCCGATGAGTCCGACCATGTTGTCATATCCCACTCGAAAGGCTACACCGCCCATCAGAATTCCGATGATAATGGTGGCAATACCATCGAATACTTTGATTGGAGTGAAGCGTGTTGCCAAGATTGCGCCAAGGGCCAGAATTGCCCCGGAGGTGGCAACCAGGTCTTCGTAAAAGACGAGACGGGTGGCCGGAGAGGCCCGGTTTACATTTCTCAGAGCAATCCAGATTAAGTTTAACCCCTTTCCTTCAGCCCGGGTTTCTTTGACAATCTCGCGCATAGCCTTGAGCAAAACATATCCGTCAATAGCCATAGAGGCACCTAAACTGAAAAAGATAAGCCATAGATTCCCGATGGATACCGGATGACGGATTAACTGAATTCCCTCCAGAATCGTTTCATAGGCCATGAGGGTTATGACAATCACAGCGCCCATGCAGAATACATTGATCAGGCGACCGAAGCCGGATGGAAAACGAGAAGTTGGTTTTCGTTCGGACAGAATGCTGCCTATAAAAACAAATAGCTGGTTGACGGCATCCGCACCTGAGTGCATTGCTTCAGCAAACATAGCACCGCTGCCACTTAAGAAAGCAGCAATTCCTTTGAAAATGACCAGGAAGATATTACCCAGTACTGCGTAAAAGGATGAGGCATTCCCTTTTTTAATGAGCTCCAATGTCTTATTCATCTAATTCACACCATTCAAATGCTTTTCGATTATCTTCTCATAAATCCTGAGGGTTTATTCTTCAGGGCGTGTCAGAGAAGAATATGTAAACATACCTTATAATAATCTCATTGATGCATTTGAAAGCGGTGATTAATATTGAAGTTATATCTGGCTTTAGGGGATTCAATAACTGCAGGATATGGTGTAGCAAGCCCTTTTTCCTTTCCGACTATATATGCCAGCTTTCTCAGACGGCATAATCCGGATTTATGCTTGCTTAATTTAGGTGTAAACGGCTTAACAACAAGAGGTTTGCTTAATCAATTAACGTCAAATCCCAGCCTTCGAAAGTCTGTAGCTCAAGCTTGCTTAATTACTCTTACAATCGGCTCTAATGATTTGCTTCGTCTTATTGGCAATCCTAATCAACCCTTTAGACTATCTCAGTTACCCATCATCCAGAGAAGCATGATAAAAACTCTAATGGAAATCGGACAAGAGATTAGGTTTTTAAATCCAGGAGCCATCGTTAAAGTAGCTACAATTTATAATCCCTTGCCGGCGGGGCCCTATGCCCATTACTATCCGCAGGTTCAGGCCATTATCGACAATGCCAATGCCATGATTACCCTCTGGGCAAGACGTTACGGATTTGTCGTTGTCAATTTAGATCGTGAGATAAAAGGCAAAGAAGTGTGGTTTATCAGCAAGGATTATGCCCATCCCAATGCTGCCGGGTATCAGATGATAGCAAAGGCATTCGCTCGATACTAGAGGTTTTAAAAGGGATCTGGGGCGAATCATAGTGAAGAATCCCTGAAACGTTTTACTGAGTAATAGCAATAGAGACTTGCTGAGCCAAAAAGGAGAGCCCCAATCATTAAGGCCAGCAAAAAGCGGCTTGGATTTTCAGCGAGCTGCCAAAAGTCGTGCCCTATCCAAGATTCCCAAAGAATCATGGGGATCTTGCCGATCAAGGAGGCGAGTAAAAACATCGGGAAGGAGATCAGGGATAAACCAGCGGCATAATTAACGGCTGCGGAGGGAAGAATCGGAATAAACCTTGAGATCAGGATAATAGAAAAGCTATTTCCTTCAATAAGAGTACCCCATTTTCCTAATTTCCCGATCTTGGGCTGAGCCCAATCTTGTCCCAGAGTACGAGATAGCCCAAAACCTAAAGAGGCACCTAGTAAACTTCCTGCCAGAGAAAGCAGAAAACCACCAACCCAACCGAAAGCAAGGGTATTAACTCCGGCCATTAAAGCAAAGGGTACTACGGGAAAAAGTGCCAAAAGGGCTATTATAAACAGGTCAACAAAGATACTGATCCATCCCCACTGGGTGACTAAAGCTTGCAAATCAGTGGGATTTTGAAGTTTGGGATAAAGCAAGATAACAACGGTTAGGGAGAAAGCTAACGTAAAGACTGAAAAATATTTTTTGGACAACGGGTCACCTTCCTTAATAAACGGCATGCTTGAAAACGCATGCCGTTCTTTAGTAACGGGCTACTAGTGCTGGTAGGGTTTTGTATCTTTCGTTTTTAATTGAACAAGTTTTCCATGTTCTGAAAGGTGAAGTGATGTATATCTCTCAGAAGGCGGAAGATGGCGTTTGAATTTAAACCGAAACTCCTGGATTGAGGCCATCTTATCGGCAACCATAACCAGAAAGGCCTCCCGGCTTCGGGGCAAGCGGAGGGTTAGCGGCCACATATGGCTTAGAATAATGTCTTTTTCCTTTTCACTTAGGTCAAAACAGCGTTCCGCATTTTGGCAGGCAATACGCGGATGGCGAAAACCATGCCAACGAGACCCGTCCGGACGAAGCTTATGCCAATCATAGAGGAAAAAGTCGTGGAGGAGGGCCCCCCTAGTGACCGCTTGAGTATCCAAATGAACCTTTTTTTCGAGGCGTACCGACCAGTTATAGGCTATTTGGGCGACCCGGAGAGAGTGTTCCAGAGTGGTAAAGGGGCGATGATGCGTATATAAGGCTAATTGTTGATATTCTTCATGATTTAAGATCTCCTCCACATGTTTGGGCAAATTCAATCTGTTTCACCTTCCTAGTCCAGTGAGCGGAAGTTATCCGTGTCTTAGGAATTATAGAATTTTTTACGCTGCTGATTTAAAAAGTGTTCCAGTGCCTCTAGCTTATTATGAAGTAAGGCCATTTTTTCTGTGACAGTATGGCGCATTTTCGGATAAGTATGCAGGAGGCGATAAAAGGGAGAACATTCTGAATGGAACGAAGGAAATTCTAAGCGTTCATAACGCTCTTGGAATACGGATATAAAGCGTTCCAAGCGGTGAAGTAAGAGGCTGGAGTGAATAAGATCCCCAATAACGTATCCAGTTAAGATGAGCGCTGAAATAGAACGAACCGTCGTGGGAATCTGGTATAGTTGAATTTGAACAACCGGGTGTATGATGAGATAGAATATAAGCCCCAGAACTCCCCAGAGCAAGCTGAAGGGAAGAGAGATCCGCCCATGAAGATTAAAGGGAATGGAATGATAGTCCCAAAGTTGTAAGTGAAAAAAACGTTCGAAAAACCAACCCGCTGCATATTCCAGCAAGGTACTTAAAAAGACAAACCAGATAAACAGCCATGGCCAAGTGAGGTTACCTATCAGTCCCGAAGACCAAATTACCAAGGTCGCGAAGAGTCCATAAATCGGCAGGAAGGGGCCGGAGAGAAACCCTGGGTTGACCATTCTGCGTTGGAGGCATGAACGGTATATGGCTTCCATGACCCAGCCGGCAAAAGCGTAAATAGAAAAAGTGAGAATAAAGTTTGTCAGTATAGTCACCCTTTCTTAAGCTTTTTCAAATATTCGCACGGTATACCCATTATACTATAATTTAGCTTAAATTCGTATCAAAGTATATAAATGGAGTCGATCGGAAACGTGCGGGTGTTTCACTGATAATTTAAATGCAAGATATCCTCTATGAGATAATCGATTCCTTTAGCAGGACTGGGGAGTTTCACACCTATAGCTGGTAAGAGAGACATTAGGAAAGCCATAGATAAGAAAATAGAGAATACGATTAATTCACGCCAGTGTTTATTTCTGATCAAGCTTGGAACTTCAAAGAGGATGACTCCAATAAAAGCACACACTAATAAAAATATCATTGCTTTGTTCCTCCGGTTAGAGTTTAAGTAATCGAGTTTACTTTGGCAATTTGCGTAGTTTAGCGACGAGTAAGGATATCAGAGGAATGACATAGTAAAACCACATAGTGAAGACGGGAGTAATATACCTCATAGTGTAGTTTAATTGTATTTTAGATTCGAAGGATATAAAGGCTAAGGCCATGGTAAGCATACCAATCGGCAAAACCAGCGGTTTGTAGGAACGCAGCTTTGTAATCTGAGCTATACTTAACACGATAGCATAATAATAAACACTAGAAATAATAAATAGCAGCAGAATTTGGGCCATAGCCACGAGAACTTCCAGGCGGCTGATAATTTTTCCAATGTTGATCAAGCGTACTGCTTCTAAAGAAGGAGAAGAAACAACGGTACTAAGGGGTCCCAGAGCTGCTATATTTCGGGTTGTACCAATTATTAGTCCAAGCCCTCCTATAATTATTCCCAGGAGGACGGATTTTTTGGTTTGGTTCGGTTTGTTGATAAACGGAATGATCATCATAAAAATGATAACTTCACTGAATGAAACGTGCAGTATAATGTGAGTACTTTGAATCAATTCGCCGAGCGGAACTTCAAGAATCGGTAAGAAATTATTAAAGTCCATATCTTTCAATAAGAGCATAAATGTTAAAATGAGAATAAAGGATGTCATGAAGACACTCCCGATACTCATTCTGGCGATAACCTCGATCCCTTCGCGTACCGCCCAGGCACAGACGAAGGTAAACATGATCATGATTAGGAGCATGGGAGTTTCAGGCATCATATAGGTTAGAATAAAATCCCCGATAAACCAAAGGTATGCGGATAAAGCTGTTACAAATAACCAGAGATATTGCAGGGAAACCAGCTTGCCAAGATAGGGCCCGTAAATAAGATCATGGATCTGAATTAAGGTTTTGCCCGGAAATTTATTAGCAAGCGCAATATAAACGAGAGCAAATAGTAAGCCAATGATTAAGGCAGCTGCCTCGGCCAACCAGGTATCCTGTTTGGAAATGGGATAGGCATAGGATACGGACAAGAGTCCCCCCTGGATAAAAGCTCCAATTAAAAACATCAATTGAGAACTCGATATTTCGCCTTTTTCAAGTTTCATGAAAGGTTATTGCTCCTTTGCTGGTGCTACTGGTCGTCCGATGGAGCCTGATCGCCGTAATTTAGCCTCGGCGACAACCTCTACTTCAAGATCAGGAAAGATTTCATCCCAGCTTTTTTTCAACTCTTGCCACTCCTTAGGATAGTTTCGATGCAGCACATCTCCAAACCCAAAAATATCAGCGTTAAGTTTCTGAGCCTTACTTAAAGCAGATTTGATTTCGGCTTCGATAACCTCAGATTTCAGCCTTTCTAACTCTGAGACGGGGTTAGGAGCTGTCAAATTCTTCATGCCGCATTGACTCGCAATATTTCCTTCTTCCTTAACTTCAATTTTAAAGCAGGGTTTATCATCAATGATTTCTGCGGAGATTTTGCTTTGGGCGCGAATGATTTCTAAACTCACAAAATTTTTCATTTCTGGACAATAGACATCAATAATTCCGCTCTTTATCTCATCAATAGCCCATAACAAGCCGCGGGTTTCTTCTTTGTTCATTTGCCCGATCAATTTATCTTGTTTAAAAACGGCCGTACCTTTCACTGATATTTCCTTTTCTTCACCTTTTCCGAGAATTTCAATGATAGGTGCAATCGGAGCGGTTGTCTCACTCATTAAGCGATTACCAAGCTGATTTAGCCTGACAACGCTGGTCATAGAGTTAGCGGCTTGGGCGTCCATTAGTTCGGCAATTTCCATAGCAGGAACTTTCTCAAGCCTTGGTCTGACATCAAATACATCCCTTGCCTTATCATCAGCGACTAAGATCAAGACCTCAAAGCGGGTTTCCTGATCCCGAAAAAAGAAATCAAGGTAACTGCGAATCCCTTGTTCGGCTAACGAACGGCCAAAGATAATAACTTGATTATGAGGAAAATATAACTTGCGGCTAACTTTATGGGTAAAATCTCTGATGGTTGCAAACATGGTCTCTCCTCTGTTTCTGACATTCGAATAGGCACCGGTACTGCCGCTTTCCCCAGTGCTGCTATCTTCGGGAGCACTCGTTTTCAGCTCGGAGGTTTTTATGATTTGCGCAGTCACTTCTATTTGTTTTTTATCCGTGTTTTCGGACTTATCTATGCCAACACCCAAGACGATCGCCAAGCTTGGCAGTTCGCGGCGATTCCAACATCCTGTGGTGCCTAAGGTAAGAATGATAAAGGTTAGAAGTGTGACGGCTATCTTGTTGAAATACTTCATTAAATAATCCCTATCTTTACTTTATTTTGGCGGGGTATCTTCTTTGGAGGGAGGTCCGGGTTTTAACCGAAACTCCTCACGTTGAGGATCACGCCACCCGATGGTTCTTGGTCGTGTTATCATGGCCCAGAGCGGCGCCCTGATAAAGGTATCTTTTAAGTCAGACACAGTAAGCGGAGCCAAAGGGGATAGATAGGGTGTTCCAAAGGATCTTAAAGATGCCAGATGTATGAAAACACCGATTAGACCGATCATGATGCCAAAACCGCCGGAAAAGCCGGCCAGGAGCGTAAAGATAATTCGCAAGATACCTCCTGAATCTGTTTGCGCAGGAGTTACGAAACTAGCTATGGCTGTCAGGGCCACGACAATAACCATTGGTGCTCCGATCAGCCCTGCCGATACGGCGGATTGTCCAACGACCAAGGCTCCTACGATGCTTACGGCTTGACCGACAGGTCTGGGTAATCTTACGCCGGCCTCCCGCAGGATCTCAAATATAATCCCCATTCCCAGTGCTTCCAGCAGCACGGGAAAAGGTACTCCTTCCTGAGCTGCAGACATGCTGAACAACAAGGCGGTCGGTATCAGTTCCTGATGATACGTCGTTAAGGCTACATAGGTAGCAGGGGCAAGGATACTTATAGCATAGGCAATATAGCGGAACACTCGAATTATGCTTACGAAGTAAGGGCGGGAATAATAATCTTCCGAACTCTGGAAGCTTTCGATAAATAGCATGGGGACTGTGAGCACAAAGGGAGTACCGTCAACCAGAATAGCTGCCCGTCCTTCAAGGATTTTGGCAGCAGCCTTATCAGGTTTTTCCGTATTGGCTACTGTTGAAAATATGGAAAGAGGTGCATCCTCAATATATTGTTCTATCATACCTGACTCGAGGATTGAGTCGGTTTTGATGTCTTTTAGCCTGCGCTTGATTTCTTCAATGAGTAAAGGGTTAGCGATACCTTTGATATAGGCAATACAAATATTTGTCATGGTACGCTCACCGATTTTCATGGACTCTAAGACTAAATCCGGACTTTTGATTTTTCGTCTTATTAAGGTTGTGTTAGTCAGTAAACTTTCGACGAAGCCCTCGCGAGGTCCTCGGACGACGGATTCAGTTCTAGGTTCAGTGACGCTTCGGGCCTTCCAGTCGGCAGTCATAATTATTAAAGCTTCTTCACAGCCATCGACCAACAAAATCGTTTCCCCGGAAAGATATCGATTAATAATTTCCTGGATAGAAGTGGATTTGCCAACTTCTCCTACCGAGAGCATGGTTGCTGTAACTAGTTCTATAAACCTTTGAGTTGAATCAGCCTTATTGGTATTAGGAGGCGGCTTTAACAATAAAGGCTTAAGGATACTTTCATTAATTGTCGTCAGATCCGTCATCCCGTTAAGATAAATCAGTGCAGCATCATGTTCCTGTCCGTGCTCTCCTAAAGTGAAGTTTCGAATGACAAGATCATAGTTATCGCCTAAAAGTCCTTTGAAAATTTCCAGGTTTGTATTGAGACTTGGCGAGAGAGTTTTTGGATGGTTTTGGGAATCGTCAGAAGCGGCTTGGTTTTGTCGGCCGGCGGCATAGCTTTGATTTAGTAACTTCAGATATTTTAACTTGCTGAATATGTAACGAAGCATAACCCCCCTCCCTTTCATGGCACCTTCTTGTTAATATGACCAATGAAGCCGGAAGTTATTTATGATTTATGTCCGGGGATAATTGTCCTAAGTGAAATGTCAGTGAAAGTTCGAAAAAGCGTAGGGTTATGAACATGGTTCATAGCCATACGCTTTTTTATACTATCAGAGTTCTATGCCGTTGTGCGGCACTACTGAAAATAGGTCGCTCGGGTCGGGCAGCTTCTCCCACATCCGTTAACTCAGCACTCCGAGGCTCGCCCACTCGCCGGTGCGGGACTTCGCCAAACCTCCGGGTAGTACCTGATGTGAACCCGTGGCTCCGTTTCCCCGCACCGGCTTGTGGGCTTTTATCGCCTCTCCATGCGATGAGTTCACTCCTGTGGGAGAAGCTGCCTGACTTTGAGGTCTACAGATTCTTTGAATGTTTTTGGGGTGTTTTTTAAAATGATTATTTGGACGAAGGTAGGGCTGTGATAACTAAATAGCGGGATTAGCTGTGATGTCAGGACAGAAAAGGAAAAACCGCTAACAGGCAGATAACTTCGGCAAGTTCGATAAAGGCTCCGTATAGATCTCCTGTTAAGCCTCCTAAAAGCTTGGATATTTTGGAGGCCATGAAGGTTATTAGCAGAGCAGTTACTCCCAGGGCAAGCGGTCCGCCTAAGCCGAGAAGGAAATAGGAAATTCCGCCTATTAATCCTCCGCTGAGAAGAAACGGAATCCAGCCGGATGACTCATGAAATCCTTTGCCCAGCCCTTGAGAGCGGGCGTAGGGGAACCGGATAACCCCGATTTGAAAGACCCAGCGTGAGAGCATAGGCATCACGATGAGGACGGCAAAGGCGGAGGGAGTCAGGCTGGCCAGAAAGGCGAATTTCAGAAGCAGTAAGCCGACGAGAGCCATGGAGGCATGGGCGCCAACCCGGCTGTCCTTCATGATTTCCAAGATTCTTTCCGGGCTGCGGGCGGATAGTAAACCATCCATACTATCCATAAACCCATCGAGATGGATTCCGCCGGTGAGGATTAACTCAGCTGCCAGCAGGAGAGCGCCCAGAACTAAGGGGGGATAATAAGGTACTAAGGCTTGGGCCAGCAGCCAGAGAAGCAGACCTATGACCAGACCTACGAGAGGGTAAAACCGGTAACTTCGGGTAAATTCCTCCGCAGTAACATCTTTGGGGATTGGCAGAGGAATCCGTGTGAAAAAGGTAAGGGCAATCAGAAATCCACGCATCATAGATCGCCCTTGAGCAGAGAAGCAAGCAGCTTCTCGCCGGAGGGTTTAAGTTCTATGGGGTATCCGGCTGCGACCAGATAAACTTGCTCAGCCTTGCGGGCCAGGATCTGATTGCTTCGTCCGGCCAAATCCCGGTAAACCCGGGCCATAGGGTTTTCCGGGACGATTCCTTGTCCTACTTCGTTGGTGACAAAGATTACTTTAGGTTTGATCTCTTGGGCAAGTTGAGCAACCTCTTGAACGTTAGCCAAAATTTGTGGTTCTATATGTTTGTATAGATGAGAGGAGGTTTGAGATTCAGAGGGTGCCTCTTGACCGGGTTGAGCAGATTGATCAGCCTGTCCGGCCAGCAGCATATTTGTAAGCCAGAGTGTGACACAATCAAGGAGGATCACGGCCTCCTCGTCTTTAAGCTGAGTTAAGGTAGCATGGATGTTCAAGGGTTCCTCGATGAGCCGCCAAGTGGAAGGTCGTTGTTCCTGGTGCTTTTTTACACGTATAGCCATTTCGGCATCCCATATTTGAGCGGTAGCAATGTAAATGACTGGACGTTTGGCCTGAGCGGCAAGAAGTTCGGCAAAAGTGCTTTTGCCGCTGCGGGCACCGCCGGTAATGAGTGTGAATTGAGACATTACGTTCATCGACTCCCTAAGTGTAGTGTGAATTATACGGTTTTTTCGGTGACTCCGGCATCAGCGAAGGTAGCCATTTCCTCAAGAATATGAAGCGCGGATTCAACGATGTAAAAGGTGATGGCAGCGCCTGTTCCTTCCCCAAGTCTCATATCAAGATTAAGGATTGGATCAAGACCCAAGCCTGCTAAAGCTTTGCGATGACCTATTTCGACGGAACCATGGGAAGGAATCATATAGGCCATGCTTTTAGGAGCAAGCTTTGCCGCGATCAGTGCGCCGGCTGTTGAGATAAACCCATCAATAATAATCGGAACATGGCTGGCGGCAGCCTGGAGGATTGAACCGGCGATGGCTGCGATTTCTAAGCCCCCTACTTTGGAGAGGACGTCGAGGGCGTCCGTTTTATCGGGTTGATTGACTTCAATTGCTTTTTCTATGGCGCGGCGTTTTCTGATGACTCCGGCGTCATCAATGCCGGTTCCGCGGCCAACCACATCTTCAACGGCGGAATTCGTCAAAATTGAGACAATAGCTGAGCTCGGAGTGGTATTGCCAATCCCCAGTTCTCCTGTGGCAAAGAGATTATAGCCTTCGCGGATTTTTTCTTCAGCGACCTCCGCCCCTGCCAGAAGAGCCTGCAAAGCTTGCCGGCGGGTCATTGCCGGACCTTTAGTCATGTTTTGAGTTCCATTGGCAACCCGTTTATTGATAAGGCTGCCTTCTACGGGAAAGGCAATGCCCACATCGGTTAAAATAACCTCGGCATTGGCCTGGCGGGCGAGAACATTGATGGCAGCGCCGCCATTCATGATATTATAGGCCATCTGAGGGGTTACTTCCTGGGGAAAAGCACTTATTCCTTCTTCGACTACCCCATGATCTCCGGCCATTGTCAGGACAGCTTTCTTGAGAATTTTAGGACCGGAAGTTCGTTGAATGCCGCCAAGCTGCTTGGCCAGCTGTTCTAATTGGCCCAGGCTTCCCTGAGGTTTTGTGAGAGAATCTAAGCGCACCTGGATCTGAGCCATTGCTTCCCCGTCGAGATCTAAAATGGCCGCTGTGAGTTTTTGCAGTCGAGTATAGAGTTGCTCTTCCGTTAAGTTTTCCATGCTGGTTCCTCCTCTTATATAATATCGTAATTTAAAGAATAGAAAAGTCCCGACCACAAAAATAACTGTGGTCGGGACTTTACCGTCATCACCGCCGCTCTCCATACTATGGAAAGACGTTAACATTTTAGGCAGGTCTCCTGGCTAACGAATCATTGCTTAACTCGTCACCTTCCCGGTATAGAAAACCAGTGATGACGAAACTCCTCGTATACAGTGGCGGGTCCGCGTCGGTCTTAGCCGAACTTCCCTATTCTCCCTCAAAAGGGCACCTAAAATGGAAATATTTTTTTACTAAGCATAGCACACCTTTTTTTGAATCTCAAGGAATATTTGAGGGAATTTTAAGAGAATAGTTTGCAACAACATTTTTACAAGCGTGTTTCCTTCGTATATAATGGTAGGTATTAGCAGTATGTATCCAATTTTCTTCGAAGTTCGATTTAGTTTTAAGCTGACGAGTTTAACAGCCAATATTGACGAGTGAATAGGGGGAACAAGTGTGTTAGAAAGCGATATCCTCGTAGCCGGGGCAGATCCGGGATTCGGAGCGATAAAACTGGACACAGGGGATACAAAGATCTTATTTCCCGCAGTGATTTGTAAGGGGAATGAACGAATTTTCTCTACCTTAGGAAATGTCTTGCTTGATAAAGGATCCGACATAGAAACACAGATAGCATCCTTAGACGTTATTGTCAAAGATAATGCCACAGGTGTGGAGAAGCATTATTTTATGGGCAGTTTGGCTGAAAGCTTAAATCCCAATGAAGCTCATTATTGCTGGGATGAAGACAAATCCTCTGATGAAGAGGCTACCGCTTTACTGGTGGTTGCCCTGGCTCTCGCTCAGCAAAACCTAAAGGCAAATGTCTATCTTGGCACAGGTGTTCCGGTTAAATATTATGCCAGTTTAAAGGACAAGTATGAATCAGAGTTAAAGGGATCGTTTTCAGTTGTGTTTCGTTCAGGTCCCATGGCAGGAATGACCCGCCAGCTTAACATACTTCGTTCACGTGTGCTCCCGCAAAGTTATGGTGTCTTTATTAAAGAAACCCTCAATGAATATGGAATACCCACAAATCCCAAATTATTTGGCGGGTATGTCGTGGTTATCGATCCGGGCTTCCGGACGACAGATATTGCCACGTTCTATGATGGTGTTATGCTCGACCCGCCGAATTCGTTTAGTATTGAAAAAGGGTTAAAGTGGGCGTATATAGGGGTTGCTGAAAAGCTCAAAGAATTAACCGGTAACCACGCCAATCCCATTGAAACGGATGACAAAGAACTGGATAAGATTTTCAGAGTCAATGGAGGATTATATCCTTGGAATAATGGCACGATTAATCTTAATCCGATTATGCAAAGCATGCTTAAGCAGTTGGGGACGGACATCACCCGGGAAGTGAAGAAGGCTCTGAAACCGATGCTGGGCAAATTGCACACAGTTCTTGTCGCCGGAAAAGTAGGGGAAATGGTTTATGAGCATATTCAGATGGAAAACAAGACACTGATTAATGATCCGCAGTTTGGTAATGCCACGGGATTCCGGATTATGGCTGCAACCCTGGTCAATAACATTACTAAGAAAGCTAATCCTTCAGCATGATCACCGCTCAGCCCTTGTTTATTCCCCTCTATATAGATGAAGCTGAAGCAGATCTTTGGCTGGCCTTACAACGGATTGAACCGGAGAAGAGAAGTTCTTTTATTATAGAAACCTTGAGACAGGCGCTATTAGGAACTGATAGGGGGGACCTGCCGGAGATTCAAAATGACGGCAATCATGCTAATGGCGAAGCTCAATGTGGAGCTCAAGCTGAAGCTGATGAAGCTCCGGAAGATCCTGTTAAACAAATAGAGATGTTTTCTTTAGAGGATTTGTTTTCTCAGCCGGATATCCCATATGCCAATGAGAAATCTATGCTTGTGCCTGAATACGAAGCGGAACTGCCAATCCGGAACCGGCCCCCTGGTTTTGACTATTTAATGAAGCATATTATCGGAACAGAAGATGATCAAGCGGTTTTAAGGGTTTTAAACCGGAGGGCGGGAAGCGCGGGGCAAAACGAAGATCAGAAACCGGGAAGGTCAGGATACTGAAGGCCGGTCTGGAAGTCAGTGCTCAGAAGAAAAGGTCAGACTATAGAAATAGAACTAAGAGCTGAACGTTAGATACAATATGGTATATAAGGTAAAAAGAGAGAGAAATACCTTTGATATATGTATTAATAGATGTATAATTATTGTCTGGCTTAAGTACAAATAACAATAATAGATAGACATAGACAATTGATTAGGTTTTCGTATATTAAAAAGGAGGAGAATAATCATAGACGGTCTGCTCTGGAGTAGCATAAAGGTTCTAATTGCTTTCTTGTTGGTGGGTTTAAACGGTCTTTTCGTAGCTGCTGAATTTTCGATGGTTAAAGTACGTAAAACCCGTTTGGCAGAACTCGCAGAGAATGGTTCCCGGAGAGCAAAAAGCGCACTTGACGTGACCTCGCAACTCGATGCTTACCTTTCAGCCTGTCAACTGGGGATCACCCTTGCTTCGTTAGGTCTGGGCTGGCTTGGAGAACCGGCGATCGCGAGCCTGATCGAGCCCTTGTTCGCGGGGATAGGCGGCTGGAATCCGATCTACACTCATTCGATTGCCATAGCAATAGCCTTTACGATCATCTCGTTCTTACACATTGTCCTGGGAGAGCTTGTTCCCAAATCATTGGCAATTCAAAATGCCGAGGGCATTGCCCTGGCTTGTGCAGGATTCCTGAAGTTTTTCTATTGGCTGTTATATCCGGTTATTTGGGCTCTTAATAGCATAGCTAATGTCGTGCTGCGCATTTGGGGAATTGAACCGGCCAACGAAGCCGATTTATCTCATAGTGAAGAAGAACTGAGAATGTTGGTCGATGCCAGCCAAAAGCATGGATATCTGGATAAATTAGAAGGAAAGCTTTTAGACAATGTCTTTGAGTTTTCGGACAGGATTGCCAGTGAAGTCATGATTCCGCGCCAGGATATGATATGTATCTTCATACAGGATTCATTTGAGGAAATCCTGGAAATCGTCAAAGAATATGGACATACGCGTTATCTGCTGTGTGATGATGATAAAGATCACGTACTTGGCCTGGTTCATATGCGGGACATTATCCGGCTGCAGGAACAGCCGGGCAGTAAGGATATTAGTCAGATCAAACGAGATATTCTGGCTGTGCCTGAGGGTATGCCGATTTCTCATTTGGTACAAAGAATGCGGAGTCAACGAACCCATATGGCGGTTGTTGTGGATGAGTTTGGGGGATCAGCCGGACTTGTCACCCTTGAAGATATGCTGGAGGAATTAGTCGGAGAAATTTATGATGAATTTGAGATGGAACAACCGCCTGTTCAGAAGCTTGCGGAGAATGAATATGTGTTTAATGGACGTGTTCTTTTGGAAGAAGTATCAGAAATGCTTAACATTCAATTAGAAGAAGAAACAGTCTCTACCATCGGAGGATATGTATTTTCCAGGTTAGGGCGCAAGCCTGTCAAAGGGGATGCCGTTTATTTTGATGGCTTCCATTTTGAGGTTATGGAAGTTATGGGCTTTAGAATTACGAAGGTAATGGTAAAAAACAAAGATCAAGAAGCTGATAATCCCCGTGGGGTGAGTGAAGTACACGAAGCGGTTTGATTGCCTGAATAATTATTACCTGATTAATGAACAATAAAATAAGTAAGAACAATTATGTATGGTTTAAGGATAAAAGGAGGATAAAGAATTATAGACGGACTGTTTTGGAGTGTCATAATGATCCTGATTGCGTTCTTGTTAGTCGGGTTAAATGGATTTTTTGTGGCTGCCGAATTTTCCCTGGTTAAAGTACGGAAGACACGTTTAGCAGAACTTGCGGAGAATGGTTCTTCGAGAGCACAAACTGCCCTTGATGTTACTTCGCACCTGGATGCTTACCTTTCTGCCTGTCAACTGGGGATTACCCTCGCTTCCTTGGGTTTAGGCTGGATTGGTGAACCGGCGATTGCTTCACTCATCGAACCGCTGTTTGCCGGGATAGCCGGTTGGAACTCTATTTACACCCATACTATCTCAATAACTATAGCCTTTTCGATCATCTCATTATTACACATTGTCTTGGGTGAACTTGTTCCTAAGTCACTGGCAATTCAAAAGTCGGAGAGTACGGCACTTGCCACAGCCGGGTTTTTGAAAGCTTTTTACTGGATCTGTTATCCGGTTATTCGGGCACTCAATGGCTTAGCTAATCTTGTCTTGCGTTTGTTAAGAATTGAACCTGCTAACGAGGCTGATCTGTCTCATAGCGAAGAAGAACTGAGAATGTTAGTCGATGCCAGTCAGAAGCACGGCTATTTGGATAAATTAGAGGGTAAACTGTTGGACAACGTCTTTGAATTTTCCGATCGCAATGCCAGCGAAGTCATGGTACCACGGCAAGATATGGTATGTCTCTTCATACAGGACGACTTTGAGGAGATTCTTGAGGTTATTAAGAAGCATGGGCATACGCGTTATCTGCTCTGTGATGATGATAAGGACAATGTGCTTGGCCTGGTCCATATGCGGGATATTATTCGCTTGCAGGAACAATCAGGCGCTAAGGATATTACTCAGATTAAGCGGGATATCCTGGCCGTTCCTGAGGGTATGCCGATTTCTCATCTGGTACAAAGAATGCGGAGTCAACGAACCCATATGGCGGTTGTCGTGGATGAATTCGGAGGATCAGCCGGACTGGTCACCCTTGAAGATATGCTGGAAGAATTAGTCGGAGAAATCTATGATGAATTTGAGATGGAACAGCCGCCTATTCAGCGGCTTGCGGAAAACGAATATGTGCTTAATGGGCGTGTCCTTATGGAAGAAGTTTCTGAAATGCTTGATATTCAATTAGAGGAAGAAACTGTCACCACCATTGGGGGATATGTATTTTCCAGGTTGGGACGCAAGCCTGTCAAAGGGGATGTCATCTATTTTGAGGGGATTCAGTTTGAAGTTATGGAGGTTATGGGATTTAGAATTACTAAAGTAAAGGTTCTGAGAAAGCCCCCCGAACCAAAGGCCAGGGAAGAATCCGGCGAGGATTAAGCCGCTTTCAAGTGAGAGTGGCAACTCGTTCAAGGTTAATTTAAGCGAGTTGCCACTTGTAAGATTAGGACATCCTTAATGGAATCTGATCTTATTTTCCAGTAACCAGAAATTCGTTTGAATCAAATAGGCGAAGAGCTGCGGAAGATCCATTAATTGGCCAAACCAAGGACGGCCTGAAGGGATCGTATCTGAGAGCTTCATTAAATCCTTTAAAGCAGGTAGATTCAGAAAGGGAAGAATCGGCGAGCTTTTGTCTGCCATGATTTCTTGCAGCCATGTCCGGACAGCTAAGAGGTAACTGGGGTGATGAGTTTTTGGATAGGGGCTTTTGCGACGCCAAAGCACATCGTCGGGTAAGACCCCGGTGAGAGCACGTCGCAGGAGTCCTTTTTCTCTGCCCTCCAGGGCTTTCATTTCCCAAGGAATATTCCAGGCATATTCGACTAAGCGATGATCACAGAAGGGAACACGTACCTCTAATCCCGCGGCCATGGTCATGCGGTCTTTCCGATCAAGGAGAGTGGGCATGAAACGGGTTAGGGTTAAATAGGTAATTTCGCGAATGCGGGCTTCCCGCTGAAGATCCCCCTTGACAGTCCGGCTGTCTTGGTGAACAATGGAGGAACCTGGTAACCCGGAAATCTCGGCAAGGGCCTCTTCATAACGTTCCTGCAAATAATCATGAGGCTGAAGATGTTCAATAAGGTCCGGGGAAAGCACTTCCAGACGATTCTCCACATTCAGGGCCCAGGGAAAGGCTTGTGCCTCCAGTGAGTCCCGGCGGTGAAACCAAGGGTATCCGCCGAACACTTCATCGGCACATTCACCGGACAAACCGACAGTCACCGTTTTCTTAATTTCACGTGAAAAGAGCAGTAATGAAGCATCTACATCGGCCATTCCCGGAAGATCCCGAGCAAGTGTTGACTCTTTGAGTGCTTGAACTAGTTCGGGAATATTAAATTTACAGTTCTTATGCTGGGTTCCGAATGCTTGGGACATTCGCTCAATCCAGGGACCATCCGCACCAGGTTGGAAGGCATTAGGATGAAAATATTTATCATTCTCATCAAAGTCGACAGAAAAGGTTGGCAAAACCTCTTGATCATTTTGGGCCAGGGATTTGGCAGCGATCGCAGTAATCGCACTTGAATCCAAACCTCCGGAGAGCAGGGTGCCGATCGGCACATCTGAGACCAGTTGACGCTGGACAGTATCGAGAAAAAGCTCACGAATCCTGGCTATGGTCGTTTCTAAATCATCTTCATGGGGGTTATTAGGTAAGGCCCAATATCTGCGAATCTGCAGTCCGTTGGCAGAATATAAAAGGACATGCCCCGGCTTTAATTCAGATATCCCCTCGAAGACACCTGTCCCGGGACTGCGGGCCGGTCCGACGAGGAAGATTTCCGACAAGCCTTCTTTGCCGAGAATGGGAGAAATATCAGGGTGTTTTAATAATGCTTTCAGCTCGGAAGCGAAAACCAGGGAATTAGTTTGTGCAGAGTAAAAGAGCGGCTTAACCCCTAAGCGATCACGGGCAACAAACAATCGTTGTTCTTTACTGTCCCAAATTCCAAAGGCGAAAATTCCATTGAGACGCTCGACGCAGGAGGGGCCCCATTCCAAGTAGGATAGCAGTACGGCTTCTGTATCCGAATGACCTTCGAAACGGTAACCGCGGCTCAGAAGTTCTTGACGGATTTCGGGCGTGTTATAAAGCTCACCGTTATAGATGAGGGTATAGGTATGTTCACCACGCCGGCGAATCATGGGCTGACGGCCTCCTTGAGGATCAACGACAACCAGCCGTCTATGTCCGAAAGCCGCACGAGGGGAAAGCCAGTATCCTTCTGCATCAGGACCTCGCGGGATTAGAGTATGGGTCATGTTTATCAGAACGTCTTCTTGAAGAGTTAAATCATGAGTCCAATTTACGATGCCTGCAATACCACACATTTTAATGTCCTCCTTCATCTTGGTAAAGATAATCATTATCAACTAACCACGATACAATCTATGTTTCTTACAGGCAAAGGGTTACCGGATTAAATTAAACGTTCGGGATTACGGCTTAGAGGAGGGGAGTTTTTTGCCAAACATTCACTATGACCCTGAGCGGATTCTCAATGGATTTACTGAAGAAAGTCTGAAAGATATAGCAAAGCGGTTGAAACGAAGAATAAGGGTTAAAAAAAGCGATGTCATTGAGGATATTTTAGCTCTGCCTAAAGGCAAACCTGCTGACATAGGCAAGGTTTGGCAAGAAATCAATCGAAGTTTAAGAAGGGAATTGGAAGAGTTCTCCCTAAAGGGAAGCGAAGTTTTTCCTCCCATTGAAATGCCAAAAGAGGAGCAATTCAAGGTTAGTTATATGTTCACTTTGAGCTCGAACCCTGAGATTAGAGCAGCGGGAGAAAAATTATATTGTCAGGCCCAGGAAGCCGAGCCGGAGAAGGACGAATATATAAGACCGGAGGTAATGGCCGGCAAGCTGGGAGAATTGCCCCGCATTGGAGATGAACGCTTGATAGCTGAAAAAAATGAAATAGAACAAATAGAAGCAAGTGAGGTCATAGACTCTATTGTCGGAGAAGTGAGAAGCTCGTTAGAGGTTCCGGAAGTTGAAATGAAGCAAGTTAAAGGTGCAGAGGACAAACCAAAAATGATAAATAGCAACACAAAGGATAAAGTGTATTCCAGACGACAGGGGACAACAGAAACCTTCGAACTCCAAAAGAAACTAAAGAATCTGGAACGGAAATTGAGAAAAACATATTCGGAAGGACTAAGTACCAGAGAGCAACTGGAAAATCTGAAAGGTGAATTGACCGCCTTAAGAGTTCAATTGCATAAGGAAAAAGAGGAAAATGAAAACTATCGTCATCAGGTTCAAGTGCTTGAAGCGGAACGAATAGGAAAAAACAGAGAAATAGAATTATTGAAAAAGAAACTGGAACAATTGCAATACAATGACCTGCTGCAGATTAGGATTGAACAAAATGCTAAATTGGACCTTGCGGCCTACTACGGCAGGAAAGCGTTGATTTTTGCCGAACATGATCATGATCTGGACAGCAGACTGAATGCCTTGGGTATCATCCCAATCTGGGCCATGGAAATTGATTGGAATCGTCCAAGACGCAGAATGTCAACTTGTCAAATAGTTCTTTATAAAATGGATAGCGAGAAACTAAAAAAACTTGAAGAGATTCGAGAAATCGCCAGGTACCTGAATGTTCCGTGCAGCGAGCTCTTGGATGTAGTAGGAGGCAGTGATGATCAGAGATAGCAGAATTTGGAACTCAATTATTATTGGGAAACCAGTTATTGAGAGCATTGATGTCGATATAAACTCCCAGTCGCTGCGCATGCAAGTCAATATGATTTCCATTTTACCGGATAGTTTACACAAGGCCTTAGATGGAAGACGGCAAATAACCATTTGGGGCAAGGATTTAATGTTAGCCGGATTTCCGGACGAACTTGTGACGACCTCTCATTTTCGGCAGTATGAAATCAATGAAGGCCGCAAAGCACGAGCCAAAGAATTTTTTAAAACACGGCTACTCTCGTTTACAGTAGAAGCTGTTAAGAAAGACACCTACCGAGTGTATTTTAACGGAAAGAATGTTGCCTTTCATGAGACTCCCGTTCAATTTAATCCGTTGACATCTCAATTCACACCCATACCTATTATTGCTAAAGACGTGCCGGTTGAGCATGTCTGCAAGATTTTTTACGAGAAGCACCCTTCGGTTGACTTTATTTCCTATCAATACCCTGAGGATCCGCCCTTAGTCATTGGCTATCAGAAACATTTTTTTGGATGCCAGTCCGGCTGGCTGGGTGAACTTAAGCAGCACTGGCGCATCTATTGTCCGGATGGGGAAGAAGTGACCTGTGTCCCGGCTCAAATACCGGAAAGTCAAATTCTCCGGCGTGGTACCTTAGCCTTTTTACTGGATGAGGATTTAAATGGAATCAGTCAGCAAATCTTAAATTGCAAGCCCTTTCCAAGTAATGAATTCATCAAGTGCTTTGGTGCGGCGGCTCAAGCCAATACAGCAGACCGTGCGCTGCAATCAGAAAAAGCTGAGCCTAAAGCAACCGCTGTTTTCCTCCCTTCAATGACCGATGAGGGCAGGAGTAAGGGGTCTGATGAAGGTCAAACCGAGCCCCCTGTCATAGTGGATAATGGGGAGCAGACATTTATTAATGATCTGAATCACGTAGCCCTATCAAATCAGTTGGTGTACGATATGGAGGACCTTGTCAATTTTCATATAGCGATTAAAACCGGTTCCTTAGTTGTTTTGGCCGGAATGTCCGGGGTTGGCAAATCTCAGCTGGTCATTAACTATGCCCGAGCGTTAGGTCTCTCAGGAGTGGATGAAGCCGGTGAAGAACGTAAACAGTTTTTATTTATTCCGGTTCGTCCCAGCTGGAATGACGACGCGGATTTAATCGGCTTTTATGATGCAATTCACAAAATTTACAGACCGGCGGAAACCGGACTCGTTGATTTGCTTATAGAAGCAGCGAAAGAAGATAACAAAGATAAACTCTATCTCATTTGCTTTGATGAAATGAATCTGGCCCGGGTTGAACATTACTTCAGTCAATTTTTAAGCATATTGGAGCTTGTAGATGATCGCTATTT
Source organism: Desulfosporosinus youngiae DSM 17734 (assembly GCF_000244895.1). NCBI lineage: Bacteria > Bacillati > Bacillota > Clostridia > Eubacteriales > Desulfitobacteriaceae > Desulfosporosinus > Desulfosporosinus youngiae. The sequence continues at coordinate 1,401,380 of NZ_CM001441.1, forward strand.
AACCTTATACAGCGAAAAGCTGGCTCCCGAGGTGTATAACCGGCACGAGTATTCGCCGCGGGTTCCGATTGGGAATAATGTATTTTTTGTGGGCACGGTCAATATTGATGAATCTTCCTTTCAATTTAGTGATAAGGTTCTTGACCGGGCGAATGTCATTAACCTCAAAATTTTTGAGTCCTTACGCGCTTGGAAAATGAAGTTTGAAGAGAAAACCGTCGGCAAAACATCCGAAGAAGGGGCACAACTATCCCCTGTACCGGGCAATGTCTTTTCTTCCTGGTGTAATAATTCAGTGACCGAGATTGGCTTGACTGATCTTGAAATTGACTTTCTGGATGAGTTGAATTCAGCGCTGCGCAAAATTGATAAAGACCGGGTAATAGGTTATCGGATTATTCGTCAAATTGGATCCTACCTCAAGAACATTCCTTCCAGCAACGAAGGGAAGGGGCTTCTCGACCGCGGTAAGGCCTTTGATCTTCAACTGGTACAGCGAATCATGACCAAGTTTAAAGGCTCGGAATCCGATTTGGAACCATTCTTAGGTAAATACCCGGAACGCGAACAAGCTGCCAGTCAAATCCTTAAATTATTTGATAAGTATTCCGAAGTTTCGACCTTTAGCTATTCCCGGGATGTTTGCCATAAAAAAGCAAAGGAACTTTTGGATCATGGCTATGCATCTTGAGGACAAAGGAATTTCGATCGTTTTTTACTTAGGAAGGCAAGACAGTCCCTGTCTGGTTAGTCAGCACAGCGTAATTGAAGTTTTTGAACGGGAAAACCTTTACGTTTCTTATAGTTCAGACGAGAAGGATGCCTACCTGTATATCGATGGGTTAGACGGCTATGATTCTTCGCTGCTTCATCTTGATGAAGAAGGGATTCCCTGTTTAAGATCAGGCACCTATCATTTTCCTCTCTATTGTGATGCCAATGAAGATTACCCGCTGATCCCCGGGGATTATATGGTGTTTGTAAAACGAAAAGGGGAAGTCAGTGATTTAATTGAAGCTACATTGCGGGTCAGACCGAATAACATCACTGAAGACCAGCTGGATGTGATGCGCAATGAGCTTAATGACATGGTTCAGGGGTTAGCCTATGATCAGATGCGTACTAGTCATGGGATTAAACTCTGGGGGGAGAACGGTTTACTCCCTACGGTCGTGTTAGCCGAATATGTCCTTTTGAAGTATATGGTTAAAGAACTGGGCTTACCCCTACAGGACTTGGCGCGTCACCCGGAGCCATTGTTGGAACGCCAGTACCGTGAAGTGAAGTCTAACGTGAATTGTAAACAAGATGGCAAGTCCTATCGCTGGTTGTTATCCCTTCAAGGGCAGCGGGCTAATGCAGCGGCTAAAAGTATGGCTCAGCCTGAGGTGATTTTAGGCGTCATCGAACACCTCACCTACGATACCCCTGAAAACCGGATGGTTCTGGGATTTCTTCAGTGTGTTTCATCTCAAATGGAATTTGTCTTACGCTCAATCAGGAAGACGATTGCCGAAGAACAACGGGCCATCTATTCAAGAGCCCCCTATGCCGACTTGCAAAAATCCACAAGCCATGAAGTGAGAGCTTCGCAGGTGAAAATTGAACGGCTTGAATCCATGGAACGGGAAATGAAAAAGGGAATATTCGACGTACAAACTTTTATGGATCACCCTGTATTCAGAGGGCTTAAACCGTTAAAAACCTTCAGTCATTTCTCTCTGAAGATGCAGCGGGATTGGCGTTACAAGAAAGTAGCTTCCTGGTGGAAGCAGCTGAGAGATCAGGGCTTCGAAATTCCCCAATGTCACGATTTCAAAGTGCAGTGGAAACGTACGGATGTTTTATATGAATACTGGTGTTACATAAAAACCATCATTGCGTTAGAACAGGTGGGATTCGCCCCGGTTGCCGGTTGGATTTATGATGCATCTTATCGGACAAATCAAGAGATAATGTTTCCGGTCCTTCAAGAGGATACTATAGTGGAAATGGTAAAAGGCTTAATCCGGCTCGCAGTGTCCTTTAATGAGAAAATGCCGCGCGCCAAGCGAAGTGCCATAAGAAACAGCCGGATCCTCTATATGGAAGGAACGAATTATAAACCCGATATTCGAATTGATATTTTTATAAGAGATGTGTATAAAGGTTCTATTGTCGTTGATGCCAAGTATCGTAAGAGATTAAATATTTGGAACAATGACAGGGTCGAAGATGACAACCGTCCGAAAAATATGAACACCCTGCAGAATTATTCGAACTCCCTGAAGTACGTCGGAGATCCTGCAGGGGTATCCAAGGCAATTAAAGTTATCGCCTTACATCCCAGTTATGGATCTGAGATTGAGGAAATCGAAGATACAAATGTCAGTATTATTCAACTGCGGCCGAAAGAACGGCTGACACACTACTCCGGCTATCTGCAGGGTTTGATCCAAGGCTAGGCGAAACAGGGGGACAGGTGCACTGTTTTGCCGAGGGGTCAGTTATGATGTCTGGTCATTTTGTCTTGCCAGGCAGTTCCGTCAACAAAGTTTGATGTCCAATTTTTTTCGTCCAAGGCAAGGAGGGGATTATTTGTATATTGTTGATCGATTTGAAGAGAACTGGGCTATTATTGAAACCGAAAATCGTACCATGTTTAAATTACCCCGCAGTATATTGCCAATCGATCTGAAAGAAGGGGATGTCATAAACATTCAGGTCAGTATTAATTCTGAAGCAACAAAGCAGCGTTCGGATAAAGCTAAAAGTCTGTTGGATAACTTTTTCGGTGAGTGAATCAGAAAGGGGTCTGCATAAATTGTCATGTCGTAGAAAGTGGTTGATCCCAACCATTTTATCCAGTATCGTTCTCGCCGTATTAGTTCTTTCCGGATGCAGCCAAGGGGAAACGGCTCCTGTTGCAACCCCTTCTGTAAATCATGGAATATTACAAGTTCATTTCCTGGATGTCGGTCAGGCGGATAGTGCTCTCTTAATTTCTCCCGGCGGAGAGGCGATTCTTATTGATGGCGGAAACAATGACGATGGACCAAAGGTGGTTGATTATTTAAAAGCACAGGGGGTCAGAGAGCTTTCTGCCATCGTCGCAACTCATCCTCATGAAGATCACATAGGAGGATTGGATTCAGTCCTTCAAAGCATACCTACTAAAACCGTCTATATGCCAAATGCTGCTTCTAATACTAGAACCTTCGAAGACTTTATTGCGGCAGTCAATACCAGTGGCGCAGAAAAAATTCAGGCCAAATCAGGAGTAAACCTGAACATTCCGGATCTTACAGGGGTGTTTCTGGCACCAAATAATAGCGGTTATAAAGAACTGAATAATTTCAGTGCCGTTCTAAAAGTGACCTATGGCAAAGTAGCCTTTCTTTTCGAAGGAGATGCCGAAGATATTTCAGAAGCAGAAATGCTGAAGAACGGACAAGATTTGAAAGCAAATGTGCTTAAAGTAGGCCATCATGGGAGTAACAGTTCAACAACCAGCGGATTTTTGAAAGCTGTAGCTCCACAACATGCCATTATTTCAGTGGGGGCTGATAATGAATACGGTCACCCAACGCCTGCCATCTTGGATAGATTAGCTAAGGCCGGAACCAACGTTTACAGAACGGATCAATCAGGAACGATTATTGTCACAACGGATGGAGAATCTATAAAAATTAATAAGACGGATTCAATTGAGCTGTCAGATATTGATCTCCATGGGGAAGTAGTGACCATAACTAATCGCAGTAATTCGGAGGTCAATCTGTCAGGGTGGAAATTAGTGAGTGAAGTCGGTGATCAAACCTATCATTTTCCATCGGGTACGACGGTGACAGCAGGGGGATCGCTTAAAGTTGTCAGCGGGGAAAATGCAGGGGCAGGAGCGGATACACTGGTTTGGACCCAATCAAATATTTGGAACAATAATGGTGATCCCGGAGCACTTTACGATAGTCAAGGAAAGTTGGTATCCAAACGATAAAAACAGGGGCAAAGGAAAACAGGGGGACAGGTGCCGTGTTTCGTTAAAACGAAACACGGCACCTGTCCCCCTGTTTTTTGATTTTAGTAGAAGAAGTTGACTAAGTTAGCTGTGTTTCCAAGTTTGGCTTCGAATTCTTCGGTTTTACCATCCAAGGTTATTTTTACTTGGTATGCTTGGTTGCTGGGTATTAAGCCATTGCCTCCTCCTGAACCAAGTGTGATAACCTTTGTAAGCTCTTTAGGGGTTATTTCATCGCGTGTGCCGCCCATGTGGCTTGCGATAGTGCTGAAGCTATACTCAAGCGGAACTGGCTTCTCGGGGATTTGGCCTTTGTAAGTGATAGTAGGGGCTTTAGTATGATACCTCTCATACCGGACCTTGTTTTCACTATCAGTCCAGAAATGTTCATAATATTTTATAGAAACTTTGGCCGTCCAACTTGGGCTCTCACCGGTGAAGACAATCTCCTTTCCGGCATTAAGGCCGGTGAAGATTACCCGATTGATCTTCTTTAGATAATCATAAATTGCTTGATCACTTTCCTCGTTCGGATAGGGTATGGCATAGACTAGCTGAAGGTTTTTCACCCTGAATAGTCTGGGATAGTAAGTTTTTTCTTTAAGCGTAAACGCAAACTTTTGTATCAGCCCATACTCATCCTTGAACTTTGCTTCTCTCTCGACAAAGGAATTAAATGTATATATAAATAGATAGTTTCCACGAGAATCAGTGTAGATCGTCGGTTCAGTATCTTCGATCATATAATCCTTTGAGTAAAGTAAGGTTGCAGGCTTAAAGGAGATCCCTTCCATTTTAAACGTCCGAATAACATCGTACGCATTAAGTATCTCTTTCCCTGTTGCTTCCTTTGCCTTGTAGGTTATTAATACGGAACTAATGAGAATAGCAATAATAAAGAAAATCAAAATCACCCGGTTAAACTTGAAAAGGTGTTTAATCATAATTCCTCATTCCTTCGTTTAATATCAGATGCTTGGTATCCCTAATTATACCATTAACCCTAAGGAGACTTTGCCGAATATTGAAAGAAAACTTGAACTTTCAGTGCTAAATTCAGGTGGGAACAAAAGTGAGTTCTTGACTCCGAAACTTAGTTTCGACAATACTTGACAATATCGTCAACAAAACGAGTGAAATCTGATATAATAGTTAAAATGCTTTATTATTATAAACATACTCTAGAAAAGGACAACGAATCTGTCCCCTTGTCCCAGAGGAGGAATGTTATGGATATTTATGAGGTGCAAAGGGTGCAATCTGACTTATTAAAGATTGTTGCAGAAGGAGCCGGAGTCACAGGGATTGCTGAGGCCCTTATTAAAGTGACTGAAGCCCCAGTCGTTGTGACGAATGAATTTTATAAAGTCCTCGCTTCCAGCCATGAGGACTACCCAAGAAACTCATTTGTTAGAAGCAGTACTATTGGAACTGAAAAGAACCCGGGATTATGTCAGGTAAGTCTGGGCAGCAAGATGAATCAAGCTTATGTCTTTCCAAGTTTTATAAAGAATGAATTACTCGGTTTTCTGTTTGTGTTCAGCGAAACACCGAATTCGGCGGACATTCAAACCTTAGGTGAGGCTGTGTCTCTCGTTTTAGCGGTTCAGTTGGCGAAGGAAAAGGAGTTTTCCTTGACGGAGAAGACGTATATCGATGCCTTTATGTTTGACTTGCTTTATGGCAATATTGAATCCGGAGAGGATATCATCTCCAGAGGGGAACTTTGGGGATGGGATTTAAGCCGACCTCAATGTGTCATAGTATTCGAATTGGATGATTACGACTATTTTTCGGGAGATAGAAAGCTGCTTGAGGTACTTTTTGACAGCGTGCAAGCTGTGATGAACGAAATGAGCGAAAAACCTATTCTGACCAAAAAAAAGGGAGAAGTAATTGCGATCCTTTTCAAGTCCAAGGACAGCAAGCAGGAACAAAGAGAATATACCAAGTTATTAGTCGATAAGATCAAAAGCCTTGTACAACATAGAATTCCCTCTAAAGTACTTCGTCTGGGAATTGGAAGAATCTACAAAAATGCCAAAGATGTTTTTCGGAGTTACCAAGAAGCAAAAGTCGCCTTGGAATTGGGTAAGCTGATGGATTCGAGATTGCAAACTCCTTTTTTTATTAAATTAGGGTTAGCCAGAATTTTATATAATCATGACCGGCATGAATTAGCAGAACTATACAAAGAGACTTTAGGGGAACTTGAGCGTTATGATCTTCAGCACAATACCGATTTTATGAAAACCTTAGAAACCTTCTTAGCACACCGCTGTGATTTAAAGGAGACTGCTAAAGTCAGTTTTGTACATCCCAACACGTTACGTTATCGCTTGAAGAAGATCGAAGAAATTCTAGATGTTGACCTGGATGATTTCGATACTAAACTTAATCTTATGGTTGCCTTCAAAATTAAATTTTTGAAGAAGGCTGAGCTTGATAAGTAGCCTGTATGACATCCGGAAGCATTGGGGAGGGGGGAGAGGCAGTTGGCAGATGGGGCTAAGCTTTACAAGAATGTTTGTCCGCGTAATTGTTACAATACTTGCGGAATGCTGTCTCATGTAGTCAATGGAAAATTGACCAAAGTAGAGGGAGATCTTCGGCATGGATACAGCCAGGGACGTCTATGTGCCAAAGGGTATGCTTATACGCGCTATGTCTATAATCCTGAGCGGCTGCGTTATCCCCTCAGACAGTACCCCAGAGGCTCAGGAAATTGGGAACGTATCAGCTGGGATGAGGCTTTTAAGCTTATCTCCGCTAAGATATTAGAGCTCAATCATCGTTATGGTTCAAATCTTTCCTTAGCTTTCAACAAGTGCTCCGGCAATGTCGGTTTTTTGCATTATGCTACTGAAGGAATGTTTAACAGCTTTGGTTCTCATACAAAATTAAAAGGCAATCCTTGCATGTCTGCAGGCATGGATGCCATAAGGTATAGTTCCGGCGAGGGGAGAAGCCCGGACCCTGAAGCCATGAAAGACTCAAAGTTAATCGTCCTTTGGGGAGCCAATCCGGCCTGGACGGCGGTTCATCAGTTAAACTTTATTAATCAGGCCAGAGATAAGGGTGCCGTCCTGGTCGTTATCGACCCGGTCTGTACTCCGACGGCGGCTATAGCGGACCATTATATCCAGATCCGCCCTGGAACAGATGGTCTGCTTGCGCTGGGGGTTGCCAAGGTTTTGGTTGAGGAAGGCAGGTATGATGTCTCATTTGTTGCTGACCATGTTGAAGGATGGGAAAGTTTTCGAAGCTATCTTCGCGAGAAAGTAACCTTAGAAGAGGTACAAACCATTACCGGAGTTGCTGAAAAAACGGTACGGGTACTGGCAGACCTGTACGATAACTGCGATCCCGCAGCAAACTGGTCCGGATTCGGCTTGCAGCGTTATCAGAATGGCGGACAGAATGTCAGAGCAGTTCATGCCTTAACCGCATTAACAGGCAACATCGCTAAAGCAGGCGGAGGGTTTTATTATTTTCATCCCAGTACAGAGTTGTTTCCGCTGAATTTATTAAATTATCAGGGCCCGAAGGATGGATTAGTGTCCCGTGAGATCGATATCAATTATTATCCATCTCAGGCCTTGTCCTTAGCAGACCCGCCCGTGAAGTTTTTATGGATTGCCGGAAGAAATCCATTGAGTCAGGACCATGAGGTTCAAAATTGGGCCCGGCTGTTTAGGGAGCTGGAGTTAGTCGTGACGGTCGATTTATTTATGACGAAAACCGGAGAAATGTCGGATATTGTACTTCCGGCTGCGAGCCATTTTGAAGAGATTGATATAAATACAAGTTACTGGCATTATTGGTTAGCTCTTAATGAAAAAGCCATTGAATCCTATTATGAGGCCAAGAGTGATTTGGAAATTGCCCGGTTGTTGACTCGGAAGTTAAACGATTTGCAGCCAGGTTTTTCTAATTTCCCCTGCGAACGAACGGCAGAGGAATGGATTGAGAGTGAGTTTACACCGAACGTATTAGAATGTTACGGGTTGTCGAGTTGGAGAGATTTAGCTGAAGCACCGGCAAAACTGGGATTCAGTCATAATCCGGGACCGGATTTTAAGTTTAATACTAAAACGAGAAAATTTGAGATATTTTCTCAGGATGCCAAAGACGATAAACTGCCGGCTTTGCCAAGGTTTTGGGCGGGGAGCAGCGATTCTCCGTTTTCACTGCGTCTTTTAACCCCGCAAAGCATTGCCGGCATTCATTCCCAAAACTGGGCCGTTGAGTGGCTGGGTGATGTAGGGGCAGATGAAGTTATTTTAAATCCCTTCGACGCAGTTCAGAGAAAGATTCAGAATGGGGATAAGGTCTGGATCTATAACGCACAGGGAAAGATTACTAGGAAGGTGAGAATAGATCCTGAAGTATTATCAGGCGTGATTATTATATACCAAGGGGGCAAAGAACCTGTGAATCGTCTTCTTTCCGGCTTATCTGCGGATATGGGGAGAAAATCCAGCGGAAGCGAAGGGGTTGCCTTTTATAATGCCTTTGTCGATGTGGAAAAGATCGTGAGGAACTAGTTATGAATGAGCAAATGGGTTTTTTGTTCAGCCCGGAACGGTGCGTAGGGTGCAAGTCCTGTGAGACGGCTTGCAAAAATGAGAACTCCACACCCCTCAATGTTAATTGGCGCAGGGTATCATCCTTAGGGTTGGGAAATAATCTGTCCGTATCATGTAATCATTGCGAAAGCCCGGAGTGCTTTAGAGTCTGCTCCCAAAGAGCCTATGTCAAGCGCAGGGACGGCATTGTTATGATTAATGTAAATCGCTGCAATGGTTGTATGGATTGTGTTTCGGCATGTCCCTATCAAGCACCTCAATTTGATTTGGATAAACAAAAGGCCAGCAAATGCACATTTTGTTTGCCGCGCAGAGAAGAAGGTCTGCTGCCGGCTTGTGTAAGTGCCTGTCACACAGGGGCGCTTAGCATGATCAGCCTTGATGAGCCTCCGGGGGATACCATACCTACTATAGCGGGTTTTCCGGATATCCGGCTCACTAAACCATCTATCCGGTTTCAGCCGGTCAAGAAAAAGTCCAGATATTGGATAAAATAAAACGTGCAGGGGATTCTTTTTGCTTACCTGAGGAAGCAAGAGAATCCCCTGCACGTTTTCCTGAACATATTTAAAAACAGCAGCCTTTGTATTTGTATACAAAATAATGAGGGGATTTATGTAGCCATTAACAAAGCTGAGTATGCGATAATAATCCTTAATGGGAGGTGATTTTACGTTAGACAGCATGGAAGTTCAAAAATCCATTCCCCCTGATAGCGAAGGTGTTTTAGCCCTAATCGAGCTGAGGGCCTACGCCTATGACGTCTTAAGGCGGACGTTTGCTTTGGAACCATCACAAGAGTATTTGGTTTTGATGAAGGATACCATAGAACAATTTCCGTTTGCTTCAGAAAGTGAAGACATTCGCAAGGGCATTGAAGCCGTTCATGAATCACTTAACCGAAGCACCGAGATTAGGGATGATGACAGAGATGAACTGCATTGGGATTATACTCGTATGTTTATCGGTCCCCATAAATTAGCTGCCCCCCCTTGGGAGTCAGCTTATGCCAATGAAGGCAGACTGCTTTTTCAAAAGGAGACACTAGAGGTAAGAGAGGCCTATTTAAAGTATTTATTTCTCCCGGTTCAATTTCAACAGGAGGCGGACGACCATCTGGGTTTGGAACTGGATTTTATGTATCATCTATGTCTTATCCTTTTTGAGAAGATCAAGTCCGGTGATTTGAGCTATGCAGAGGTATTAAAGGATCAGAAAAACTTCCTTGAGCAGCATCTCTTAACTTGGGTTAATCGGTTTTGCGGGGATGTTATCGAAAATTCCAGGACGGATTTTTACAGAGGGATGGCACTTATCTTATCAGGTTATTTGTCGATAGATCAAAAAGCTCTCGGGGAACTCTTGGCAATCTAAGTAATTGTGGTTAATTTCTATGGAGGTGAGTCTAATATGGCAAATCTGATCGATAAAGCAATAACCCATAAATTAAGCAGAAGGTCTTTTCTTGGCTTGTCGGCAGGTGCAGTTGCGACCATCGCCCTTCCGGGGTGCGGGCTGCAGAAGGTTGACGCCGATACGGCTGCTCAGTTATCCCAAGGAGAAGGAAAATGGATTTCGGCGGCTTGCTGGCATAACTGCGGGGGACGCTGCTTAAACAAAGCTTATGTTGTAGACGGTGTCGTTCTAAAGCAAAAAACGGATGACACACACCCGGACAGTCCTGATTTTCCCCAACAAAGAGCTTGTTGGCGGGGACATTCCCAGCGTCAGCAGTGCCAAGGGGCAGATCGTCTGAAATATCCTATGAAGCGTAAGAATTGGGAACCGGGCGGCGGAAAAAAGGAATTGCGCGGTAAAGACGAATGGGTGCGGATTTCTTGGGATGAAGCCTTAGATCTTGTCGCGACAGAGCTCAAACGAATTAAAGAAAACTATGGCAACGAATCGATCATGGGGCAGGTTAACCAGGGCATGGAACGGACCCTGGCGCTCTATGGCGGTTATGTAAGCACTTGGGGTTCCACTTCTTGGGGAACGTGGGTAGATGTAGGCCCCGCAGTCATGGGGCCCTATGGTGATAGTTATTCCAATACGGGAAATGACAGATTGACCTTGAGAAAGTCGAAGCTGATTATTATGTGGGGGGCAAACCCGGCCTGGTCTTCAGGCGGTAATCCAACCTATAATTTCCTGCAGGCTAAGAAAGCGGGTGCCAAGTTCATCTTTGTTGATCCACTCTACTCTGACACCGCCAGAATTTTAGCGGATGAATGGATTCCCATCAGACCTTCCACTGATGCGGCCATGTTATTAGGTATGGCCTATGTCATGATCAAGGAAGATTCCGCGGCGAATCCTTTGATTGATTGGGATTTTCTTAATAAGTGTACAGTGGGCTTTGATGCGGACCACATGCCGGAAGGGGCAGATCCAAAGGAGAACTTCAAGGATTATGTCTTAGGTACCTCTGATGGGCAGCCCAAAACCCCTGAATGGGCATCAGAAATTTGTGGGGTTGCTCCGGAGAAAATCAGGGAGCTTGCCATTGAATATGCTACAACAAAGCCGACAGCTGTCATCTGCGGTGGTGCTTCCAGCCGAACTCACAGAGCAGAACAAACGGCTCAGGCCTTCATTACCTTAGCCTGTATGACAGGCAACATTGGTATCCCGGGAGCAGGAACGGGCTTGAGCTGCCATAATCGTGCAGGAAACGCAGGACCTTCCCTTGTGAAAGCCGGTGGTAGCGGTGTAGCCGCTATCAAAAATCCCGTGAGTATTAAAATAAACCAAAACGAAATATGGAGTTCCGTCTTGACCGGAAAATACACCGCTAAGAAGGACGATATCCAGGATGTTGACATTCGTTGTATTTACTATGATGCAGTCTCCCTGCTCAATCAAAAAATGGGAGCAACCAAAGGTATTGAAGCTCACAGAACCAAACTGGAATTCGTCGTTACCCAAGCCTTTAGTTTCAATACCCAGGCGAAATTCTCGGATATTGTCTTGCCGATTACAACCCAGTGGGAAAAATACGGCGGTTTTCTGACAGGTAACCGTGAGATCCTCATCTGGTATAGCCAGGTTATCCAGCCCATGTTTGAATCCAAAGATGATATCTGGGTTGCTGCGGAAATCGGTAAACGACTGGGGCTCGATCCTGAAAAGATTGCTCCTCTTGACTTAAAACAACAAGTATTTAACCAATTAGCAGGTGCAACCGTTGCTAAAGAGGATGGATCAGGCTTTGAAAAGCTGGTAATGATTACGGATGCGGATATTGCCGAAATGGGTGTTAAGGGTAAAGCGCAAACCGGCCGGATCGCTGTTAAAGAATTTAGAGAAAAAGGGATTTATCAGGTACCGCGCACACCGGGAGATAAGCTTGGTTTCACTGAGTTGGAAAATTATCGCAATGACCCTGAGAAGTATGCCCGTGAGACTCCCAGTAAAAAAGTTGAGATTCACTGCCAGACATTAGCCGATAAAATTACCAACTACGGATGGACGGTTAAATCCCCGATTGCTCAGTATGATAAACCTGAAGAAGGCTATGAAGATACGTTCAAGGATTGGAAAGGCAAAGTCAAGGGTGAGTTCCCATTCCAAATGTACACCATTCATTACCGGCGCAGATCTCACTCTATCTTTGATAACTTGCCCTGGCTGCGTGAAGCTTTCCCTCAAGAATTTATGATGAATGCTAAGGACGGAGCAGAACTTGGACTTAAGGACGGGGATATCGTTAAAATTACAAGCAGGCACGGTGTAGTGGTGCGTCCGGTGTATCTTACGGAACGTATGATGCCTGGTGTAACAACGCTGGGTGAAGGTGCCTGGATTGAAATGGATGAAGAAACCGGTATTTGTACTTCAGGCACGGTTAACATTTTAGAAGGGGGTATCCCCACCGGCCAAGGGCATATGGGTGCAAACTCCTGTAACGTCAAGGTCGAAAAATGGGATAAACCATTACTCCCGGATTATAAATGGCCGCAAAGAATCATCTTTTAAGGAGGTGGACTAAACAATGGGACAAAAGGGATTTTATCTTGATATGACAACTTGTATCGGCTGTAAAACATGTCAGATCGCTTGTTCTGATAAAAACAACCTGGAAGCAGGAACCCTTTTCCGAAAAGTATATGAGTCTGAAGGAGGATCATACCCCCAGCCCTGGGCTTATGCCTTCTCCTTAAGCTGTAACCACTGTGCCAAACCAAAATGCACGGAAAACTGTCCGACGGGGGCACTGTCCAAGAGAGCGGACGGAATTGTAACCCATGATAAAGATAAATGTATTGGCTGTAAATTGTGTACCTGGTCTTGCCCTTATGGCGCTCCTAAATACATTGAAAAGCGGGGCAAGGTCGGAAAATGTGATTTTTGCGCGGACCTCTTGGATAAGGGCGAAAATCCGGCTTGTGTTGATGCTTGTCTCATGAGAACCCTGAAATTTGGGGAACTTGAAGATCTTAAAATGATGAAGGACGGTACATCGGATATTAAGGGTTTGCCGGATTCAGGGATGACTCAGCCGTCATTTGTTATTACGCCCACTAAAGAAGCAAAGAAATAACGACAGATAAGGAGGAATAGAATGTTTGCAGAAGAATGGCCCTTAATGATGTTTACCCTATTTGCTCAGTTAGCCGTTGGCAGCTTTTTGCTTTTAGTTTTAATTCGATTTATGCTGAGCTCCAGAGACTCTCAATTGGCAGCTAAAATGACGAATTTTGGAATTTTGGCAGTCGGGCCAATCATGGGTCTGGCGCTGATCTTCTCCTTGTTTCACTTGGGGACACCGCTGGGAGCTTATCGTTCGATTTCCAATTTAGGAACGTCTTGGTTAAGCCGTGAAATCGTAACGGCAGGGGGCTTTTTCGTCTTCTGGCTTTTGACTTACAATGCGTATAGGAAAGGCAAGTCAGGAAGTATTCTGGCCATAGTGACGTCTATTTTTGGATTAGCGGTTATCTTTAGTATGGCAAGTATCTATGTCTCCTCTATTTTTCCGGCCTGGGCGAACTCCAACACCTATATTGCCTTTTATGGGGCTACGTTTGCCTTAGGCGGCGCGGGAACGATGAGTTTTCTGGCCCTTGCGGCTAAAGGACAAGCCGATTCAGAAACCAAGGCGCTTGCTAAGAAGATGGGTATTGTCGCTTTGATCGCGGTCCTGCTCCCCCTAGCCTATTTGATGACTCCATCTTCGTCCCAACTTCTCATGGAAAGTTCCCTTCTGCCCTGGATTCTTCAAGGTCTGCTCTCCCTCTTGGGCGTGGCTGTCGCCCTATATTCGTTAGGTAAAGTGGGCGGGAATCAGGCGGCAATGCCAGTCAATCTTATTAACCTGGGATTTTTAATGGTTTTTGCCGGAACCTTTATTGGTCGTTACCTGTTCTACGCTTCCGCAGGCTCAGTGATGATTGGATAATTCTTGGAATCAAAAAGGAATATCATTAAATACCCCAATTCACAGTATAAGCAAAAAATCCTCTCCCATTTGGGAAAGGATTTTTTGCTTATAACTCTTCTGCTTAGTAATAATACCCTTGCAGCTGGGCAATACTCTTGTTTGGCACTTAACTGTCCAAGGTGAGTTCGCGGAAAAAGCATATGATACAGCTAAGATAGGGGGGATTTGGAGAAAATAGAGAGTCTGGTTTCAGCTACAAGTGATATTATATGTCGGACTTTAGGTCAAATTGCTTTGGAGAAGTCACATCGAGTCTTAATTCTCTGAGATAACTTTCGTTATCTCGTTTTTCCATGACATTGTAAGAGATTCCTATTTCAATATCCAACTTCGCCAGATCTTTGATCTTCTCAACATGAAACTCAAGAAATTGATAGTCCTCATTAATGATATAATTTGTATTGTGCAGCTTTTTAAAGACTTTAAGGACTTTGGGTATGTCCGCACCGAACACTTTAGCCGATTTGTAAAAGTAATCTCTATTAGAAAACATGAGTGTTTTACTTACCCGCTGTCCGTGATTTTGCTGATAAATTTGAGCAGTGTGCTTGTTTTCCAAAGAACAATACTGGGCACCGAGAGTTAATTTCTGATCAAGGATGAATTCAAGCAGCTGAAGACATTCCATTTCGCTGCGGGAGATGGGCAGCCCTCCGGCATACCAGTAGTCATACAGAACCCGATAGGCGGGATTTTTTACCTTGAACTCTTTTTTCATAAAAACCTCAGTATTGTTGAGGGGAAAGCAGAACTCTAAAAGGTTAATGCCAAAAATACCGATAGAATCCAGCTTTAAAAGTAAGTCTTTCATCGTGTCCAAGGTTCCGGGAATGACGGGCATTTCGACCATGACAGCCGGGATGAAGGCTTTGGCCAAGGCAATTTTGGCAAAGATGTCTTGTTGTAAGGCGTGGGGGTCATCAACTTTGATGCTAAAACGGATCTCGTCGAGCTGGGCTTTTTGAAGCTCTTTCAGTATCTCCTCATCAAGCAAATCTCCGGAGGTATATAACCGAGTATAAACTTTTGGGAATTTGGCCTTTGCCTGTTGAAAGAAATCGACGGTTTCCATTTTGTGAAGCAAGGGCTCGCCACCGGTTAAACCCAAGTGGACCAGTTTGCCTCCCTTGTGAGATAAGGAATCGAGTTCATCGCGGTAGTTTCTTTTGTGCTTGGAAAACTGCTCGTAATTATCTTGGTTTTTATTAAAGCAGAAGTAACAATCCCGATGACACATCAGAGAAATAAATAGGGAAACGCTGCCCACTCCTTTTTGACAGGCCACACAGGCAGGTGAGATTTGGTTTACGTAGATACTTTTGCCCTCATTTCTAAAGAGCGCACCTTTTGACTGGAGACGTTTAAGGAGTGTCTCAGTTTCCTCTGAAAGATCCTTATCTAGTTCAAGCCCTGTTTGGACCACCCATTCATTAAAGCTATCGGCGATTTTTACATAAATTTGCCCATAGTCTCTAAGTACAGGATTCTTTACGGATGCTAATTGTTCCGGTGATAAATTCCTGAGCATTTCATAAGCCCCTCTCGATATTGATACTAAGTTGAGTATTTGCTGCTTAAGACTCAATTTATTACTTCGTTTCTACTAGGATAGATACCTTGTTATCAGAGAACAAGAATATTGATTGATCTTTGGTGGCTTGTACAAATCAACCGCTTTAAGATCAACAGGAATTAAGGGTTAAAGAGTTGAATCACGCTTAAATATACCACCATTTGCAAACCACACTTATGGTATAATAAAAAAGCAAGAACGTACTGTAAGGCGGTGAACTTATGAATGAAAATCAAGTAGGTGTAATACTTGAAGAAGTTCGGAGTATGTTCAAAACCTTGGCTGAGGGACAGCAGATTATTGAAAATAGGTTGGGCAAGGTAGAAGAAGGACAGAAAGCACTGGAAAATGGACAGAAATTGTTGGAATCTGATATGAGGAAAGTAAAATCTGATCTGCAAATAATTAAGTCATTCGTTATCGCTGCTGATAATAGTTTTAATGACTATGAAAGCAGGATTAAGACTTTAGAGAAAAAAACAGCAAATCTATAAATAGAAAACAAAATTCATCACCCGCTTGGCGGGTGTTTTTTATTGTTTAGGAAAGTATATGTATCCTATAAAGCCATAACAATCAACATCGGTGCGATAGCAGTCATTACTGAGATTTTGGCGAAATTTATATCTTCAATGTTAACTCCATCTCCATCTAACGCTGTAAACTTGCCAAACCGTTTGACTACATTACTTGCCTTTAATACTGTCATCTTGTAACCTCCCTCGTATAAACAGTATTTTCTTCGATACAGCAAGATATTCATAAAATAAGGGTAGATAATGGGATGCATACAGACAGCGTATAAGACCCTTCGTCCCTATTCGAGGAATTGCTGTAGGAGGAAGAAACTATGGTTTCTTTTTGCCCATACGAAAAGGCTTAGGAACGGTCTGTGTCTTCCTAAGCCTTTTTCCTTATAACGAAAATACTTTGGTGAGGTTCTAATTGCTGACGTTGTCCATCCAGCCGAACTCATCAGGAACGCTGCCGTACTGAACGCCTGTCACAAAGTCAAACAGCTTTTGGGCGAATTCCCCCGTCTGGTTATTGTTGACTATAATTCTTTGCCCTTTCCAGGAAAGCTCACCGACAGGGGATATGACAGCGGCAGTACCGGAACCAAATACCTCTTCGAGTTCTCCTTTGGCATGTGCTTCATATATCTCTTCGATAGAAATCTGACGTTCACTTGTCTTTAAGCCCCAATTTCGAGCTAATTCCAGGACAGTTTGACGAGTGATGCCTCCTAAGATACTGCCGTTGAGCTCCGGTGTGACAATCTCACCTTTGATTTTAAAGAAGATATTCATGGTGCCCACTTCTTCAATGTACTTTCGGTGGACTGCATCCAACCATAATACTTGGCCAAAACCTTCTGTATGGGCTTCGGCCTGAGCAGGGAGACTCATGGCATAATTGGCCGGAGTTTTGGCCTGACCCAGACCTCCTTTAGTAGCCCGAACATATTTATCTTCTACTTTAATGCTGACCGGATTAAAGCCAGTCTCATAGTAGGCTCCGACAGGGGAGAGAATAATAAATAACTTATAGGTATTAGATACTCTAACCCCAATGTAACCATCGGTAGAAATAATAAATGGTCTTATATAAAGAGATGTACCCGGGGTGTCGGGGACCCAGTGTTTTTCTAATTCCAATAATTTAAATAAGCCGGCCTGGACTTCCTCAACATCAACAGGGGGTATGCAAAGATGACCTGCGGAGCGATTGAAGCGATTTAGATAATGCTTTGTTCTAAACACGGCAATTTGGTTGTTTGCTGCTCTAAAGGCTTTCATTCCTTCAAAGATTGCTTGTCCATAATGAAATACGATGGTTGCAGGGACGAATTGAAACTCGCCATAAGGAACTATGCGTGGGGAATGCCACCCTTTGCCTGCTTCATAGTCCATGACAAACATATGGTCTGTAAAAATGTTCCCAAAACCGAGTTGTTTATCAGTGGGCAGTACTCCAGCCTTGTCTACCTGGTTAATGGTAATATCAGTCATAACTATTGCCTCCAAAACTCTATTAAGTACCTATAATTCAATAATAATCCTATCAAGACAGTTGTTCAATACCAAAGAATAGGAAAGTTGGATGAATAATCATGTATACTGTGTTCTTAGCCGCAATGAATAACTCCATAAATAGAATTAATTCAAACTTAGGCGGAACAAACACAATTCAGCAAGAGTGTCTGGTAAATATAGGAATCAGTTTCGAGTAAAATCTTAGGCGATTACTCTTGATTCAGTTTGGGTAATCGTATAAAATAATTCAGTATTCTTACTGTTAGAATTCTAATTAATTTTTATTAGTTTGATTGAATCGGAGGTTTTAAGATGGATTTCAACAAAGCGAAACAAATTCATTGTTTATTATTTTCCTTCGTAGGCTTATTTTATGAGAAGGTATTCATAGGTTTTCGGCAAGAGTCGAAGTGTGACTCCTCTTTAAAAAAGAATCATAAGAAGATCTTAAATATTCTTTATTTGCATGACAAACTAACAATAACAGAGATTAGTAAATTAAGTGATATTGAAAAAGGGAGTTTAACCACTCTTATAGATCTTCTGGAAGAGAAGGGATATATAACCCGATTAACTGACCCTGCAGATCGAAGAAAATCTCTGATCTCACTCAGCGATAATGGCAAAAAAGAGATGGAGCGGGTCATGAATTATTTTGCGCAAAGGATGAATGAATCCTTGCACAAGTTTAGTTCGGATGAAATCCAGAAATTTCAAAACAACTTAGAGTATGTCGTGGATTTAATGAAAAAATTGTAGAGAGAACGATATAGAGAGAACTATATTTACAGAGAACGATAGAGAGAGAAAGAAGTGTTTATATGAATGAGAAACTGGATTTGCGCAGTGGAAATATTGGTAAGCTTCTCTGGGAATTTTCCATTCCTGCAATAATCGGTATGTTAGTGAATGCATTCTATAATATCATTAGTCGAATCTTTGTGGGCAGGGGTGTGGGCTCTATTGCTATAGCCGCAGTGACGGTAGGCCTCCCGATTATGACACTTTTAGCCGCAGTGGCCATGCTCATTGGGATTGGCGCGACAGCTTTAATCTCGATTCGTCTTGGTGAGCAGAAACACGAAGAGGTAGAAAAAATAGCGGGTAATGCCACTCTCCTCTTAATAGTATTACCGTTACTTCTTTCCGGGATCTATTTTCTTTTTGCTGATCCGTTCTTAAAGCTATTTGGAGCGAGTCTGGAAGTTCTTCCTTATGCCCGGGATTATGTTGGTATCATCATGTTAGGCTCAGCCGCCATGGCGATTGCTTTTGGAATCAATAACTTTATCCGGGCTGAGGGGAATCCCCGCTATGCCATGTTTACCCAAATTGTTGGTGCAGTGGTCAATATAATCTTGAACTATGTTTTTATTTTCAATTTTGGTTGGGGTATTAAGGGTTCAGCCCTGGCCACAATCATTGGACAAACGGTGTCGGCATGTTGTGTGCTTGGTTACTTCCTTTCTGGCCGCAGCAAGATAAAAATTAAACTGAAGAATTTTAAAATCTATGTTCCGATTGTTACCAAGATAGTTACCATTGGCTTTGCACCCTTTGCAATGCAGATTGCTAACACTGTTCAGCAAACGATCATGAACAAAACTCTCTTGACTTATGGGGGAGATTTGGCACTTTCTGCGGTGGGAATTATTATGAGTGTGGCAATGCTTCTCTTAATGCCTGTGGTGGGAATTAGTCAGGGTGCTCAGCCTCTGATTGGTTTTAATTACGGTGCTCAGCGGCATGACCGAGTGCGTGAAACATTAAAGAAGGCAATCATCGCCGGCTTTTCCATTGCAACCATAGGATTTGTTATAATCCGGGTTTTTGCGATCCCTATCGTGGGACTCTTTAGCGAGGGGGATACAGCCCTAACCGAATTAACGGTTCATGCGATGTCGATGTTCTTTGTGGTTCTTCCGATCGTAGGTTATCAGATTGTTGGAGCCAACTATTTTCAAGCAGTTGGTAAACCTGTTCAATCGACGATCTTAAGTCTTTCCAGACAAGTGATCATCTTTATTCCGCTCTTGTTAATATTGCCTAAATATATGGGGATTGATGGTGCCTGGATTACGGCTCCTATCGCGGATGTTCTGGCTGTGACAATTACGACTATATTCCTCTTTTATGAGTTAAGGAATAAATCAGCGAATAAAAAAGTACTCACTGCCGAAGAAAACTGAAATCATGACCTGATGGTGTTTTCCGCAATGCGGCAGCAATCTGCCAAATAATCATAGGGAAGAGCGGAAGTTGCGAAGAATCTCTTGAACTTTGGGATGGAGATTTCGATGGTGGCTAAAGCAACGGGTATGACGGAAGAAGACGTTAAACGACTAAATGATTGATACACTCAATCAAGGGCCCAATCTAATGGTACTTTCCGGATTTTGCCGAATATATATCTGACCGAGATACATTTTTTCCGTTATGCCCTTAGTAACATTAATTGCAGTAGTCTATTGACAGATCTGAAGTAACAATATACAATAACAAAAACACGAAACCTTTGAACAAGAGAAGTACGAAAAATTGGGTGTAACCAGAGAGCTGCCGGTGGTGGGAGTGCAGCAGCACAGATTTTTCCGAATGGGCTTGTGAGGGCAGCTTGAAACTGTGATGCAGGAGTAGACGCTGACGGGAACCCCGACCGTTATCAGAGGGGTGCATATGATGGTATGCAAAATGAGTGGGCGATTTATTATCGTCAATCAGGGTGGCAGCGCAGAAGTTTAAAAGCTTTTGTCCCTTTAAGGGGACAAAAGCTTTTTTATTTAACCACTTTAAACTTAATAAAGGAATTTAAACCATTGAAGCGGAGATAACGCTGTAAAGTGCACTTACAGAGAGCGGGGGAGGCTGAGAACCCCGCAGAACGCAGTAGAGCAAATGGACCGCAGAGGGCGCAATGAAACGGAGTTTTTTCCGGAGTATCCTGCGACGTAACACAGACGTTAGCTTGTGAGGAATATGTTAGTATTCTTAAAGAGATGTGCGGGCATTTTGAATGCCGCAAAGCAAGGTGGTACCGCGAGTGAGGAAACACTCGTCCTTGACAATAATTGTCAATGGGCGGGTGTTTTTTGTATTAAGAGAATGTATACCCTACAGATACTCGACCATGAATGAAAAAGAAAGGAGTGAATCATATGTTAAGACCAACCCTGGATGAAGCCAAGAAACTAGCCCAAGGATACTCAATTTTACCTGTCAGTCGGGAAATTTACGCCGATGTAAAAACCCCGATCGCTTTACTGAAAGCGATCAATACCATCAGCCACCGATACTATCTTCTGGAAAGCGTGGAGGGCGGTGAGGTTTGGGGCAGGTACTCTTTTTTAGGGTTTGATCCGGTCACTCAGGTGACTTGTAAAGATAATCGGGTGGAAATAAATAATGGAACCATCATCAAGCTTGAGGGACAAGATCCGACAACGGTCGTTCGTGATATTTTATCCCAGTATAAAACACCCCAGTTTGATTCTCTCCCCCCATTCACGGGAGGTTTTGTCGGTTATTTTGCTTATGATTTCATTAAATACTTTGAAAAGACCCTCCAGTCTAAAATTCCAGATGAAGACAATTTCAATGATATGGAGCTCATGCTTTTTGACAAGGTAATCGCTTATGATCACTTAAAACAAAAGATCATTATTATCATCAATGTCAAAACGGATGCTCTTGAAGAAGGCTATCGAAAGGCGAGCTTTGAAATTGACAGTATTACTAAGCTAATTAAGCAAAATTTCCCGGAACCAGAGAGCAAACCGGTCTTAAAGTCTGATATTCAGCCGGATATCCCAAAAAACACGTTCGAAGCAATGGTCAGAAAGGCGAAGGAGTATATCTACAATGGTGATGTTTTCCAAGTCGTTTTATCGAGACGTTTTACGGCTAAAATGGAAGGCAGTTTGATGGACACCTATCGGGTTTTGAGGACCACCAATCCATCGCCCTATATGTTCTTTATCAAGACGAATAATGTAGAGATTGCCGGGACGTCCCCTGAAACCCTGGTAAAACTTCAGAATGGCAGATTATCGACCTTTCCGCTGGCCGGGACCAGGCCGAGGGGAACAACGGACGCGGAGGATAAGCTGATTGAGCAGGAATTAATCGAGGATGAAAAGGAACTCAGTGAACACAACATGCTGGTGGATCTGGGGAGAAATGACTTGGGCAGGATCAGCAAGTTTGGCAGCGTTAAGGTGAGTGATTATCTCAAAATCCTGCGTTTCTCTCATGTGATGCACATTGCTTCGGAGGTAAACAGTGAGATAAAAGAGGATAAAGATGCCATGGACTCAATTATGTCCGTGCTGCCGGCAGGTACTCTTTCAGGAGCACCGAAGATCCGGGCTTGTGAAATCATTGATGAGCTGGAGCCGGTGCGCAGAGGGATTTACGGCGGGGCGGTAGGTTATATCGATTTTTCCGGGAATATGGATACTTGCATTGCCATTCGAATGGCCGTAAAAAAAGGGGATAAGGTTTATGTTCAGGCAGGGGCGGGCATCGTCGCTGACAGTATTCCTGAAAATGAATATCTGGAGTGTGAAAATAAAGCTATGGCAGTCATACGTGCTTTGAAGCTTTCCCAGGAGGTGATGGACTAATGGTTTTACTGATCGACAACTATGACAGCTTTTCCTATAATCTGTATCAGTTTATCGGAGAAATTAATGACGATATTAAAGTGGTGCGCAATGATGAGCTAAGCGCTGCAGAAATCAAAGCGCTGAATCCCAGTCATATTGTTATTTCACCCGGACCGGGCTTCCCTATCAATGCCGGAGTGTGTGAAGAGGTTATTCTGAAGCTGAAAGAAACAACGCCCATCTTGGGTGTTTGTCTTGGGCATCAAGCGATATGTGAAGCCTTTGGCGCTAAGATAGTCCATGCCAAAACCATGATGCATGGCAAAAAAAGCAGTATCCATATTGCGAACGGTAATGAGATTTTCAGGGGGCTGCCGCCGATCATTGAAGCGGCCAGATATCACTCGCTTATTGCGGAAAAACAAGGCATTCCCGATGAGCTTCTGGTGATAGCAGAGGATCAAAACGGTGAGATCATGGGGGTTAAGCACCGGGATTATGAGGTGTATGGGGTTCAGTTTCATCCGGAATCCATACTTACACCGAAAGGAAAACAAATCATAACCAACTTTCTTGGCCTGGAGGTGAAAGGAAATGATTGCTAAGGCGATTTATAAGATCGTTAATGGTCAGGATTTGGATCTGGAGACAACGAAAGCTGTCATGGAACAAATTATGAATGGTGAGGCCAGCAATGCCCAGATTGGCTCCTTTCTGACAGCCATGAGAATGAAAGGAGAAAGCATTGAGGAAATAACAGCCTGTGCTATGGTCATGCGCGAGAAGTGCACTAAGCTCAATCCGGGGATGGATGTGCTGGACATTGTGGGCACAGGCGGAGACGAAGCACATACCTTTAATATTTCAACTGTCAGCTCTTTAGTTGTGTCTGCAGCGGGTGTACCGGTAGCCAAGCATGGAGGCAGGTCCGTCTCCAGCAAATGCGGAAGCGCTGATCTTTTAGAATCTTTAGGGGTCAAAATCGATATTAACGCGGCCCAAAGTGAACAAATACTGCGTAAGATCGGCCTGTGCTTCATGTTTGCGCCGACCTACCACGCTTCGATGAAGTATGCCGCGCCGGTAAGACGTGAATTGGCTATACGTACGATTTTCAATATCCTGGGTCCCCTGGCGAATCCGGCTGGAGCGAATACTCAGCTGCTCGGCGTCTATGACGAAAATTTGGTGGAACCTCTGGCCAGAGTCCTTTTGAATTTAGGGGTTAAACGCGCTATGGTGGTGCATGGGCATGATGGACTGGACGAGGTCACGCTGTGCAGTACGACCACGGTTTGCGAAGTTTTTGAAGGCAGGCTGAACAGCTTCTTTCTTGATCCCGAGCAGCTAGGGTTCCAAAAGTGCAGACCGGAGGATTTGGTGGGGGGAAACCCTGAGGAAAATGCTCAGATCGCCCTGGATATCCTGAATGGAGAGAAGGGGCCGAAACGAGATATTGTCTTACTGAATTCGGCTGTGTGTCTATATATGTTCTATAGTCACACAACTCTTCGCGACTGCGTAAAATTAGCCGCAGAAATCATTGATAGCGGAAAAGCCAAGGCGCAACTGGAAAGGTTCATCGCCCTGTCAAATGAGGTAAGGTCATGATATTAGACCAGATAGCACACTATACGAAAGACAGAGTTGACGCTTTAAAACAAGTAAAATCTTTTGATGAACTCAAAAATGAAGCACTGGCGATTAAGACCCAACAGCCTTTCGCATTCGAAAAGGCGTTGGCAAATGAGGGGATGGCTTTTATCTGCGAGGTGAAAAAGGCCTCTCCTTCGAAGGGTATTATTGCTGAAACCTTTCCTTATGTAGAAATTGCTCAGGACTATGAACAAGCCGGTGCGAGTGCTATTTCCGTACTGACGGAACCGAAATTTTTTCTCGGCAGGGACAGCTATTTGAGTGAAATAAAGGCTCGGGTAAGCATTCCTGTTCTGCGTAAGGACTTTATTGTTGACAGCTATCAGATTTACGAGGCAAAAGTCATAGGTGCGGATGCGGTATTGCTCATTTGCACTTTGCTGGATGCAGACACACTGAGGGAATATATCGGGATTGCTGAAAGTCTGGGGCTTTCGGCGCTGGTAGAGACTCATACGGAGGAGGAAATTAAATTTGCGCTGAAAGCCGGCGCAAGGCTGATTGGGATCAATAACCGAAATTTGAAAACCTTTGAGGTCGACTTGAATACGACCACTTCCCTGCGCCATTTGGTGCCGGAAAACATTCTGCTTATTTCTGAAAGCGGTATCCGGGAACCAGATGATATTGAACGATTGAGACAAAGCAAGGTTGATGGGGTATTGATTGGGGAAGCCTTTATGAGAAAAGCAGACAAAGCTGCATTTATGAAGAATTTAAAGGGCAAACAGGGGGGCGTATGACCAAAATAAAGATTTGCGGTCTGACTAGAGAGTGTGATATCGACGCGGTTAATGACGCTTATCCGGACTACGTCGGCTTTGTGTTTGCAGACAGCAAACGGCGGATCACCCCCCAGGCTGCACTTAAACTTAGAGAGCGTCTTAGTAAAAGAATTCAGACCGTGGGTGTATTTGTCGATGAGAGTATCGAGCAGATTGACGACATTTGTGCAAAGGGTATTATAGATGTCATTCAACTTCATGGGCATGAAAATCAGGCCTATATTGAACGGCTTCAAGAGAAGCTTGGCAAACCTGTCATCAAGGCTGTCCGGGTGCGTTCCAGGGAAACCATTGAGGCAGCGGAGACATTGAACTGCAATTATCTCCTGCTGGATTCCTATTCTGACAAGGGTGCCGGCGGAACAGGGGAGACCTTCGATTGGAAGGTTATCAACGAAGTCAGAACCCCTTTTTTCCTGGCAGGCGGACTCAATAGCCTTAATATCTTGCAGGCAATCAGAACCGTTAAGCCGTTTGGAGTAGATATCAGCAGCGGTGTAGAAATCGATGGGTTTAAGGATAGAGACAAGATAGCAGAAATAGTGGACTTAATAAGAAAGGAAACAGGAGGAGGAGAAACAGGGGAACAATGAACCTGTCCCCTTGTTTCAAACATGAAATTGTGTCTTTTAATTCACCGTGCTTTGATCGATATTTATTGAAAAGTTGACGATTGATCGCTTATTTATTTGAGAAATAGAAACGCCCTCAAGCCATTGAGGAGGACGAGAACATGGGTGTTGCTCCAAAAGACCAAGGATATAGAGAAACATCATTGTCATTACAAAAACTAAAAAACTAAAGACATCTCTGTTCGTCCAGTGACAATTAAGATGGAAAATTTCTCCCGCTCATCTTCTGGAATCCCCAGCAGGAGAAGGGCCTGGCAGCAGGTCAAATTCGTCTGCGCCGACGAATTTGACCTGCTGTCGTTATCGCCGGAAGTAACAGTTGATCTCCGTATTCTTCAAAGAGCTGCATCAGCCTGTGGCTGTTTGCCGGGAATAGCTTTAATAGTTTTAATTACAGTATACGTAGACGGGCTTCGGATAGTGCAGTACATAGAAGATCAATCTCACTGCGATTCCTGTATATTATGGCAGTAAGAGTGAATTCGTTTAGCTAAGCCGAACATCGCGGCTTCGACGAACTCTCCGCTGGAGAGTATCGAGCCGGCACTCCCACTTGCAGAAATGGGAGTCTCACGTTAGGAAAAAATTTAAAACCCCAAAAGTGATAACACGTAGGATCACTTTTGGGGTTTTAGTATGTTTAAGGGTTTTATTGAGCGCTATTGACATCGACAAACGGAACAGCGCCTCCGGTAACATTCGGGAGTTTGCCATCCCATTTTTCAATGGCTTTAATCTGTGCTTCAATTTCTCTGAGTTTAACAAGTTCTGTAGTCACTTCTTGTTTTTGGAGTCGAAGAGATTCTGCTTCAGCTTTTGCCTGTTCAATTTTTTGCTTAGCTTCGATTTCAATTCTTTGAAGATCTAGATTAGCCTTTAGAGCTTGCTGCTCAGCAATTTGTTTTTGCTCAATCGCATTGTTGAATTCCTCACTAAATTTGAATTCAGTAATGTTAATTTCATCAAGAATCATATAATAGGTAGCTAATTTTAAGGCGAGAGTTTCTTTAATTTTAGCACTAACCTCGGAACGCTTGGAGATCAACTCTTCAGCAGTGTATTGGGCAGTTATGGCTTTTACCGCTTCTCCAATGGCGGGATCAACAATTCGTTCTCCATAGGCTAACCCTACATTCTGATAAAGCTTATTTACTTGATTTGGCTCAAGGTGAAAGTTAACAGCGACTGTTGTGGTGACGATTTGCAGGTCCTTCGAAGCGGCCGTTTGATCGGATTGAGACTTTTGAACTCGTACATCAACATGTACCACGTCTTGAATGAAAGGGATCTTAAAATGAAGACCTTCAGTTAATACAACCGGACGGACTGCTCCTAATTGAAGAACGATTCCTCTTTGGCCTGCATTAATAATGACAAATGCATTCAGCGTTACAATAAGAAGAATCAGTGCAACAAGGCCAAACGTGATGAGGCCTTTACTCATTTTAAATTTAGGAACCATGTTAATAACTTTTCCAGAATCCAAATCGCTTCCTCCTCTTACGTTTAATTGTGAAGAATATTACTTCTATACTTACTATACCTTACGCTGCTAGTAAAATGCTATGCTAAATCTGGATTTTTCGCATGAAAATATCAAAAACCGGAGTATCCCCGGCGATAGGGAACTCCAGTTTTCGTATATCTACAGTCACATTAAGCTAAAGGCATCTCTCATGTTACACTTCCTTAATGTCACTGAAAATACGGAAATCATCAGAAGCTTAGAGGAGGGATAACGAATTAATTCCTTTGCCATCAGCGTCTGCGCCAAGCGGCTCTCACGCCAAGCACCATCAAGCTTATCATCAGCAGGATACCAATTAGCGCAGCGCCGGGCGCGTCATCGGTTTCCCCAATGTAAATGCCAGCGATGCCAATCAATACACCGATGACAAAAAGACAGACAGCGATGCACCACGCCTTGCACCTAACTTTCTTCAAAAAGTCCACCTCTTTATCTGTTGTTGGCGGCAGTGGTGTCTGGACAGGGGATTTCATCTTTTCGTAGTCTGAGCGGCAGTCGTCACATTCCTTCAAATGCTGTTCGACCTCCGCTGTCGTTTCTTCGCCGAGCAGTCCGTCGACATAACCCGGCAATAAGTCTTTGACGATATAGCATTTCAGCATGACAACACCCCCATTATTTTTTGCTTTGCCCTATAAAAAGTTGTCCGCGCCCAGTTTTCGCTTTTGCCAAGGACTTCCCCGATTTCCGAAAAGGAGAACTCGCCGGAAAGCCTCATATGGACAACTTCTCTCATCGGTTCGCTCAAGGTGTGGATTGCCTTATATAAGGATAACTTATCACGGGCCAGCAGAGCAGATTGTTCGGGCGTTGACGAGTCGGGTATATCTTCAGTCAGTTCTTGCGCGGTCTGCCGGTTTCGTTTCCGCAATTCTTGATACCAGACGTGCTTAGCAATCTGACAGAGCCAAACCGATATTTTACAGATGCCATCATATTTGTCGATAGAATAGACGGCGCGATAGAAAGTTTCCTGAGTCAGTTCTTCCGCCGTATCCGCATCGTGAGACAGGGAGAGCAAGAACTTGTACACGCTTCGGGCGTGTTCTTTGTATATTTCTTCAATGCGGTCACTCACTAGCTCGCCTCCTTTCAATCGGTTCTACTTATATATCCCGAAAACGATTGTTTCGTTACGGAGGAAAGAATTATTTTGAACAAAAGCAGAGAGAAATAGTTCTTCCGCTCAATACTCTGTCTTTTATAAAGTTCTGATTTTGCTAAATGAGTATTATACTCATTATCCGTATAATCTATTGTTTTGAATCATCCTCATACTCTTTGATTTTTATTGACAGTAGCTGTTATATTCTTATATCGCATTTCAACGAATTCCAAAACAGAAAAGAAGCCGGGAAAGTATGCGAGCAATAGCAAAGGCAGACAGCTTAATCTGCTGTCTGCCTCGCTAAATTACCTATGGTTCACATTATGTTCCTATGGGAAAGGACAGGTTCGTCGTCTATGAAACAACGAACCTGTCCCTCTGTTTCGCTATTATTTGAAGTAACGGTCAAGCAATCCTTTGAAGGCTTTACCGTGACGGGCTTCATCTTTACACATTTCGTGAACGGTATCATGTATCGCATCCAAATTCAGCTTTTTGGCTAATGTGGCAAGGTCTTTCTTACCTTGAGTCGCACCAAATTCTGCATCTACCCGCAGTTGCAGGTTCTTCTTAGTATCTGCACAAACGACTTCGCCTAGAAGTTCAGCAAATTTGGCAGCATGTTCTGCTTCTTCCCAGGCAATTCGTTTGTAAGCTTCAGCGACTTCAGGATAACCTTCCCGATCCGCTTGGCGGCTCATTGCCAGATACATACCGATTTCTGTACACTCACCGGTGAAATTAGCTCTCAATCCTTCAAGGACTTCCGGATCAACTCCTTGGGCGATTCCTACTTTATGTTCATCAGCCCACTCCAGAACTCCTTCGACTTTTTCTGAGAACTTATCCTTCGCTGCCTTACATTGTGGGCACTGATCGGGAGCCTCATTTCCTTCATAGATGTACCCGCAGATAGCACAAACAAATTTCTTCATTAAAAACATCTCCTATCTCAATTTCTTATTTATTTTGGGTTAGCGCTTGTGTTTGTTTACATTTATTATTATATTATAATTATTATAGATGTCAAGGACTTTTTAAAAAAACTAATAAAAAAAATTAGTCCTAGACACCAGCTTTGGGACGTAATAACCTTAATCCGCTCTGGTGATGTAGAATTTGCCAGAGGATATGCTCCAGCGCGTAATTTTTCCAGAAACTTATACAAATAAAAATAAGACCTTTGCCTTACCCTCAAGGGTGCTGCAAAGTCAATATCAACGATACTTGGTCTCTGGTCCGGTAATTATTTTTCCTCTTCCTCTGATTACATTTCCTTAATGTCACTAATAGCTGTCTCTGCTCCGCAACTCGGGCAGATGTAATGATATCCGGGGATGCTCATCTCGATGGATTCAATATCATTGTCACTAAAGTCATTGATTTTGTTCATGCCCAATTCCTTTAAGGTGGCTGAGTCCCACTCAATCCCAGAATGAACAGTATTGCAGTAAGGGCATTTATAATTCATAATCATCTCTCGCTTTCAATGGTTAATCAATATCACCGGCTAATTTTCTCATCATACTTCGAGCTTGCCTGTACTTTTCATAGATTTCATTAGACGGAGTTTCCTCTCCATAAATCCGCCAGCCTTGAGTTCTCTTATAGGGAAGGGGCAGAAGTCCCATGAAACCCAAGACATCCTTCAATGGATAGCCTAAGAAAACTCCGACCTCATGAGGGAATGCCAGAGATGTTATTCTATGCTTTAGAAAACTCAGATAGGCGTTTAGGGAATATTGCTTAGGATAGCTTAAGGTTTTTAGAAATTCTTGAATTGGCTTTTGCCGCAATACAGAATCAAGCAGCTCTTTTTGATAAAAAATCACTTGCAGCCGTCCGTTTAGTTTACGGATAGTCTTGATCTGCAGGGCTTTTGGTTGGGTAAATAATCCTTTGAATTCCTTCCAGGCTGTTTCATTCTCTAAGGATACATTTAGGAGCACAGATGGTTTAAACCTCAAGACAAGAGGGGCAAGGCTCTCGACGAGAAAGAGATGCTTATGCTGATTGGTTTTGTTTTTAGCCCAGTCTATTAGTTCCGTCAAATGCTTAGTGTCAAGATGATCCATCTGTTCCGGCATGTTGATCTCCTTATAACAATTTGTCGCTAACATTAGTATTTTTTAACAGTCAGACCTTATTTATTCCTTTTAGTGTTAATTGTCAGCAGCGATACAAAAAATCACTTAATTGTTTGTAGCTTTATACAAAGGCTTTCTATTCAATTACCAAGAACTATTAGGTATGATAGTATTAGTGATAACAATAACAGCTCATTTTACCAATCCATGAATTATAGTTAAGAGTTAAGCTCTTATAAACAACTAACCTACTTGAGTTGGTGAAAACAATCACAAATAGGACTATGGAGGATGACTTAATTGATGATTGATAACAATGAAGAACTAAGCCTCTTAGAAGTTCGGGAGTTAATCTACTCCATATTGGGCTCGGTCTTCCTTACTCCTCCAAGCATTGACCAAGTCGATATCATTCTGGAGGAAAAGCTTTTTGAATCTTTTCCATTAGAATTAGACGCTGAGGTTTTTCGGCAAGGCTTAGACCAGCTATGTCAGTGGGCTGCGAATATTACAGAAAGCAACAAAAATGAAGTCCTAACGGAGCTTAACGATGATTTTAATACGTTGTTTGTTGGACCTCATAAACTTAAAGCGCCGCCCTGGGAATCTGTTTATCGGTCTGAAGAAAAACTCACCTTTGACGCCATTACTCTGGAAGTGAGGGAATTTTACCGGCGTCATGGTTTAGAAGTTGCTAAGAAAAACATTGAACCTGATGATCATTTCGGGGCGGAGTTAGAATTTATGGCTGAGCTGATTGGTCGTCAGTATAAAGCCCTTGAGCTTAAGCACTATGAGGAAGCAAAACTTCTGATGGACGACCAAATCGAATTTTTAAGTGAGCACTTAGTAAAATGGGCCTTTGAATTTACTCAAGATGTTATAAGTAATGCCCGTACAGATTATTTTGGTGGATTGGCACGTCTCGCTTCAGCTTATATACAATGGGACTTTGAACGTTTGAAAACGTCATAAAAAAGTTTTTAAGGATTTACAGCGGACTGGTTTTACAAAGTTAAGAGACTCAAGAAATGAGATATAAAACTAGTTGAGAAAAGACTGCTTAACAAAGAAAGAAAATTCGATAGGCTTGTAATCCAAGAGCCTAATCAGAATTTTCCTATAGAAGATTGCAAATGGAGGTTGAAAAATGGGAATGAAGAAAGACTTCACAGTTAGCCGCCGCTCCTTTTTGAAATGGAGCGCTGCAGTGGGAAGCTCCATCTCCTTGGTTGGATGTATGCCTTCCGGTCAAGGCGGAGGTTCGGAACCTGCACTTGCTCAGGCCGGAAAACGACATGAGGGTGCCAAAGAATTGCCATCAATGTGCTGGCATAACTGCGGCGGTCG
Source organism: Desulfosporosinus youngiae DSM 17734 (assembly GCF_000244895.1). Classification (NCBI taxonomy): domain Bacteria; kingdom Bacillati; phylum Bacillota; class Clostridia; order Eubacteriales; family Desulfitobacteriaceae; genus Desulfosporosinus; species Desulfosporosinus youngiae. The sequence goes on from NZ_CM001441.1 coordinate 1,432,768, forward strand.
CTGTCAGCTTAAGGGTTGGGTAAAAGATGGAGTGGTCCTAAGTTTTAGCACCGACAATGTGGGAGATGACACATGGGAGAATCCCCAGGCACGCGCTTGTCCCAAGGGCCGCTCACAGCGTCAGCGTTTGTATAGCCCAGACCGCTTGAAATATCCTATGAAGCGCGTTGGAGAGCGCGGATCAGGCAAGTTTGAGAAAATTTCCTGGGATGAAGCGCTGGATACCGTCGCTTCTGAACTAAAACGAGTTATTAGCACTTATGGCAATGAGGCCCTCTATTTTAATTATGCTTCCGGAGCAGGCGGTGTTGTCAATCAAAGCTATGTCGGCGGACCTGCTGCAAGATTATTCAACATGCTTGGCGGATTTCTCAGTTTTTACGGAAACTATAGTCAAGCGAATTATATGTATGCCGTCCCTTACATGTTTGGTGCAGCCTACGGAGGAAGTTCTCCCACCACATTCCTTAAGGCGAAGCTGATTGTAATGTTTGGAGATAACCCGGCGAATACCCGGGTAGGCGGCTTAAACTCATCTTATTATTTGAAATTAGCCAAGAAAAATGGGGCCAGAATTATCGTCATCGATCCTGTTCATACGGATACAGCATCTACCTTTGCAGATCAATGGATTCCTATTCGCCCAACCACAGATAGTGCTTTAGCGGCGGCTCTTGCTTATGTCATGATTACTGAAGGGTTGCATGATCAGGAATTCCTGGACAACTACTGTGTAGGCTTTGATGAAGCCCACATGCCGGAAGGAGTCCCTGCAGGAAATTCCTACAAAAGCTATATCTTAGGAGAAAGCGATGGCGAACCAAAAACTCCTGAATGGGCGTCTAAGCGTTGTGGTATTCCTACGGATACAATTATCAAGCTGGCTAGAGAAATTGGTGGAGCGAAACCTTGCTTTATTCTCCAAGGACGGGGAATGCAGCGGCATGCTTATGGAGAAACCATGGCTCTCTCCGTCGCATTGCTCGGTCCGTTGACAGGCAACGTCGGAATTCCGGGATCAAATCCGGGAATGTATGAAGGTGGTCCAGCCATCAAAATGGGATCATTTCCCACAGGAACAAACCCTGTGAAAACTAAAATCTCCTTTTATCTCTTCACAGATGCCATTGAACGCGGAAAAGAATTCACGAAGGCTAATGCCGGCTTACAGGGAGCGGATAAATTAAGCACTGATATTAAATTCATCTTCAATTATGCAGGTAATGCTCTGATTAATCAGCACGGAGATACGGGTCGAACGGCTAAACTCTTAAAAGACACCAGTAAATGTGAATTTATTCTCGGTATGGATACCTTTATGACCTCGAGCATGCAGTACTGTGATATTGTCCTGCCCGGAACCACTCAGTTCGAGTCCGAAGATATCTGCAGCCGTTCACTAAGCGTCGGCATGGCGGTCTTCGGCCATAAACTCGTAGAACCGCTCTATGATTGTCGTACACCTTATGATATTTTCACTGACCTAGCCGATCGATTTGGTCTAAAGGATCAGTTTACCGAAGGGAAAACAGAGGAAGATTTCCTTAAGGCCGCAGTTGCCGCTGCTCAGGCAGCTCACAAGGACTTCCCAAGTTATGAAGAGTTTAAGGCTAAAGGAATTTACAAGACGAAACCAACGGAAGTCGTTGCTTATAAGGACTTTAGAGAAGACCCGGCGGCTAACCCCCTGAAAACTCCTTCCGGCAAGATTGAACTATTCTCGAAACAACTCTTTGATATGAATAATCCTAAAGAAATTCCGGCGATTCCCAAATATATTCCTGCCTGGGAAGGTCCGGAAGATCCCTTAAAGGCTACCTATCCTTTACAGTGTATCGGTCACCATTCCAAGCGCCGGGTCCATTCCACCTTTGATAATATTCCCTGGCTTGAAGAAGCAGAGGCGCAAAGAGTCTGGATCCATACCAAGGATGCCGAAGCAAGGGGCATTAAGAATGGAGACCTGGTGAAAATCTTCAATGAGCGTGGAACGGTTATGATCCCAGCCAGAGTAACTCCCCGAATCACCCCCGGTGTCTGCAGTATTCCTCAGGGTGCCTGGTATACGCCGGACAAAAATGGTGTCGACATCCGAGGCTGCATGAACACCTTAACAACCTGGAAGCATACTCCATTAGCCTGGGGTAATCCTCAGCACACCAATTTAGTTCAAATCGAAAAAGTGAAAAACGTTTAGGAGGTGACCTGAATGACTAAACAATTAGGATTTCACATTGATCAACAAAGCTGTATAGGCTGTTTTACTTGTCAAATTGCCTGTAAAGATAAAAATGGTTTAGAAGCCGGAGAATACTGGCGTGAAGTTCATGAATTTACAGGGGGCAGCAGTGAGGAACAAAACGGTGTCATTCGCAGCAATGTCTATGCTTACTGGTTGTCCATGGCCTGCAATCACTGTGAGCGGCCAAAATGTGCAGCCAACTGTCCGACGGGTGCTATGCATAAACGAGAGGAAGACGGCATTGTCTTAGTCGACCAGGAGAAATGCATCGGCTGTGGCATGTGCGTATGGTCCTGTCCTTATGGAGCTCCTCAATTAATCAACAAAACTTCGAGTAAGTGTAATTTCTGCATCGACCTGCTTGAAGAAGGTAAACAGCCTGCCTGTGTCGGAGCCTGCTTTATGAGAGCCTTGGACTACGGTCCTATTGATGAGCTGAAAGCTAAATATGGTGCTCTGGCCGATGTTAAAGGACTTCCTTCCTCCAGTGTTACAGGCCCGTCAGTGACCATTACTCCTCATAAGGACTCGATTAAATAGAAAGGAGGGCGTAACTATGCATGATTTGCCATTGATTATTTTCACGTTAACTGTACAAGCAGCGGTCGGGGTCTTCTTGTGGTCCACTATTTCACGCCTCAGAAATCAGGAAGTGCCCTATGCCAAAACCACGACCTTAACCGCACTGATTTTAACAACGGTCGGCATTATTTTCTCCCTCTTTCACCTGGGAAAGCCCTTCATGGCTTTTAGCAGTTTGAGTAAACTGTTCAGTTCACCTTTAAGCCAGGAAATTTTCTTCAGTGGCGGTTTCTTTGTCTTGGTAGCCATTGCTTACTATTTTGAACGATCTGCCCAAATCAATGACAAACTTAAGGCGATATGGAGCGTTGTCACTAGTTTTGTAGGATTGGTAGCTGTCAATTCCATGGCGATCGTCTATATGAATACGGTCTTTTCGGCTTGGCAGAGCTGGAACACGCTGGTGGACTTTTATGCAGCGACCCTCATCTTGGGGGCAGTGGTCTTTCTGCTGACTACATGTGAACATAAAACGGAAAAAATGTTCAGATTAGACTTGATTATGCTCGTAGTCGTGCTGGTGCAGATGGCATTAGTCCCCAGCTTCATGGCAAGCTTAGGCGCAGCCTCCGGCGCGGCTCAGCAGAGTGCAGCTTTGCTGACAGGTGCTTACGGAGTAGCCTTTGTAGTTCGCTGGGTCCTGGTTCTGGGCGGCGTATTCTTGATGCTGATCTCACAAAGCGGACGATTAGCCGGGAAAGCCGGTACTTTATATGTGGCTTCCGGGGTTCTGATCGTGGGTATGTTCATTGGCAGATATCTCTTCTATGCTACCGGTGTAGCCTCGGGTATTGGTTTGTAGCAAGCAGAAGTCTTAAGGTTAAATCAAGGAAAATATACTTCACCCGTGAACATGAAGGTCATGTTCACGGGTTTTCTTATTCTATCAGACGTAAGATTCAACTAAATATTGGGAAACATTGGCTGATTTGTTTTTTCAAAACTTAATTAAAGGGAATCTTGCTGACAAAGGCGAATTCTTAATGCAATAAATTCAGCTTCAGTGATTATTCCTCACTAAGATGTACGATACTAAACGCAGAAGCTTCGCATCAGTTAGTCCGAAGATAAAACTCACTGAATCTTTAAACCAAGGATGAAGTGAGAATAAAGGAGAGCTATTCATGGAACATGTCTTAATAAAAACCCATCAGTTAACAAAACGATATGGCCCTGTGTCCGTTGTCAAAGGTCTAAACCTGGAGGTTAAGAGCGGAGAAATCTTCGGCTTTTTGGGACCGAATGGTGCCGGTAAGACAACCACCATCAAAATGTTAACCGGCCTGCTGGATCCCAGTGAAGGAGAGGCTTATATTTGCGGTTACGATATTAGCCGGCAGTCGACTCAAGCCAAAGCAATGATGGCCTATGTGCCTGATCAGCCGAAATTATATGGCAAACTTTCGGCAAGAGAATTTTTACATCTCGTCTCCGCCCTTTACCGGGTACCTAAAAATGTCATGCAGGAACGAGCGGAGCAGCTTTTAGCCATGTTTGGGCTTCAGAACCGGGCGGATGAGTTATTGGAGGGCTATTCTCACGGTATGCGGCAAAAGGTCGTATTGGCGTCGGCCTTGATCCATCAGCCCAAGGTAATCCTTCTCGATGAACCGACCGTCGGTCTTGACCCCGCCAGTGCGCGGCTGTTGAAAGATGTCCTGCAGGAGATGGCCCGACAGGGAGTCGCCGTTTTTGTGTCGACTCATATTCTGGAGATCGCTGAAAGAATGTGCCATCGTGTCGCTATCCTCAAAGACGGTCAACTGATCGCGCAGGGCAGCCCGGATGAACTGCGTCAAAAGGTCGGACATGGCGGAGAAAGCTTGGAGGATATCTTCCTGGAGCTGACGGGCGGTAACGAAAATGCGGAACTCATCAGAAGCTTAGAGGAGGGATAACGAATGAAACTATTATTTCCACCTCCTCTGATGGACCCACCGCCGGAGCAATCCTTCAGACAAGACTTTATGTTGCTGCTAAAAAACCAGCTGCGGGTGAGCTGGAACAAGATGCGACATAGGTCGGTGGGTGCGTTAATCGGAATGGTTGTCGTGTTGATTGGGTTAAGCGCCATGATCGGTTCCTTGGGGTATTTTGCCTATGGAGCTTTACAGACCATGCCTCCACAAACAGTCCAGGGTTTTCTCTCCTTGTTATTTATGGTTGGATTAGGCGGTCAGATTTTCTTTGGCATTACTGCGGCCTTTGCTACCCTATACATGTCTGATGATCTGGAACTGCTTTTCATGGCCCCCGTACCTCTCAAGGTGGTTTTTGCTGTAAAGTCCCTGTCGGTGATCGGAAGCAACTTATTGACAGCCCTTTTGTTTGCCTTCCTGCCGGGAGTTTTTTATGGCTTACTCTTTCAAGCCGGAGCCTCATTTTATGGTCTGGTACTCTTAGTCGGTTTAGGATTGTGGGCAAGCGGAACTGCCGTAGCCGAACTAATCAATCTGCTGGTGATGCGTATTGTACCCCCTCATCGGAGCAAAGAAGCGATTGGCTTTATCGGTGCTTTAGCAGGTATTTTAATTGCAATCCTTTTTCAGATCCCCAATATGCTGATCAATAGGGAAGAGGAATTCAACCTCGGAGCGTGGCTGGCAGGACAGGAGCAATTGCTCAGCGTAATGGACTTCTTCCCCTGGGGATGGGGCGCACGGGCTTTAGTGGCGGGGATTTCAGGAAACGTTCTTGAAGGACTCGGGTGGAGCGTGCTGATCCTCTGTATGGGCGTGTTCCTTTTTGTGCTGGCATTCAATCTGGTCGAGCGGGGCTTCCGGCGCGGATTTATTTCCCTCAGCCAAGGAGAAGGCGGCAGACGCCGCAAAAAGAGGGTTGCTGCGGTCAATGGAGAAGCCTATCGGCAAAAGGAGACTAATTATTTAGTCTTTAAGGAAGAAGCCGCCCGTTCTGCTTCGCCTTGGCTGGGAATGTGGGCAGTAGCCAAGAAAGATTTACTGTCTATGAAACGTGACACCCGGGAATGGTTTGGCTATATGGTTCCTTTGATTATCATGCTTTTCTTTATTGGCCAACACCTGTTTCTGAAGGTGCAATCCAGCAATAGCAGCTTAATAACCGTTTTAATAATGTACACCATTATGTTCAGCGGTAATATGGCGTTGCAATCCTTCGGCCGGGAGGGAGAATCCGACTGGCTCCTAAACAGTGTTCCCCTTGCCGGCTGGCCGGTGGTATGGGGGAAATTAGTGGCCGCAATTCTTCCAACCCTAGTCTTAATGGAGGCTCTATTAGTCGGTACTGCGTTAGCAATTGGCGTTTCCCCGACTCTCATAGTTGCCCTGGCCTTTGGAGCGGTGCTTCTTTCCTTGGGATCCAGCGCGATCGGGCTCTTTTATTCCATTAATAACTGCCGCTATAATCCGGACACTCCGCAACAAAGGATTTCCCCCGGTGCTTCCTTAATTATGTATCTCATTAACTTGTTTTTTATCCTCTTCTTAGCACTGGGTCTTATCTACCTGTTTCAGCCGGATGAGCTGGTCAGAATTGTCCGGGAAATTCCGCCGGTTTCCTTTGAAGGGGGTTTTCTGTCAGGGATAATTTACGGATTGTATCTCTTGAGCAGGCCATTGCTGTGGGCGGCATCCTGGCGGATTTTACTGGGAATAATCGTGACCCTGGGAGTATGGTCCTTAATGTTCTTCGGCTTTATGGCTGCTACCGTCCGGCAAAGCAGGAAAGGTTTCCGGGTTGCGATCGTGACTGGTAAAAAGACCAGGAAGAAGCGGAGATAAAGGATTGTAATAGGTCAGAGGAATTAGTAAAATAAGGTATGGTGCTTATGCCGAAAAATGAAGACTATTTGAATTCAAAATTAGAATGGAGTCAACGCCGAATGGATGCCTTAGACCAAATCGAGGCAAAACTTAAAATGATGAAAAAGCTTGCTGAATTTGCCAGAGACTATAAACTTAACAGCAAGCAAATTGAACAAATAAACGCTAAACTGCATAGATACCGGCAAGAAGTTATCTTTTTGGATGAACAAAGTAAAACCTTCTGGCTTGATGCCCACTAATTTTAAGGAGGAGTGAATGTGGATATTGCCGCACTGTCAATTGTCCATAATCAAAACAAAGTTCAAGAACAAGCGAGTCTGGCCGTTATGAAGATGGCTATGGATGCTGCCCAAAATCAAAGCGATTCCCTGATAGCATCTCAAGGGATACAGACTAAAGCCATGGAAACATCGATTCAGCCTTTCCTTGGAGCAAATCTGGATATCAGAACGTGAAACAGGGGGACAGGTGAGGTGTTTCAGGTAAGAATCATGGGAATGGTTAGTTGTAGCTGTTCCTGGTAAAGAGAAACATTTAAGACAGGTCTGTTGTTTTTGAAAAAGCAACAGACCTGTCTTTTTTGCTGACAATACTTTTGGGCTTTATTGCCAACATAATGTTAGCTGTTTAGGCAAGAATAAGCTTTGGAAATAAACAATTAGGAGGCTTCTTTAATGAATAAGACAACTAATTCTCAAGGAACACAACAAACTCCTCAACAATTCGAACAACAAGCTCAGCAGGCCCGGCAAGGTGAGCAAAAAGCTGAAAACTTTAACGCTCAAAATTCCGGCAGTCAGAGCGGTCAACAAGGTCAGGCACAACAAGCTCAATTTACAAGCGCTGCCCAACAGCAAAACCAAACTATGACCCAAGCGGAAATGAATCAGAAGCAACAAGCATTTAAACAAAGTCAAAATTAGTTTGACCGTAATAGTCGTGAAAACAGAGGGACAGGTACGTGCTTCAAAACACCGTACCTGTCCCTCTGTTTTCAACGATTTTCACCGATGAAGCAACTTGTGTTATCCTATAAAGAGATAGAAAGATCGATGGGGTGGAGATACTTGAAGGCAATTATGCTTGGGATATTGGCGTCACTATTTTTTGCAGTGACTTTTGTTTTAAACCGTGCTATGGATTTATCGGGCGGGAGCTGGATATGGAGTGCAGTTCTCAGATATGTTTTCATGGTCCCGCCTCTGCTTATTCTTGTCTTGGCAAGAAGAAATCTAAAACCGCTCTTAATAGATATGCGTCAAAGACCCATGATTTGGCTTGTCTGGAGTACTGTAGGCTTCGGGATTTTTTATGCACCCCTTTGCTTCGCAGCAGATTATGGACCCTCTTGGCTGGTCGCAAGCATGTGGCAGATTACGATTGTAGCCGGTTCTCTGCTTGCTCCATTCTTTCATACCGCAATCCAAACCGAATCGGGATTGAAGATAGTCCGTTCATCTATACCTGTGAAAGGGCTGGCTGTTTCCCTGATCATCCTCTTGGGAATTGCGCTGATTCAGCTGCAGCAGGCTCAGGTTCTTACGGCTAAAGAGATCACCTTCGGAATTTTACCCGTGTTAATGGCTGCCTTTGCTTATCCTTTGGGTAATCGTAAAATGATGGCTGCTTGCGGGGAACGATTTGACACTTATCAAAGAGTTCTTGGAATGACCCTGGCCAGTCTCCCTTTTTGGCTCATATTGTCCCTTATCGGGGTGGCGAAAGTAGGACTCCCGAGTGGCAATCAGATGCTGCAATCGGTGATTGTTGCCCTTTCCTCCGGTGTCATAGCTACGATCCTTTTTTTCTCGGCAACGGATATGACAAAGGGCAATGTCCGCAAGCTTGCAGCTGTGGAAGCAACCCAGTCCGGGGAAGTGATTTTTGCTCTTCTCGGAGAACTGCTAATCCTTCATGGACCGTATCCTACGCTTTGGTCTATCCCGGGAATGCTTCTAGTCGTTCTGGGCATGATTTTGCATAGTTTTCTCGGGCGGGGGAAAAAGGGCTAAGTTTCCGGATACTATTCCAGATGAACGTATTTGGGGAAAAACTTCAGAAACCTTATGATCAGATTACCAATACTAAATTATTGAGAAAACTTATAGGGGGATAAATGTACATATGCTAATGAACAATAATTCTATGGGCAGAACTCTTGAAGAATGGAAATTGAAACATCCCTTACTTGCGGATCTGGTTTCTGCCCAAGAAGTCTTCTGGACAAATCCAGGGTACAAACCATCAAACAACCCTGTTCCCATCAAAGAGACAGAGATCCAGGAAGCGGAGACAAGGCTGATCCGATTCGCTCCCTATATCGCCCAAGCCTTCCCGGAAACTCAACGTACCGGGGGATTCATTGAATCCCCTCTTATTCCTATCCCGAACATGCAAGGTTACCTTGGTAAACGTTATAATATTGAAATTCCTGGTCATCTGTGGCTCAAATGTGATAGTCATCTCCCAATTTCCGGCTCGATCAAAGCTCGCGGCGGAATATACGAAGTCCTCAAGCATGCCGAAAGATTGGCTCTGGCTCATGGTTTGCTCAAACTCGATGACGACTGCTGTCTTAAATTCTTCGAAGTTTAGAGAATTCTTCTCCCGCTACTCCATCGCGGTCGGATCGACAGGGAATCTTGGCTTAAGTATCGGTGTGATTGGAGCGAAGCTCGGCTTTCGTGTCACCGTCCACATGTCCTCTGATGCGAAAGCCTGGAAAAAGGAACTTCTACGCTCCAAAGGAGTCCAGGTAATTGAATACACCTCAGATTACAGCAAAGCGGTCGAAGAGGGGAGAAGACAGGCTGAAAACGATCCCAGCTGCCACTTTGTCGATGACGAGAACTCCCGCGATCTGTTCCTGGGTTATGCTGTGGCCGCTTATCGTTTGAAAAATCAATTGGCTGAGTTAAAGATAGCAGTAGATTCTAATCACCCGCTCTTTGTTTATCTGCCCTGCGGTGTAGGAGGCGGGCCGGGAGGAGTAACTTATGGGCTGAAGCAAGTATTTAAACAAGATGTTCATTGTTTCTTCGCTGAGCCGACTCACTCTCCGTGTATGCTTTTAGGGCTTGCGACGGGTCTGCATGATCAAATATCGGTTCAGGATATTGGTTTGGATAATAGGACAGAAGCTGATGGCTTAGCCGTAGGCAGGCCCTCTGGTTTCGTAGGAAAAGCGATCGAAACTTTGCTGAGCGGAGCCTGCACCATTAAAGACGAAGAGTTATTCGTATTGCTTCAGGCCTTAAGTAAAACCGAGAACCTCCGGCTTGAGCCGTCAGCACTTGCCGGAATGCCCGGACCGGCAAGGTTGTTAAAAACCGAATCGGGACTGGAATATCTGAAGCGGTTTGATCTGGAGAAAAAAATGTCCCAAGCCAGCCATATTGTCTGGGGGACCGGGGGGAGCCTAGTTCCAAAAGAAATTATGGATCACTATCTGAACCGAATAGATTAGGCAATGATCATCCTCTTTTGCGATCCCCAATGGGTGAACCTATGGAAAAAGGGGAATGGTATAGCTAATGCTTCAGGACGGAGAAGTTGACCTGTAATATAAATTAGTAACTTTTGGTATAAGGAGTTGGTGTTCATGTCGCTGGGAAGGGTAAAAGAACAGCCAATAAAGAAAATCGACGGGAACTTAGAGAAAAACCAGACTCTGAAGAAGTGGTTTTAAAAGACCGGAAATTAATCAGAGAAGAAGTCACCCAGAGACTTGTGTCCGGCTTAAAAACCCAAAACCTTCAGTATGACAATCTATTTAATGAAGAGAAGGCTCGTTTAAACAAGGACTTTGATCTATTAAGTCTGCTTTATCATAGAATGTTTTTCTATAAGCTGAATGAAAAACTCTCAGGATTAGTATGCGATCATACCTTTCGTCTGAGTGAGCAGATACTTACACAGATGCAGTTCAAACGAGGAAAAATAAATGAAATTATAGAGATTTTCAAAAAGAATGGCGGGCATTGTGATTGTGAGGTTATTTATTATGTGGAGAGTCAATTAATTGGCAACCAGGCCTGAGTTCCTATTTTTAAGGTTCAAAGTTTTATTGGTTTCGTGTTATAATATGGAAAAGCCAAAGGGGATGTCGATATGCCGTCTACTCCAAAAGGGTCGCCATTGTTATATAGCTATACAGACTACTTGACCTGGCCGGAAGACGAGCGCTGGGAACTGATTAACGGAGTTCCCTATAATATGACCCCGGCACCTACGCCAAAACATCAGGAGATTTTGGGAGAAATCTTTCGACTATTGGCTAACTGGCTCAAAGGAAAGAAATGCAAAGCCTATATGGCGCCATTTGATGTTCGGCTTGTTGAGTCCGAGACGATAGATTCAATGATAGATAAAGTGGTTCAGCCAGATATAACGGTTGTGTGTGATCCACAAAAGATTGATGGGCGAGGGTGTTTAGGTATACCGGACATGATTATAGAGATACTCTCCCCTTCAACGTTTAAAAAAGATTTGGGAATAAAACTTGCTCTTTATGAAAGTTCAGGGGTTCAAGAGTATTGGGTGGTTCATCCCATGGATGAAACAGTCCTGGTATTCCAGATTCAGAACGGTCAGTATGGAAAACCTACGGTCTATTCTGCCCCAGACATGATTCCGGTAGGGTTATTCGAAGGTTTTGTTATACCGCTGGAGTCCGTTTTCCGCGATGCATTGCTTTAAATATGGCATTGCTGCACCCCACTTGGATGCATGGATGGGGTGCAAATAATTATTTTTTCAAGATTAATCAAGCCCAAATGGGCATTTTTTTATTGAAATGCTGTATTTCGGGAAAGATTTTAAATGGGGAGGAACACTTTTAATTGGACCAACTGTGTATTAGAGATCAAATGATTCCGTATGAAGAACGACGGAGCGCACGTTATCGAAGAGTTACGCTGACTATTCTTGAAGATCGTCTTCGCATTACAGCGCCTAAGAATGTATCCGCTAAGCAGCTAAAGGAATTATTACTTACCAAACAAGAGTGGATTTTAAAATCATGGCTCAAGAATCAAGACAGGCAGAAACCCCCAGCGGAGTATCACGACGGGCAGCAGTTTCTGTATCAAGGAGAAAACCTAGAGTTAAGAATTCAAAGGCATAAACGCAAAATGCTGAGAGTTTCTCCGGAAGGCCAGGTGCTGAGGGTTTATATACCTGAGGACTTGCCGGTGCAAGCCTGGGTTCCAAATATCCAGGCGGCGCTCATATCATGGTACAAAGATCAGGCACGCAAGGTGCTCCAGGACAAGCTTGATAAGCAGGCCAAGCGAATGGAAGTGACCTTTCAGACCTTCCGACTGAAGGCACAAAAGACCCGCTGGGGGAGCTGTTCCAGCAAAAGAAACATTAACTTGAATTGGCGGATTATCATGGCTCCTGATGAAGTAATCGATTATGTTATTATTCATGAATTAGCTCATTTGACCTATCTCAACCATTCCGTGCAGTTTTGGGAAAGGGTTGCCCAGTTTATGCCTGAGTACAAGCAGTGGAGGAAGTGGTTAAAGGATCATGGGCAGAAATTGTCAGTCTGAAAAAGAGCATAGATCATATTAGATTATGTACAAAGGACCCTATAAGAAAATGGGGCCTGCTTATGAAGCAATGACCAAATGGGTGAATGAACAGTATAAAAACGAACGTCATTGGAAAATCCCGTATTATACCGAACCGACAAAACTACACTTCAGGGAGAGTACTTAATATGCGTCTATGGCATGAAAATCTGCTCTCGCTTTTGCCAAGGCAACAACTTTTGGGGCAGCACAGAGAATGTTGTGCCCTGCGCGGGAACAGCTGGGGAAAACCTCATTCCGTGGTTAATTATGTTTTTCGCTATTCCCGCGAGCGGCTCTGGACCTATCACATGCGGGTAATGTCCGAGATGCAGAGGCGCGGGTACATTCCTGACAGTTGTTGGCTTGATCCGGGATACCGGGGAAAATCAGCGCCGCGATTCGAGCCGGATCCTAGAGAACTTCAACGGCTGAAAGACGAGGAAAGTGGGATATCCTTTGTGTATCCCGAACATAACAATGAGTACCTTACTGAGTGTTTAGTAAACCTACGCGGTAAAGAGATAATCATTTGCCCTGATACGGTTTGAATTAGGGCTTCCGTTGATTGAAAGACTATCCTGGGTTACCCCGAAAAGAGCGGAGTAAACTTAAAACGAGGGTCAAATCTTAAAGATGCAACCCTCGTTTTCGGTATCTTTATCCAAATAGAATGTGGATCATCCTTATTCCAAAACTTGCCGGTCAAGAATGCGGAGCGTTTACCTAAAAACTACCTGACCATCTTTAAAGGATTCAATGATGGCCAAAGACTCTAATTGCAGGCCCTTTTCTTCTATGAGCTTTCGGCCCTCTTGAAATGTTTTTTCTATAACGATACCCACTCCGGAGATTTCAGCGCCGCTCTGAGATAATAAACTATACAACCCCATAAGAGCACTTCCGCTCGCCAGAAAATCGTCGATAATCAATACTTTATCACTGGGGCATAAAAAGCTCTTTGATATTTTTATAGTATATTCCTGATCTTTTGTATAAGAATAAACCTTAGCTTCGTAAACATCTTGATTCATATTAAGACCTGCGTGTTTTTTTGCAAAAACAACAGGGACATTATTAAAATATTGAGCGGTGATACTAGCAATAGCAATACCGGAAGTTTCGAGGGTTACAATCTTTGTAACTTCTTTATTAGCAAATCTGCGCTTAAATTCTTTGCCTATTTCATTGAACAATGTAATATCTAATTGATGATTTAAAAAGTTATCAACTTTAATTATTCGATTTTCTACTATTTTTGCGTCTCTGCGAATTTTGTCCTTCAAGAGTTGCATGTGATAAATACTCCTTCCTGATTATAAACCATTATAAAATTATAAAACATTATAAAGCCGACTGAAAATCAGATCATAAAATTAAAACACTATGAAAACAGTATGAAAAGGTATAATGTATAGGATATCGCGATAATCCTAAAAAATCAATGAAAATATTTTCTTCTTGTAGGCATTTAAATGGTTTTTAGATATCTCATTCATCTAGCGTATACTTAATATCGCTTTATGGCGATTGACAACCAGGCAAATCTGGACTATAGTATTAAAAACATAATAAAACCGTTGAGCAAGAGAAGTACGAAGGATCGGGTATATCCAGAGAGCTGTAAATGGTGTGATGCAGCAGTACAGATTTTTCCGAATGGACTTGCGAGGGCAGCTTGAAACTGTGATACAGGAGTAGACGCTGACGGGAACCCTGTCCGTTATCAGTGGGGTGCATATGATGGTATGCAAAATGAGTGGGCGGTTTTTATCGTCAATTTGGGTGGTAACGCAGAAGTTATAAGCTTTTGTCCCTTTAGGGGGATAAAGGCTTTTTTATTTTTAAAAAAGGAGATGTGTTTATGTCAAAAGGACGGTTCGGAATTCATGGCGGGCAATATATTCCAGAGACACTCATGAATGCAGTGATCGAGTTGGAAGACTCGTATAACCGCTGCAAAAACGATCCTGAGTTTAAGCAAGAATTGGAGGATCTCCTCAATAATTATGCGGGTCGGCCTTCTCTGCTCTATTATGCGGAAAAGATGACCAAAGACCTCGGTGGTGCGAAGATTTATCTTAAGCGGGAAGATCTCAATCATACCGGCTCGCACAAGATTAACAACGTTCTCGGCCAGGTTCTCCTGGCTAAACGAATGGGCAAGACCCGCGTGATCGCGGAGACCGGCGCGGGGCAGCATGGAGTTGCCACTGCCACTGCTGCAGCTCTTATGGGGATGAAATGCGAGATTTACATGGGAAAAGAGGATACAGACCGCCAGGCGCTCAATGTCTATCGCATGGAGCTGCTGGGTGCTAAGGTGCATTCCGTGACGAGCGGTACGCAAACCCTCAAAGATGCGGTGAACGAAACGATGCGAGAATGGACGGCGCGGGTGGAAGATACTCATTATGTACTCGGTTCAGTTATGGGGCCGCATCCGTTTCCAATCATTGTGCGTGACTTTCAGAGCGTCATCGGGCGCGAAGTCAAACAACAGATGCTGCAAAAGGAAGGCAGGCTGCCTGACGCGCTTATAGCCTGCGTTGGCGGCGGCAGCAACGCCATGGGATTATTTTATGATTTTATCGGAGATTCAGGGGTTCGTCTAATTGGCTGTGAGGCAGCCGGGCTTGGAGTCGATACAGATAAGACCGCCGCTACCATGGCAACCGGAACCGTTGGTATCTTCCATGGAATGAAGTCATATTTCTGCCAGGATCAATATGGTCAGATTGCGCCGGTCTATTCCATTTCGGCGGGACTTGACTATCCCGGGGTGGGTCCTGAACATGCTAATCTGCATGATATTGGACGGGCGGAATATGTGCCGGTCAATGATGATGAAGCAGTGGAGGGATTCGAATACCTCTCGCGTATGGAGGGAATTATTCCGGCCATCGAAAGTGCACACGCCGTTGCTTACGCAAGAAAACTTGCGCCTGCAATGGGCAAAGACCAAATTATGGTCATAAATCTTTCTGGCAGAGGAGATAAAGATGTCGCTGCAATAGCGCGTTACAGAGGGGGAGAGATCTATGAGTAAAGTGCAACAGGCATTTGCCAAGGGTAAGGCGTTTATTCCATTTATCACGGCGGGCGACCCAAGCCTGGAAATCACTGAACAATTGGTGATAAAGATGGCAGAGGAAGGCGCGGACCTGATCGAACTGGGCATTCCCTTTTCCGATCCGATTGCGGAGGGGCTTGTTATTCAGAGAGCAGATGAGCGTGCGTTGTCCGGCGGGGCAACCACCGACAAGATCTTTGATATGGTGCGGCGTGTCCGCAGGGTATGCAAGGTTCCATTGGCGTTTATGACCTATATGAACCCGATCTTTACCTATGGTACTGAGCGATTTATGCAAAACTGTCAGGAGACAGGTATTGATGCAGTGATTGTTCCTGACGTTCCCTTTGAAGAAAAAGATGAACTTAGGCCTTTTTCTTTAAACTATGGTGTTGACTTGATCTCCCTGATCGCGCCGACCTCTCAGGATCGCATTCGCATGATTGCCAGTGAGGCCCAGGGATTTGTTTATTGCGTATCCTCCATGGGCGTAACCGGCGTGCGGCAGGAAATCAGTTCCGATGTGGAAGAAATGGTTAAGCTTGTTAAACAGGCAAGGGATATTCCTTGTGCCGTTGGCTTTGGTATCTCCACGCCTGAACAAGCGGCGAGGATGGTTCAGTTTTCTGACGGCGCTATTGTGGGAAGCGCCATTGTAAAGATCGTTGAGCAATATGGTGCAGACTGTGTGCCTTATGTAGCGGAGTATGTGCGAAGGATGAAGCAAGCGGTTACGGAACCGAGCCATGAAGCAAGTAATGACTCTAACTAAGTTTAGCCTCCAAGCAGTTGCCTCTTGATAAGAATAATAAGGGTTTTACTGGACAAAGCTAATTAATAATACGGGAATAATGCCTAATGCCTCTAATGTCAATGATAGACAGTTATGACAAAATTCTTGTATACTTACGAAACAAGCCTAAATGAAAAGGAGAATATCTATATTTGTCGAAGTATATAAGATCAGATTTTAGGACCTAGTCCTAGTCCTAGTTATTCTAGGAGGCATCACTAAGGAGGAAACGGAATCGTGCAGAAAATTCAAATGAATGTCCCATTAGTTGAAATGGATGGAGACGAGATGACTCGAATCATCTGGAAATCCATTAAAGAAATCTTGCTCCTGCCCTATATTGACTTAAAAACAGAGTATTATGATCTGGGACTCCAGAAACGGGATGAGACAAACGATCAAATCACCATCGATGCTGCTATGGCTAACAAGAACTATGGGGTAGCGGTTAAATGTGCGACGATTACACCCAATGCTCAGCGGGTGGAAGAATATAAGCTTAAGCAGATGTGGAAAAGCCCTAATGGTACCATTCGGGCGATTCTTGATGGAACTGTTTTTCGTGCGCCAATCATTGCCAAGGGCATTCAGCCTTTAATACCTACCTGGAAAAAACCGATTACGATAGCACGTCACGCTTATGGCGATCTTTATAGAAATGTTGAATATAGAGTTGGTGAGCCTGGTAAGGCAGAGCTTGTCTTTACCAATGAAAAAGGGGAAGAATCCCGGCAGACAATTTTTGAATTTCAGGGAAAGGGCATTCTCATGGGAATGCACAATCTGGACCGCTCTATTGAAAGTTTTGCCCGCTCTTGTTTTAATTACGCCCTTGAAGTAAAGCAGGATTTATGGTTCTCTACTAAAGATACGATTTCTAAACAATACGATCATAGGTTTAAGGATGTTTTCCAGGAGATTTATGATCAAGAGTACAAAGCCCGTTTTGAGGAAGCAAACATTGAATACTTCTATACGCTGATTGATGACGCCGTCGCCCGGGTTATCCGCTCCGATGGAGGATATATATGGGCCTGCAAAAACTATGACGGGGATGTCATGTCAGACATGGTGGCTACGGCCTTCGGCAGTTTGGCAATGATGACCTCAGTATTAGTGTCACCGGAAGGTAATTTCGAGTTTGAAGCTGCCCATGGTACAGTTACACGGCACTATTATAAACACCTTAAAGGAGAAGAAACCTCGACGAATTCCATGGCCACCATATTTGCTTGGACAGGTGCCTTAAAAAAACGCGGAGAGCTCGATGGGATCAATGAGTTGGTTGAGTTTGCGGATCAATTAGAGGCTGCTTCCTTAAAAACCATTGAGGCGGGAATTATGACAAAAGATCTGGCTCTCATTTCAGATCTTCCGGATAAGAAAAC
Organism: Desulfosporosinus youngiae DSM 17734; assembly: GCF_000244895.1. NCBI lineage: Bacteria > Bacillati > Bacillota > Clostridia > Eubacteriales > Desulfitobacteriaceae > Desulfosporosinus > Desulfosporosinus youngiae. The sequence goes on from NZ_CM001441.1 coordinate 1,450,231, forward strand.
GGTTAGTACGGAACAATTTCTTATAGAAATTAAGAAGACTCTTGACAATATGCGCCAATAATAATGAGCCGGCTAAAGTGTTTGAAATGCTTTAGCCGGCTTCTGAATTTAGGTTAGGATTCTATGCTTGAACATGGGATTAAAATTGTATAACTGAGGGTAAAGATGTTAGAATGCTTTTGAGGCTGTTAATGGGTAAGAGATGTTATATAAATCGCAGCCGAGGAGGGTATTGATGATCGAATTTATCATGGATTGGTTTATTGGCTATGGCATTAATGAGGGTACGGCAAGAAACCTTGCCGCCGGAATATTATTGCTGATTATCGTTCTGCTCAGTCTAATTGTCAATTTTATCACCAAAAAAATTGTCCTCAGGGCCCTTTCTCATATCATCAGCAATAATAAGGTCAAGTGGGACGATGTCATGTATGAAAAAAACGTTTTTCATAAACTATCCCACATTGTTCCGGCCCTGATTATTTATTCGTTTGCTCCGGCATTTCCGGAGAAGATAGGCCTTGTTATTCAGAGATTTTCATCAGCTTACATAATTCTGGCCGGGATTTTTGTTATGGATGCCTTATTGAATTCGGTAGACGATATTTATAGAACCTATGAGGTCTCCAAAAATAAACCAATTAAAGGATATCTTCAGGTAGCCAAGATTTTTGTCTATATCATCGGCGGAATCCTAATGATTGCCACGATCATCGGAAAGAGTCCATTATTGCTGCTAAGCGGTATTGGAGCCTTAACAGCAGTTTTGCTGCTGGTATTCAAAGATTCACTGTTAGGTTTGGTTGCCGGTATCCAATTGTCTTCAAATGACATGGTCCGCCTGGATGACTGGATTGAAATGCCTAAATACGGCGCAAACGGGACTGTGATTGATATATCTCTGAATACGGTTAAAGTTGAGAACTTTGATAAGACGATTACGACCATCCCCACCTATGCACTCGTCTCAGATTCCTTTAAAAACTGGCGCGGCATGACCCAGTCCGGCGGCAGAAGAATCAATCGTTCTATCTATATAGACACTACCAGTATTGATTTTTGTACGGAAGAAATGTTGGACCAGTTCGAAAAAATTCATTATCTGACGGACTATATAAGGAATAAGAAACAAGAAATAGCCTTATACAATTTAGAGAATCAGATCGATACAAATCACCCGGTTAATGGCAGGCGCCTTACAAACCTGGGCACCTTCAGAGCCTATATCCAGAGTTATCTGAAAAACCATCCCAAGATATATGGAGAAATGGTCCAGATGGTGAGACAATTGCCTCCGGGAGAACACGGGATCCCTCTGGAGATTTACGTCTTTACCAATGATACGGTTTGGGTCAATTATGAAAGCATACAATCAGATATTTTCGATCATATATTGGCTGTTGTTCCTCAATTTGGCCTGCGGGTTTTCCAGAAACCCACTGGCTATGATTTTAGATGCTCTTTAAGCAGTCTAAGAGATTAATAATCGGAAAGTTGGCAGGGGCTGGGATAAAACTTGGTGATCGTTTTATCCCAGCCCCGCTTTCATCATCATTATCGGTATTATAATGAAGAAAATGGTATCAATACGTTGAGCCTATGCGATAGATGCCAAACTCTTTATAGCCTAAACTCTCTGCTTTGGTTCTTCGTCCATTGGCTACGGCAATAATTTCCTCAAAGATTCGTTGTCCGGCTTGTTCTATGGTTTCTTCCCCAGTAATAATTGGGGATGCATCAAGGTCGATGTTGTCTTCCATCATTTTATACGTACGGTTATTAGCCGTGATTTTAATGACGGGGGCAATCGGTGAACCGGTTGGAGTTCCCCGCCCTGTTGTAAATATCACAACAGTCGCCCCGCCGGCGAGCATTCCTGTTATGGATTCAATATCCTGACCGGGTGTATCCATGATATAAAGCCCTTTTCCCTGAGGAATTTCCCCATAGCTGAGAACATCCTGAATGGGTGCATGGCCTGCTTTGTAAATACATCCTAAGGATTTTTCCTCAATAGTGCTTATACCTCCGGCAATATTACCGGGTGTGGGTTGTCCCTCACGAAGATTGACGTTTGAGAATTTTGCGCGTTCTTCGCAGTCATGCACAATTTTAAAAAGTTTCTCAGCAACCTCCTGTGACTTAGCGCGGCGTGCCAGGACATGCTCCGCTCCGATGAATTCTGTGGTTTCCGACAACATGACGTTGCCCCCTGCCGCGACTAGCAAATCGGCAGCAATCCCGGCTGCCGGGTTAGAGGCGAGCCCTGAGGTAAAGTCAGATCCCCCGCATTCAATGCCCAGACTTAGTTCACTGACAGGGACTTTTTCCGGGTGGAGGTGAGCGACTTGGCGGACCAATTCACTTAGTTTGCGCAGGCCTTCAGCTTCTGCTTTCAAGGTGCCGCCGGCTTCCTGGATCACGATGACTTCCACCGGTTTACCGGAAGCGGCAATTTCAGCGGCTGTTTCACGTATGGGTATCCCTTCACACCCAAGTCCTACTACCAGAACAGCAGCCACATTTGGATTTTTGCCGAAACCTATCAAGGTTCTGACTGTTTGCAGGTGATCGGCACCGATTTGACAGCAGCCATGCTGATTAGGAAGGGCTACGGCTTCAGGGATCTGATTTGCAAGGTTCATGGCGACAGTGCTCGAACAGACGGATGTGGGAACAATTAAAATATGATTACGAATGCCTACGTTACCATCAGGACGCCGGTAACCTAATATTTCCACGAGTACCCCTCCTATTGATAAACTCTGAAGGATTAGCATACACTAGAGCATGCGTTTAAGATTTTCAGCATCTGTAAATTGGAGTTCATTGGTCATTGCGGCCGCGCTGACTTTCCATGTTGTGAATATGAACATGCTGTCCGGGCAGAATCTTCTCAGTGGCTGTCCCGATACTCTTCGCATATTTGAGGATGTCTTCCCCGGCATTGATCTCTTTAATAGCGACTTTATGGCCAAGGGGAATGTCTTCAATTAATTGGATCGACTGTTCTGCTTGATGGTTGAAAAAATGGATGATCGTACCGGCCGGGAAGTCGTCCACTACTGTGGCAACGTTATCTTTGGGGTTTATGACGACCGCTTGTTTTTTCAAAGGGTTACCTCCTAATTGGTTCAGATTATATCCTTAACCTTAGAATATCGGAAACAACAGGGTATTGTAAATACTTCAAATAAAAGTAGGCGTGAACTCCTAAAATGGTTTATAATAAGGTCTAAACTATAGGTTTAAACTATCAGAAACTTAGGAAAACGCTGGAATAGCTCTTGTTTGGAAGGATGGATGGTTTGATTGCTTACCGTAAACCAATTGGTTGATAAATTTAATTTTGAGGTACTGGCAGGGCATGTGGGGCTAAACAAAGCTATTACGGAATATAGTTTAAAACGTCCAAGTGCAGAATTGGCGGGATACTTAGAACATTTAACCCCCAAACGAATTCAAGTATACGGCCGGACTGAATTAGGGCTGCTTCAGCAATATGATGATGCTGTCCGCCGCTCTAAACTCTCTCAGGTCATGATTGCAGACGTTCCTTGTGTGATTATTACCCGGGGTTTAACCATTCCCCTGGAGTTCATCGAATTGGCCAGTGAACGGAAGATCCCGCTCCTGACCACTCCCCGCTCTACGACTCAGCTTTTTTATCTGTTGATTCGTTACCTTATTAACCAGTTGGCTCCCAGCACGGCTATTCAGGGAGTGCTGGTTGATGTTTATGGGGTAGGAGTTATGATCACCGGGGAACGGGGAATCGGTAAAAGTGAGGCTGCTTTAGAGTTGATTAAGAGCGGTCATTTGTTGGTTGCGGCTGATGTCGTGAAAGTTCGCCGGCTTGATGAAGAACGGTTACTGGGTACTGCTCCCAACAAAATCCGGCATCTGCTTGAGGTCCGCGGCCTAGGCATACTTGATGTCACGACGCTTTTTGGAGCTGGTTCTGTGCGGGATGAAAAGGCTATTAACTTTATTGTTCACCTAGAAGAATGGCAGCATGATAAAATCTATGATCGTGTGGGCATTGATCCTCCCAATACACGGGAACTCTTAGGGATCTCGGTTCCTGAGATCTCAATTCCGGTCCGGCCGGGGCGTAATCTTGCCACACTTATTGAAGTTGCTGTGATTCAGAATTGGAATAATAATTCCAAAAGGCAAGCCAATCCTTCATTTAGAGTTTGATCTGACCAGTAACTGATATGAAAGGAGGTGTGCTAAAACTTGTTGATCGTTTTAGCACACCCCCGCTTTCGTTTAAATAATCATGAAAGAAAGGCGTCCTTATCTACACGTTTATCGTGAGAGAAGGACGCTTCTTGTTACCTGTACCCGCTTTGAAGTTGGAGAATTATAGTCTGAGCAAAGAGCTGGTTATAGTACTCGTTTCGCTCCTACAAAAGCAGATTTCCAATAGGCTCCTAAGGTATAAATGGTCACACCTTTAGAACTTGAAGCGTTAAGAAACTGGCTGTTGCCAACATAGATTCCCACGTGATCCACCACTCCGTTTTTGGCCAGGGAGAAGAAGACTAAGTCTCCGGCTTGCAGGTTGTTAAAGGAGACTGAAGTTCCGACTTTAAATTGGTCACGTGAAACTCTGGGAAGATTTATGCCATTTTTAGCAAAAACATATTGGGTGAAACCGGAACAGTCAAATCCTGAGGGTGTAGTTCCGCCGTATACATAGTTTACTCCAATATATTGCTTACCGGTCGCAATAACCGCACTGGCTTTTGAGGCAGGTTTGGCGGCGGCGGTACTTGCTGTTGTTGCCGATTTCTTTGCTGTACTGCTCGTACTCGTTGATCGTGAAGGCTGTGGCTGTACCTTTTTCACCGGAGCTGAAGCGGTTTGAGCCGGGGCTGGCGCGGCTGGTGTGGAAGGTGCAGTTGCAGCCACTTGAGGGCTGGGAGTGGGTTGGGGTTCTGGGACATTCTTGGCAGCTTCAGCCGGCACGACAGCAATGGTTTGAATTTCTTGATTGTCCATTTTTTCGGTGATCGTTGTTGGAGATGTTGTGATAATTGTCACAAAGGAGAATACAGAAATGACTGGAATGACGATCAGAGACCATTTTATAGTTTTAAATGTTTTCAATGTTTTTCAATTCCTTTCGCTGATAAAGTTTAACCAGATAAAGTTTAAGAATTTTATTGTAAAGGGAATCGGATCCTGAAAGAGGTCTAACTCACAACTGAATGGCTTGGCTGAAGTTGTTTCCTAGTATATCGTATATTTAGGAACTTGTCCTTGGTACATGTTGGGTTTAATAGAAAATGAAAACATTCTTGTTCTGTGTTCAGAAAGGACAGATTTGCCTATATCCTTCTCTGAAGTAAGTGCGGCTAAGGGCTGCCGCCTGAGTCTGTGACTTACGCCAGTCAAGGTGATTGGGAGACAGGAGGACGAGGAGACAGAGAGGGAGGGGGTTGTTGACACATTCAAAGAATGTGTCAACAACCCCCTCCCTCTGTCACACGTTCACCGTGCTGAAAGGTTTATTACCTAAGTTGCCGGAATTTTATAACGTGTAGCTTCCAAACTCGCATAAATGCCGAAAAGTATACTTGTTATAAAGATTAAATTGCAGCGATGATCTATGACGATTAAAATGGTGCACTTAGGTTATTAAGATCAAGGCTGCGGCTGCCTGTCGGTGAGCAAGAATTGGGGTACGTGGTGTACAGGGTGATTAATCATAATCAGTTCAGTTTTATAAACGGCAGAAATCGCAGCGGGCTGCAGCACAGTGTGGACTTCTCCGCAGCTCTTAATGCGCCCGTGATCCAGGAGCAGAAGCCGCTCACAGTATTGACTGGCAAGGTTTAAGTCATGCAATACCATAATCACGGTGATTCCCTGGGAGCGGTGCCATTCTCTGACGTGTTCCATTACCAGCATTTGATGTCCGATATCTAAATAAGTGGTCGGTTCGTCAAGAATTAAAATCTGTGGCTGTTGAGCCATGGCTCTTGCCAAGGAAACCATCTGACGTTGTCCGCCGCTTAGGTTATTAACTGGTTTGGTACGTGAGTTCCAGAGATTCAGCTTTTTCAGTACGGCTTCGACAATCTGTTCGTCTTCACGTGATAGGTCGGAAAGGGGATTTAACCATGGATAACGTCCCATGGCAACGACTTCTTCCACCGTGAAGGATAGGGGAGGGATGCCTTCTTGTTCTAAAACGGCTATGAATTTTGCTAGGTCCCGTTTCCGGTAAGAGCCAATCAAGCGATTATTTAAGAGAATTTTCCCCTGGCTGGGTTTTAAGAAGCCGCTCATGGCATGAATCAGGGTGGATTTCCCGCTGCCGTTGGGGCCGATAATCCCAAACGTTTCGCCTGCCTTAACCTGGAATTGGATATCCTGAAGCACGGGGATTGTTCCATACTGGTGCTGAACCTGTATTATATCGAAAAGGCTCATGCTTGCTTCCTCCTCAATCCTTTTTTCAGTAAGTAGGCAAAAAAGGGTGCCCCGATAAATGCGGTTATAACGCCGATGGGAATTTCCCGTGAGGGAATGATGCTTCGGGCCAAGGTATCTGCCCATAATAGAAAGATTCCTCCTGCCAGTGTGGATATTGGTATCAAAATCCGATGGTCAGGGCCAACGATTAAACGCATTAAGTGAGGGACAATGAGACCGACAAATCCGATGATTCCGGCAACCGAAACGGCTGCCCCTGTCAGCAAAGAACCAACGATCAGTACCCAGAGTTTCTTTTTTTCAACCTCCATGCCAAGATGGGTTGCCGCACTTTCACCCAGCGAAATAAGATTAAGGTCGCGTTTTTGGAGGGATAAATAGAGGAACCCAAGGGCGAGATAGGGAATCAGCATCCCCACATCCTGCCAGGAACGGTTGGCTAAACTTCCCATCATCCAGAACACGATTTCTTGCATTTGCTGACCGGATATGGCAATCAAGAAGGAAAGAAATGCCCCAATTAATGATTGAACAACGACTCCGGCAAGAATTAAGGTTTCACGGTCACGTTGACCGTGATGCTTAGCCAATACCATGACAAACCAAAGAGAGAGCAAAGCACCCAAAAACGAAAAAAGCGGCGTGGTTAAGTATCCCGGCAATGAAGACTGTCGGAAAAAGAGGATTGAGGTTGCCGCTCCGAAAGCGGCACCCACAGAAACACCTAAGATGTATGGATCAGCCAAAGGATTGCGCAGCATGCCTTGAAAAGCAACCCCTGTGGAAGACAGCAAGGCACCGATAACAAGTGCCAGGAAAATACGGGGAAGGCGCAGGTCCCAGACGATGGCTTCCTGTGCTAATGACCAGGTTGGGGTCAAGTCCAGGAACGGAAGGTGGCTGATTAAAATTTTCAACGATAGAGTAAAGGGTAAATGAACAGAGCCGATCATAACACTCGCTACTACAGAGAAAAGGAGGAGTGCCCAAAGAGCACCCGTCCATGCTATTCGTTTGATGTTTAGAACTTTTTCCATAATAATTCCACCCTTAAGGATCAGCGTTTTTTAGAGTTGTGAGCTTGATTAAGATGAGAATCCTGATTTTATCCGATGACTGCCAGCCGTAAAACTCCCATCTTCTATAAGTACGAAAGCATCCAGTGGACGCTTTCGCCGAACCGCAAACTAGACAGAACAACTTTAGCGGTGAGGATGAGATAACGGCTGCTACGTCCCTGGATAAGTTCTTCTAAGCTTCAGCTGGAGTAAGTATCCTCTTGGGCAAACTCCATCTGAAGCTAAGAATCACTTGATCGGATTTACTTATAAAGGTCCGGATATAGAGCTTTGGAGATGGACTCTAATCCATCGACAATTCTCGGTCCGGGGCGGGATACCAGATTATTGTCTAAACCTATGACACGTTTATTTTTGACAGCATCGATGGTTTGCCAACCATTACGCGCCAAAATAGTGGCTATAGCATCTTTTTGATAGTAGTCGTAGGTTTCGAAAATAACTTGGGGATTTTTGCTGATGACTTGTTCACTATTATATTGCCCCCAGCCTTGGACATCATCGGCAATATTGATTCCGCCTGCTTTGGTCAGTAATTCATTGAGAAAGGTACCTTGCCCGGGAGTGAAGAGGTTTTCATCCACTTCTGTCCATACCCTCAGACGGTCCGAAGTTTCTATGGAGGCTACTTTTTTGGCAATGGATTGTTGCTTTTCTTTCATGCCGGAAACCAGCTGTTTGGCCTGCTCTTGTGTGTCTGTAAGCTGCCCGAAGGTCTCGATGCTCAGATAGGTCGCTTCGATGGTTTGAGGATCAACGACAAAGATGGGAATGTTCAGATTACGGATTGATTCAACGGTTTTAGGGTTCGTGCCCATTATGCCCATCACAACCAGGTCGGGGTTTAAGGCTAAAATCTGTTCGAGATTGGGATTGACGCCGTCCTGGAAGACGTATTCGACCTTTTTCTGAACATCCGCGGGATAGTCATCCCATTTGGTCACGGCCAAAACGTTTTCTTCTAATCCTAAGGCAAAGAGGGTTTCAGTGGTTGCGGGAACCAGGGAAACGATCCGTTTCGGCTGGGAAGCTATAGTCACACTGGCTCCGGAATCATCCTTTAAGGTTAAGGGATAGGTTGTCTGAGTTGTTTGCGCCTTAGGGACTTCGGCCTGTGGGTTTGACTTGGGTGTTGTGCTCCCGCAACCGGCCAGCAAGGTAAGAGCAACTATTAGGATTAGGAGTGAGCACAGCTTATGTTTAAACATAGTTATCATCCTTTCATTTCATTTAGCTGCGGCAATAGAACCCCCCTTTTATCGTTTGCGATAAAAGGGGGGTAAATCATGGTGCCTGACTGCGTTTAAGCCTATAGCGCCTTAATCCCTTTCCGCGAAGGATATAAGCCCGTTTTGATAAATAGGCAGGTCTCCTGGCTTATGGCTCTGTAGTTCCACGCCTTCCCATCATTCGACAGTGGACTTTGTGGAATACTTCCAATTACAGTGGCGGGACCGCGTCGGTATTTCCGAACTTCCCTTTTCATCCTTCTTACAGCGTAAGTAAGGAAACCTATTTATCAGAGGATATGCTATTCCTTCTATTGTAGTCTATCTTGAGTGAATAGCCAAGAATTTGGAGCATGAATTGCCAATATTTCTTAATTTGATTTGGCGGGTGATTTAGAGTAGCGCCGTCAAGCAGGCAGCACGGGCTTCCCTTTGTCGTTTTGAGTCCAATACACTGGTTACGTCAAGTCCCCTCGTCTAACTAAAAGACACGGGGGGGCTAACCTGCTGTTTCAGCCTAAACTAATACTATTTTTTAAGAAATAAGCAATAAATTAAAAATAGAAGGGCATTGTATTTTTAAATGCCCTTCTTAAAAGTAACAATTTCTAATAATAATATTGAATTGTCTTAGAAGCTTCTTGATTTACGCTTGAAGAAAATGTGAAGTAAATGCCCCAAGGATAACCTAACGAAGGATTGGATGTGGTAATTTGGCTATGTCCGTAAGCAATTCTCATTTGCATATCTCTAACCTTGCCAGCTTTAGTAACTTTTACATAACCAGATCCTGAATCAGCCCAATCATACCAATCCCAATTGGGGTCATGTCCACCAGACATAGCGAACGAAGATTGGGCGCAATTTAAGTTACTTAGGGTAAAGGGCTTGGTGCTTGTCCATGTGGCACCAGTTGTGTTTCGCTTATATCTAACTTTTTGGTATGAGCTTGAAGTTGATGTAACTAATGAGAAGTCAGGGGACCAGCCTGATCCAATTATATCTTGCAACAGCCAAAATGGTTCGCTGGACCAAGACCAGTCAAAAGAAACTGTCCAATACGATCTGTCAAGGGCAGAATCATAAGTCAGGCCGTTGTTTTCAACATTAAGGTTCACAGAAGCTGCTAAAGCAATAATCTCTGCTTCTGTGCCTTGAAAATCCTGAAGTTGCTCAATTTGAACATTACTATAGCCCATGTTTTTTAGAATTTTTTTATCAAGTTTAGACCGTTCTTTTAATCCTTTACCATAATCAAGGTTTTTAAGTTCAGTAATTTGGTTGTCGTCTAAACCCATGTCTTTTAATTCAATATCAGATTTTTGTTTAAGTTCTTTAATGTATTGGTATTCATTAATGGATTTGCTTTCAATTACTTTTTCTTGAGCAAAAGCCGGACTTACTAACGAAATCGAGAGAAGTAGCGTACACAACAATGCTAAGAGTTTTTTCATAAAATAACACGCTCCTCAATAAAAGTAGTTTTAAGATAACTGAATTTTATAAAACTACCACCTCCTATCCGGCAATAAAGCCTTAACCCGATATTTTCCAATACCTCATAACACTCCTTTCACTTAAAGACTGCGATATAGTTTATTGTTCCTACATACTATAGAGGGATTGAACATGTAATAAGGTTACAAAATTATTTTAATAATTTTCTTAGTTAGAAGGATTTCTTCTGATTTTCTTGAATATGTATTTATAGGTATAAAGGCTGGCCCTAGTAATAAGTAATAGATTACCCATAACCTAACAAAGCACAAAATCGTAATTTATATACTTTAAATTGAATATAAGAAGTAACTTTCGATTAAATAAGGGGGGTTAAATAGTGGCGATAATAACAGTTGCAATGACAATGGTGCTATTTTACATCTTGGTTTTTATTTTTGGGGAACCTATTAGTAGCGCCATTTTTCTAAATCGTGGTGGTCCAGATTCTTATTATCATCCAATATATTTGGGAATAATCGTCTTAAGCGGCTTAATTGTTGGATGTACTTATTATCTTGCGAAATTAATTAAAGGTCTTTAATTCTAAGCCGATCAGCGGCAAGGAAGTGACGAAGATCTCACCGGAATTATAGAATGTTGTCTTAGTTAATTTAATTCATAACCTTTTAGACCCAGTACCAGCGAAGCCGTCATTATCTATACTAAGAAAAAGGATGGGATTCATAGTACAAAATGAATAAACTATCCTTTATTTCTTTACTGTATTAATAGCTTAACTATACTAAATAAACAACGTATTATTCATAGTATACAACGTAGCCAGTATGTCCTAGGTTGTTGATCGAACTATCGGATTAGTTGCCAGGGTGCCACGAGGGATACCGGAGCTGAAGGCGAGGATATGCTCGTTGGCATCCCATAGACAACAGCTCATGTAACAGGCTAGAGGCCCGAAGGAATATTTTCCTCCTCAGAGGAAAATATTCCTTCGGGCCAGCATCGAGCGTTGTAACCCTTTCCCGTCAGTCTAAATTTGAGGTTAAAGCCTTATCGGAAGTAAGTTTATACAACCTCTAAATACCAAGGTTTAAAATAAAAGATTTAATCTGTAACCTTTTGTACCACTTTGCCCCTCTATATATCAGAACAAAAGAAAGAGGGGCGATTGTAATGAAGAAACTAATACCTATACTTCTAACTATCTTTATGATGTTACTGGGCGTACAAGTGGCTTTGGGATCTGTGGTAGTCAAAATGAGTGGGAGTGGTGTGATAAGCCCAGCTGCATACCAATTAATTTCGGATGGACAATGCCATATTGTTAACAACGGTAATGGGACAATCGGGATTACTGGTTCAACATCAACCAACTATGTGGTTAAGGAAATAGGGGTAATTATTAGCTTGCAATATTACTCCGGCGGAAAGTGGTCTACATTAAGTAGCTATAGTTACAGTAACCCTAATTCGGATTATGTTTTTGGAGGTAAGGGAATTAGTGTACAAAGGGGATATAACTACAGGGTAACGGCACAACACACAGCATTGAATGGTACTGTAAACGAGAGCGGTCAATCATACTCGGAAAGTATCTATGTTCAATAAGTTTTAAATGCAACCAAACTAGGAACTAAATAATCAAAGCCTTTAGTAACTCTTTTTCAGCACCCTTCGTAAGAAAACGAGATGCGATGCGGCTTTCAGGGGGGCTTATTTTCACTAAAACCTGTGAATCCGCTTAAATCAAGGACTTTTGACTAAGGGTGAATGTCAGTTAGCAAAGGGCTGTCCTGAAAACATTCAAGGTAGCCCCTTGTGAAAGCACAACAAAACAAGCCTGTCCATTTAGATGGGTTTTTTATTTCTGAGAATTCTCATCAGAGACCTTTCTCAAATTTAAGCTATTACCTTTTTTCGCGCAGCAGAGAAACTTTACAACTCGTATTTTCCATGAATTAACCTTCCTTCGCGTGATTCTTTCAGCGTTTGTCTCATTAAAATAATTGCTTCTTACATCAATAAAATGCTTTTTATCTTTCAAAATGTGGTAAATAGCTAGGTGCACACCGTGTGCAACCGCAATTAATGCTCTGTTGCTCCGCGCCTTGCAGCAATTTTACAGTATTTTGCATAATAATAACTGTCCTTATGCCGTATGCGGCTCTAGCATATTCAACGATAGTTGCTTTCAAGAATTTATTTCCTTTACAGATACGTGTACTTTTTTAACGGCACTTTCGTTGCATTGAGGCACAATCCCTGACCATGATTCAAAAATGATCTGCATTTTTTAAACTGCTCCATAACAATTCCGACTTCTGATATAATACGTTCCGCGCTGCGGATGCCTATTCCATGCATTTCATTCAGGGGTTCTATTTGTTCCTTTGCGAATTCTGTTTTTTAAGGACTTCATCGTTCAGTCTTCCGATTTCTGTTCCAAGAAATCCAATATGACGTAGTTGATGCCCCAACATCTGTTGCTGATGGATTCCAATGCTCCCCTTTAAGGCACGCTGTAGTTCAGGAATTTTACTTTTGCCCTTTCCCTTTGCCATCAAGCTTAATTTCTTTTCCTCAGGATCTCCAGGATGGAAAGCTTGACGATCTAATCAGGTCTCCACGGACTTGGTTAGTTCCAATCACCTTACGACCTTATACCGGCTCCTTTATTGTAGTACTGTCAAAACTTTTGATGACAAACCGTTTTCATACGATGTGGCTGATGTTTCATCATGATTGTCTGTCTCATAATGATCTAAAACATGTCAAGAGAGTAAAATTAGCAAGGACTTCTGCTGATTTTACTCTCTCATTTTTTTTATATAGTAAAAAGAGTACCATTTCATATAAATTAAACTGTGAAGACAGCCCTCTTCTTTAGTTAATAGATTGTGCCATCTTTGTAATCTCTTCTTCGGTTATTTCTCCTTTTATTTGTAGTATCAAACCCCTTGATTGCCAATTCAAAGTATTTATACCGTTCTTTCTTATGAATAAGATAGCGGGGCTACCGTTAACTGTTAGATCTTTTATAACAGTATCATCTGTATCATATAATGTTCCACGTGAAGCTCCATTAGAACTAATTTGTTGGCTAAAAACGATTACGCCGTCATTATGATTATATTCGATAGAAATCTGATATACTTCTGCACTTAGAGATGCAATGACAACCTTTCTAGTATTAGCTCCATGGGGGAGATAGCTTGGGGTGGCTAACTTAAAAGGGATCAAGGCTTGCGCCTCAGATAGAGTAACTTCTTTTTCAAAAATATCCCCTATATCCTCTATTTTTGGTACACCAGGGTCGATAGCCGTATAAGTTTCAGTTTTATTTTGTGTTGTTTTTCCAACTATATAATTAAAAAATTTAGCGATCTTCCCCCCTACGGCATTTGCATTGCTAGGATATAAGAAGTTCATAGAACCGATTGAAATGACAATTACAGCAGCCACCACAATTCTAGTTCGATTTGGAGAAGTTTTTCCGATTACTTGATTTTCTTTTAATAGTTTACTTTTAATCTTCTGCCATTGGTCCTCAATATCTGGAACCTCAATATTGGCATCTAAATCTTTTGACAGCTGACTTTTTATTAGTTGGTCAAGTTCTTTTTCAGATAATGCCATTAAGTTTCAACCTCCCATATTTTCATTCATATCCTTATTGATAAGTTTCCTAAATGCTTCCTTTGCCCTATGTAATCGTACTTTCGTATTTGAGAGCTTATTGCCTAGTAAATCCGCTATTTGTTGCACTGTTAAGTCAGCATAATATGTTTGTTGTAAGATAAAAATACCGAAAGTTGCAAATGAAAAATCCAGAAAGTTGCAAGTGGAAATTCCATAGTATTGCAAAATCCATTGCAGGCATTAACCCAAACCTCTATCCTTGTATCTGACCAAAGAATGCAAGGAGGAAAGGAGAATGCTCACAATGGACAAGATACATACTATCAGATTTAGATTTCACGTGAAAGGAGAGAAAATTTCCCAAATTGCACAGGATATGAACCTAGACTGGAAGACCGTACGGAAGTATGTCGATATGACCGACTTCAACGCGCCAGCCCCTAAACCCGCTTCTGAAAAGCTGGTTTGTCCTAAACTAGATCCTTACAAAGCTACCATTAATCGATGGCTTGAGGAAGACAAGCAAGCACCACGCAAACAGCGGCATACTGCCAAAAGAGTCTTTAACCGGCTTAAACAAGAGTTTCCTGATTTTAACTGCTCCTATCGAACCGTCGCCGCCTATTATGCTGTTAAACATCAGGGGTTATTCAGCCAGGCTAAAAAGGGGTATTTGCCCTTAGATCATCGTCCCGGCGAAGCGCAAGTTGATTTCGGGACCGCCGATTTTTACGAAAACGGGACGCGGAGGACCGGGAAATATCTTGAAGTATCGTTTCCTCACAGCAATAAAGGGTATCTGCAGTTGTTTTATGGGGAAAACATGGAATGCCTTCTGGAAGGAATGGATACCATCTTTCGTCACATTGGAGTGGTCCCGGCAGAGGTATGGTTTGACAACACCAAAACCATCGTGACCAAGATCCTTCGGGGCGGCCGTGCTCTCACAGAGCGCTTTGAGCGGTTCCAGGAGCACTATGGCTTTCAGAGTGTGTTCACAAACCCTGGAGAGGGCCAGGAAAAAGGTAATGTAGAAAATAAAGTAGGTTACCATCGGCGCAATCTCCTGGTTCCGATACCCCGTTTCCTTGCGCTGGCTGGTTTCAACCGGCAACTTCTTAAGCAATGCGATGACGATGCAGCCAGAGAGCACTACCGCCATAATGAAACCATCGAAGAGCTATTCAAGGAAGATCTGTTGCACTGTCATCCCCTCCCTAACATTGACTTTGACTTAAGCGGTAAGCAGAGCATCGTCACGAATAATTGGGGGAAATTTTATCGGCATAAAGGTATGCACGAATATTCGGCTTCCCCGAAGCATGCCAACGAAGTGGTCAACTTGAAGCTCACGTCCTCACACATCATTGTCATGGATGAAAATTACCGCGAAATCGTCAGGCACCGCCGACTATACGGTAATACCAAGCAGCAGAGTATGGAGTGGCTCCCCTATCTTAAACAGCTTTCCATCCGTCCACGTGCCTTGAAATATTCCGGTGTCTACGACATGATGCCGCCTTCCCTGAAGCAGTTTCTGGAAAAATGCTCTCATTCAGAAACCGGAAAGGTGCTTAAAGTACTGGCCGAACTTACGGATCGAACCGGCTTTGACAGTGCTCTGAATACAATTAACCAGGCTCTTACTTACGGAGCATCCGATGCGGATAGCCTGCAGAATCTTTACCGCCGCCTTTATGCGGATGTTCCAGAGCTGCCCCCCATGCCGACCGGTCCCCAAATGCCCAACATCGGTCAGATGTCAGCGAACCTCATGGCTTATGATGTCTTTCTGGGAAAAGGGGGTGTCATGAATGCTCGATGATGAGCTCAGAGATTGCTGCAAGAATCTGAAGCTGAGCCGCAATCTAGCGGATATGGCCCAGACAACGCAGGGTAATACCCACCAGGACTATCTGCATCAATTGCTGGTTGCAGAGCTGAAAAACCGCGAACGAGGGCGGACCGAAAAGCTGATTAACAGTGCCGGTTTTTATAGCATCAAAACCTTTGACCGATTCCGCTTTGATGAAATTAATCTCCCCTCCCAATTGACACCTGAAAGTCTGAAGTCCCTTGATTTCATTAGCGAAAAAAAGAACATCATTATGTACGGCAGAACAGGAACAGGAAAAACCATGCTGTCTACTGCACTAGGCGTTGAGGCCTGCCGGAAAGGAATTCCCGTTAAGTTCTACCGAACTGCGGCTTTGGTCAACCAGCTTTCGGAAGCTAAGAAAGGTGAAGTCTTGGGACTGCTGCTGAAAAAGCTGAGAAAAGCCTCTGTCATTATTCTTGATGAATGGGGTTATGTTCCTTATGACCGTATCGGTGCCCAGTTACTCTTTGACTTTCTCTCCGAGATCCACGAACAGAAATCGATTATACTGAACACGAACCTGGAATTTTCACGCTGGGTTAACGTGCTTTATGATGAGCAAATGACGGCTGCCCTGATCGGCAGGCTGATGCATAACTGCTATCTTCTTCTGTTTCCCGGAGAGAACAACCGGTTAAGAGAATCCAGTATCCATGAAATCTACGGCTCAATAGCACCGACTGTTCATAAGGAGGATAACTGACATGATCATAACCCGTAAAATGCTAAATGAGATAGAACAAAACTACAGAAAGTCGTTCCCCCAAGAATTCAAACAATATGTGCTGGTAAACTATGCTGAAGAGCCGTTCCCTTACGAATACAGCGAGCAGGACCTTTATGAGCACATCCGGCGTGATATCCGCGACTATGACCAGGGGAACTTGGACATTGCCGTCAAGAGTCCATCCGAACGCTGGCAGGAAGAGCGTGACTATCTGCAAACTCTCTGTAGAGAGCAATCCTCTAAGATACGCGATCGTGAAGACTATATCCTGGAGCTAGAACACGTGCTTGCGGAGAATGGCCTGGAAACGCCCAGAATGGCAAACCATCGACTGGAGAAAGGAGATGTGTCTTTCTAAACCAAGAAGATAACCAATGATGTTGGTTGGGGTAGAAGTCCACTAATATCCAATTAAAATTTAACCTCAAGATTGATCTGTGGATATTGTGGATACTGTGGATAACTATCCTGACCAAATATGTCTGTTTTAAACTTCAATGTACCCAATTAATGCCTGCAATTCATAGATTATCCTTTAATGGGTATGAAACGGAACTTGCAACTTTGTGGAAAATGGAGTTGCAATACTATGGAAAAATAGTTTGCAACTTTCATGAAAAATGTCTTGCAAAAAACAAGCATAATACTTATATACTAAGATTTCCATATCTTTTTGCTTTAATTTTTTAAGGACATTGCCAACATCCTCTTTTAGTTCTATATCAAATTCCTTACTATCTTGTAGCCTGTTTAAGTGAAATTCCGTAATTGAGGTAATCGTAGTATTGTTTTTATTATTTAGCATTCGTTTTGCTTCATTTAATGCAATTGAAGTTACCCACGAAGCAAATTTATCCTTAGAATTTAATTGATGAAGTTTCTTATAGGCTATCAAAAATGCCTGTTGGACTGCATCCTCGGATATATATTTATCTTTAGTATAAGTATAAACTGTTTGGTAGACTTTTTTATAATGTTGCTTAACAAGGATCTCGAATATATTTAAATTCGCACCGGAAAATGACATTGTCAGCCCTCCTTTGAATGTATAATTCGAGGAATTATTAAATAAATCCTTTAAATGAAGAATAATTAATTAATGTAATTACTTACCATAAGCCACTAGAGTTGCATTAAAATGATTTATCTATGTCAAGACGATAAATGTAGCATATCCACCCAGTAATCTTAACCCTTATTTGGTACATACACGCAAAGACTATTTTCAACACTGAGGAATTTGGCCACCACTTAGGGTGTAGTCCATATCTGCATTTATTGGTTTTGATCTTAAGGAATCTCTGTGCTATAAATTAGGTCATCCAGGTCTCCAGAAAGTACTCGATTCATCGTTTCTTCGTAGACTCGTTCCAAATCTTGTCGCTGACGTCTTTTTGTGGTCTTGCCTTTCTTGTGAAGTTTTTGAACAGAGGAGGTGAAGGGATCATATTACTCAATGATAAACTGATGGCTGAAAGCTGGAGTTATGGAAAACGGAAGGAATACAGGAGAGCGAAGTTGGTACTCCTCAAGGAGGATTATGCTAAGCTTTGCATAATCCTTTTCTTTGCATAAGGCGGAGTTATGTGGATCAAGTGTAAATATTGAAATACACCCCGTCAAGAAATTGAAAGACCTCGAATGAAACGAATGATGGCAATGAGAAGAAGAACACTCGCCGTATGTCTTGATTGCCACGCCAAAATCCACTTGGGTAATATGACAGCAAAAGACTTATAAGCGCTCATGTCGGCTGATAGTTAATCGCTGGCGAGCGGAGTGCACAGGAAACTTGCATGCTCCGTTCTGAGAGGGGCATTTGGAAAAGTACTATTTTAAAATAGTAACTCGTTGGGTGCCTACTCTACTTCAAGTCCGGTTCCGTGAGAAGTTGAGGGTGGGATTCCCCAGCTTGACTCGACTTCCCCACGCCAGCTTTGTAGGCCTTACCGTCCCTACCTGCAATGGGTTCACTCCTCGTAGGCGAAGCTGCCTGGCTTTAAGGTCTGCGGATTGTTCAGGTTATTTTTAGAGGATCTTTTTTAGAGTAATCGTTAACCATCGCATAAATAAGTTGAACGGTTTTTGTAAACAATCATTAGTGTAACTAAAGATATTTACGTTATAATGATACGTATAAATCAATTTAGGTCAAATCAGATTAGGGAGGGAGATCGATTATGAAAGATCTTATTAAAAAGGGATTGTCCCTGGGTTTAGGTTTAGCTGCAGTAAGTAAGGAGCAGATCGAGAAGCTTGTGGATGAATTGGTGAAAAAAGGGGAGGTTTCTGCTTCAGAATCTAAGGACCTTATCAATGAACTGGTAGAGAAGGGGCAAGCGGAACAGAAACAAATGAATGCCCGGATTCATGAGCAGCTGGAAAAAGTACTCAAAGATTTAAACGTGCCAAGCAAAGCGGATTTAGAGCGTTTGGAAAAACGAATTGAAGAGCTGGAGAATAAGCAGTGATCTAAGCAAATGATGGTTGGAACAATTCAAGGGCCTGAATAATCATTCGGGCCCTCTATTGGCAGACTTCAGCGGGTTGTCATCGAGCTGCAAACAATGAACCTTGAATAAAGGGGATAAATTCTTATGATTGGGAAACGAATACGCCATATTAAACGGTATCGGGATGTCGCTAAAGTCTTAGCTCGCCACGGGTTTGGTTTTTTCGTGGAGGAGGTGGGGCTTTTACATATGCTTTCTTTGCCGAAACGGCTTTTTACCCATACGGAAGAGCTGGACCCCATGTCGGTTGGGGAACGGATACGCCTGGTGATTGAGGAACTGGGTCCTACATATATTAAAATCGGACAGATAGCCAGTACCCGGGCGGACATTATCCCGCCGGGGATTCTTAATGAACTGGAAAAGCTCCAGGAAAACGTGCCATCCTTCTCTTTTGAGGAGGTCTCGGAGATTATTGAAGAGGAATTAGGCTCCCCTCTGGAGGAGATTTTTTCTTCCTTTGATGCAAATGTGATGGCTGCAGCCTCGATTGGTCAGGTTCATCGTGCCACATTACGGTCAACAGGAGAGCTGGTTGCGGTTAAGGTGCAGCGCCCTCAGATTAAGGGTATGATAGAAACCGATTTAGAGATCCTCCTGGACTTAGCCGGGTTGGCTGAAAACCGTATGAAACGGATGGAACGGCTGCAATTACGGGATGTTGTAGAGGAGTTTGCCAAGTCCCTTCGCAGCGAACTGGATTATACCATCGAAGGCAGAAATGCGGAGAAAATTGCTAAGCAGTTTAAGAATGATAAGTCGGTTCACATTCCTTCGATTTATTGGGACTATTCGACAAAAAAGGTACTCACAATGGAGTTTGTTGAAGGGTTAAGGCTCAATCAGTTTGAAGCACTTGAAAAGAAAGGGTATGACCATAAGGTATTAGCTGAACAACTTGTTCAAGCGCTCTTCCAGCAGATTTTAATTGAAGGGTTTTTTCATGCTGACCCGCATCCCGGGAATCTATTCATCTTGCAAGGCGGCGTGATTTCCTTTATTGACTTTGGCATGGTGGGAAGACTCACCTTAGATATGAAGCATAATTTTGCCTCCTTAATAATTGCTATGATGCGTCAGGATACAGACCGTATGATAAAAGCGGTCTTGCGCATAGGGATCGTTCCGGAAGATGTCAACCTGCCCAGTTTAGTCAATGATGTTGATGAACTGCGGGAAAAGTACATGGATGTGCCCCTGAGCCGGATGAGCCTGGGTGAGGCGATCAGCGATCTTTTTGAGGTTGCCTTTCGTCATCAGATCCGGATTCCCTCTGATTTCACCATGGTTGCCAAGTGCTTGCTGATTATGGAAGGAATCGTGGAAAAGCTGGATCCTAATCTGAGCATTATGGATATGGCCGAACCCTTTGGAATTCAGCTTTTAAAAGAACGTTTCAGACCAAGAACGATTGCGGGAAGGCTCTGGCATAATGTCTCGGATTATGGTGATCTGTTAGTGGATCTGCCTAAACAAATGAAAGATTTGATGAGGAATCTGGTGCGGGGACGTATCCGCATTGAGGTCAGTGTTCCGGAACTGGATAGTTTCCTGCGGAAATTAGACCGTATTACAAATCAGATATCTTTCAGTATAGTGCTGCTTTCCTTTAGTATTGTTATGGCAGGGATTATTATTGCTTCCGCCTTAGGTCAGCAGCCGATTATGTTTTGGCAGATATCCGTGATCGAGATTGGTGCCGGAATGGCAGGTCTTATGCTGCTCTGGCTGTTTATTTCTATTTTTAAATCAGGGAAGTTTTAGTTGCCCGCTCTTAGGGCAACCTATTCCTGAGGTGAGCAAAAATGACCCGAGAATTTATACCTGCCCGAGTATTTTACGAGCCGGGTGCGCTGGATTATCCCTTAGGAAAAAGCTTAGCTGAGGATTTTCGGCAGATGAAGATACCGCTGAGTCCTGCGACCTCCCATAACCGGATTACAGGAATTCCGGGCAATACCCCGGCGGCTCAGTATCGGGAAGCTAAGCGGACCTTGGTGATCGGGGTACGCCGCGGTGAAAAATTTCAAACCTGTAAACCATCTGCCCATTATCAGCTGCCCTTGGTAACGAGCTGCCCGGGTATGTGTGAATATTGCTATTTAGCCACCACATTAGGGAAAAAACCTTATGTGCGGATTTATGTCAATCTCGAAGAGATCTTAGGTATCGCTTCAGAGCTGATCCGGGAACGGCTTCCTGAGATTACCCAGTTTGAAGGGGCTGCCACTTCTGATCCACTTCCTGTGGAGAGATATTCCGGGGCGTTGAGGCAGGCTATTGAATTTTTTGGCCGGGAGTCCAACGGCCGTTTTCGCTTTGTCACAAAGTACACGGATGTGGATAGTTTGCTTGATGCCAAACATGAAGGGCATACTCGTTTTCGCTTTAGTTTAAATTGTTCCGAAGTCGTGGAGAGGTATGAACATGGGACACCTTCTCCGGAAGAGCGGATTATTGCCGCGGGAAACGTCTTGAAGGCTGGTTATCCGTTGGGTTTTATTTTTGCACCGATTTTTCGATTTGACGGATGGCAGGAAGCGTATCGGCGGCTCATGGAACGTTCAGCCGAAGAATTAACGAAAAGGGCTCCGTCCGGTTGGTCTTCCGAGCAGTTGACCTTGGAATTTATCTCCCATCGCTTTACTTCGAGAGCAAAAACCAATATATTAGGGGTTTTTCCGAACTCTTCTTTACCCATGGAAGAGACTGAGCGTAAGTTTAAGTACGGGCAATTCGGCTACGGAAAATATGTTTACCAACCGGAAGAAATGAAGGAAATGAAGGAGTTTTTCCTGGAGCAGGTTAAGGTTTATTTTCCCTGGGCCCAGGTAGAGTATTTTGTTTAACAGTCAAGCACTATAACGTAAACTTCGATGGGGCCGTGTACTCCGATGGATAAATCCATCTCGATATCCGATGTACGGCTCGGACCGGAAATCATTTCAACGGCTGCGGGAGGAGTTCCTAAGGCCGACACCTCTTCCAGAACTTCGAAGAGGTTATTTCTAATTCTGGCCGCTTCGATGACAGCGAGATGGCGGGGAGGAAGAAGACTTACCGCCCGTCCCCGCTGAGGGCCGCTGGGCATTACCACCGTACCTGACAGGGCTATTCCCCAATCAGAGCTCGTAATGCCAAGCTCTGCATTAGCCGCAGTAAAGTACCGGCCTCGGGAGTCTTCGGCTGATTGAGTATAGCGGGTGAGGGGCCAATCCAAGCTGGAAAAAGCTGACTCGGCTGCCGGAGGGAGCTTATCCCAAGCTATTAGGGCTTGGGGATTATTTTTTAACCAGGAAATTGGTTCATCTCCAAACCATTCTTTTAAAGACTGAAGAATTTCGTCGGCTGATCTGACAATGGCTCCTTTTCCTCCCAGAGCTTCCCAGTTTTGCAGAAAGATAGAGGTGCGTTCTTCAACGCTGGCTAATCGAAACTGAGGGACGGATAGTTCTACGGGAGGAGGAGTTTGCGTAGGGGTAGGACGCCCTAATTTAGACGAAAGTTGCTTGATAAACTCATGGGTATTGCTCATTGCTCTCACCTCTTTTTATTTAGATCAGCCCACATCTGCATGAAGGGTTTAGGTGCGACCATAGGAAGAGTGCGGCTTTTGGTCCAGTTGGAAAGCGGCGGGGGACCGCCGGAGATCCGGTGATTCCGGACAAAGGGAAATTGCAGCCGGGCACCTAGCTTAAGTACTCTGCGCAAGGTTTTTTCACGGGTAAAGAAGTAGCGGTAGGCTTTAAAGATCTGCTGCTCGATTTGAGGAGTGTGTCCGCTCTGGGTTTTTCGCATCCGAAGTCTTACTAAGAGGTCATGGAGAGGGATTCGTACGGGACAAGCTTCTGAACAAGCTCCGCATAATGAGGAGAAATAGGGCAGATGACCCCACTTTTTCCAGTCTTTCTCCAATAAGGGAGTGATCACAGATCCGATGGGGCCGGAGTATACGGAACCATAAGCATGCCCGCCAAGCTGGCGGTAGACTGGGCAGACATTAAAGCATGCTCCGCAGCGGATGCAGTTTAAGGCTGTGCGAAACAGTTTGTCGCCAAGAATTTCCGAGCGATTGTGATCGAGGATCACCAGGTGGTATTCTTCCGGACCATCCGGATCGGCTGTGTGCCTGGGGGGAGTAAGGATGGTTGTATAACTGGAAAGACGCTGGCCTGTGGCACTGCGGGCGAGCAAATTCAGCAGAATATCAAGTTCACGGAAGGAGGGGACGATGCGCTCCATGCCCATGAGCGTGATTTGAACCCGGGGAAGTGTGCTTACCATTCGTCCGTTTCCTTCGTTGGTCACCATGACGATGCTTCCCGTATTTGCCACGGCAAAATTGCAGCCGGTTATCCCGATATCCCCGCGGAGAAATTTCTCGCGCATTTGCTGGCGGACGAAGCGGGTGAGAGTGGGGGTGTCTGAGCTTAAGGCGTGACCGGCGATGGGCTCGAATAAATCCGCAACTTGCTGGCGGGTTTTGTGCATGGCGGGTACAATGATGTGAGAGGGAGGCTCACCGGCAATTTGGATAATATATTCCCCTAAATCGGTTTCAATGGC
This sequence comes from Desulfosporosinus youngiae DSM 17734, assembly GCF_000244895.1. NCBI lineage: Bacteria > Bacillati > Bacillota > Clostridia > Eubacteriales > Desulfitobacteriaceae > Desulfosporosinus > Desulfosporosinus youngiae. The sequence continues at coordinate 1,473,771 of NZ_CM001441.1, forward strand.
AGCTACGCCATCCTGTTCTAAGGCATGATTGAGATGAATTTCTTCAGAGATCATGGACTTTGATTTGAGTACATTTTTAGCATCCTGATCGCTCACGATTTTACGTACAACCGCGACAGCATCCTGAGGGGTTTTGGCTAAATGAACATGGACGCCGCGTTTTTCCATCTGTTCGATGAGTTGATTTAAATAGTAATCCAGGTTGGCAACAACATGTTTGCGGATGGCTTCCCCGGCGGCACGCCAGTCTTCCCAATTGCCCAGTTCATCGGCGGCTTGATATTTTTTCGCTCTTAAACGATCGGTAGCCCGGCGCGTGGCCTGGCGTAAGAAATCATTGGCGAGGGCCTTATCCACACGCTGATCAGTGGTCAGGTTATACATAGTCATGATTTCATTCCCTCCCCCAATAACTGAATGATATGCATAGTCTTCACGGGCTTGTTGATTTTTTCTAAATAACCGGAAATGTTCATCAGACAACCCATATCAAGTCCCAGGAGGATATCTGCGCCGGATTCGAGAACATGCCGAGCTTTTTCGGCCACCATTGCCTCCGAGATTTTAGGCATTTTTACAGAAAAGGTTCCGCCGAATCCGCAGCAAAGCTGGGCCTCAGGCAGGGGGAGGAGTTCGAGTCCCTTCACGTTTTGAAGCAATTTCAGGGGAGCTTCGCCTATGCCTAAAAGCCGGGTTGCATGGCAGGAAGGATGATAGGTAGCTTTTGCTGTGTAGTGTGCTCCCAGGTCAGGCTTCTTCAAGACATCGACGATAAATTGGGTGAATTCATAACTCTTATGGATAAGGTCTTCTGCTTTTTTCAGGTAAGCCGGTTCCTTCTCAAAGAGGGTGGGGTAGTAGTGATGAATCATCGCGATACACGACCCGCTGGGACCGACTACCACTTCGCTGCGTTCAAAAGCATTGATAAGTGTCCGGGCAACTTCCCGGGCATCGTCTATGTAACCGGAATTGAAAGCTATTTGCCCGCAACATACTTGCCCTTCGGGGACATCGACGGTATGCCCCAAGTGTTGGAGTATTCTGGCCATCGTCAGATCCACTTCTGGATAGAAGGCATTCGTAAGGCAGGTTGCAAAGAGGGAAACCTTCATAAACACCATCCTTTTGTAAATCACTATAATCTCTGGATTAGATCTTAGTATTTCCTAATAAATTAGGTTTTGATGCGAGTTGAGAATAATAAAAAGAGCGCCGCCTAACTTTAGAGTAGGCGGCGCTTCCGCTTAATTTTGTATGAGTTCTGATACAGTCCTTTAACCCAGAATCGGTACATTGGGCTCCTCATACCAAATAGAGAGGACAGTGCTTGCTCCCGTACTCTGAGTAATATTGATCACCTTAACCCAACGGTTGTCTTCCAACCATTGGTTTACCTCTTTTTCCAGTATGCGGGAATCCGGGGAACTGAAAATTTTGACCTTCATCTGGATCGTCCTTTCCATAACTATCGTTCACTGATAAGGGTTTGGTCTGATTGAAGTATGTCATGACTTAATCATAAAGCAGACAGGTTTCTTGTCAAGGCTGAAAAAAATTTCGAGAAGCAGGCTAAAATTTCTGAAAACTCTATTTATTTTTTTGAGAAGCTATGGTATTATAGATAAAGTAAGTGAATGGTCATTCATTCATAGGGAATAATTGCTAGTATGAGAGGTGAGGTGCAGATTTCATGGACGTGCAGCGCGAGGTTAAATTCCAGCGGATTCTCGATGCTGCCATTGAAGCTTTTGCAGAATCCGGCTTCCACCAATGTCAAGTCAATAAGATTGCCCGCTTGGCAGGAGTCGCAGATGGTACGATTTACTTATATTTCAAAAGCAAAGAAGATATTCTCATAAAGGTTTTTCAGGATCGGATGGGGAAATTTATTGCTGGTATGAGCAGGGAACTCTCCCGGTGTAAGACGACTGAAGAACGGCTAGAGACGATTGTCAGAACCCATTTTTCCTATATGGAGGAAAACCGGACGATTGCCATTGTGACTCAATTGGAGCTCAGGCAGTCTGATCGGCGTGTACGGTTACCCATAAATAGTACAGTCTCAGATTATTTCAACCTTATTGAGGGGGTGATCAAGCAAGGTATCGATTGTGGAGAAGTTCCTGAAATTGATACACGGATTGCTCGTCAAATGATCTTCGGATCTTTAGATGAGGCCACAACCGATTGGGTGATGGCCCGAAGTCCACGGACACTTACAAGTGGTATTAAGCCCATGTTAGCTTTGTTTGAGGGCGCACTTCGGTTAAGTGAAAAACCGAAACTATAAAAACGAGGTGCAGATGAGCAGAAACGAGAGGAGGATGGAAATGCAGATTCATAAAGTTGCGGTCATAGGGTCAGGCGTGATGGGCAGCACCATCGCGGCACATCTGGCCAATGCAGGAATCCCGAGTCTGTTGTTGGATATTATTCCTTCCAAGCTGTCGGCTAAAGAAGAAGCAGCCGGATTAACATTGGAGGATCGAAAGGTTCGAAATAGTATTGCAGAGGGCAATAAGGTTAAGTTATTAAAGATGAATCCCGCGCCATTATTTGTCCCGGAATTTGCAGATCGCATTGAGGTTGGAAACCTGAGCGACGATTTAGCTCGCTTAAGCGAAGTCGATTGGGTCATTGAGGTTGTGGTGGAACGCCTGGACATTAAGGTGGATCTTTTCAAGAAAATCGCTGCCCATGTCCGCCCGGGGACAATCGTCAGTTCGAACACCTCAGGGATTTCTTTGAAGGCAATGGTCAGTGATTTGCCAGAGAGCTTTACCCGCTATTTCTTAGGAACCCACTTCTTTAATCCGCCGCGCTACATGAAACTTCTGGAAATTATACCTGGCCCCGACACCGACCCGGAAATCGTTGCTTACTTATCCGAGTTTGGCGAGAGAGTCTTGGGAAAAGGGGTTGTCCTGGCCAAAGATACACCGAATTTCATCGCTAACCGCATCGGTGTCTTCGGTTTGGCAATAACTCTTCAGGAAATGATCCGTTCCGGTTTAACCATCGATGAAGTCGATGCTCTCACCGGTCCGGTGATGGGGCGTCCGAAGAGCGCCTCCTTCAGAACGGTTGATCTTGTCGGACTTGATACCTTTATTCACACAGCTAATACTGTGGCTGTAGGAGTACCTGAGGAAAAAGATAATTTTACCTTACCTGAATTTGTGCATACAATGCTGGCCAATGGCTGGCTGGGGGATAAAACCAAGCAGGGCTTCTATAAGAAGTCCAAAGGACCTCAAGGCAAAGTCGTTGAAGTTCTCGATCCTCAGACGATGACCTATGTTCCCAAGAAAAAGGTCAAGTTTGCTTCCTTAGATAAAGCTAAAGCAGCCGGCGGCTTGACGGAAAAGATGCGTACCTTGGTAAATGGCAAAGATGCGGGGGCAGAGTTTGCCTGGAATGTTTTAAAACCAGTCCTGCTCTATGCAGCGACGATTGCTGAGGATATTGCCGATAACCTTTCCGGAATTGATGAAGGTATGTGCTGGGGCTTTAACTGGCAGATGGGACCCTTCGAAATATGGGATGCCCTGGGGGTCAAAGCAGTCGCGGATCGTGTGGTCGCCGAAGGCGGAACCCTGCCTCCTCTTGTTGAAAAGGTTCTTGCGGAAGGAGACGGGCGATTCTATCAAAAATCCGAATCCGGCCAGGTCTCTTACTTTGGAGATGGACAGTATCATCAAAAAGCAGTCAGTCCCTATGCCTTTTCCCTTAAGCAGGCCCATAAAGACGGCAAGGAAATTCTGGGCAATTCCGGAGCAAGCCTGATTGACCTTGGTGATGGGGTAGCCTGCCTCGAATTTCACTCTCCGAGCAATTCGATCGGCGAAGATATTTTAACCATGATTCATAAATCCTTGGCAGAAGTCGAGAAGAACTATCTGGGAATGGTCATCGGCAATCAAGGTAAGAATTTCTGCGTAGGCGCTAATTTGATGCAGATTCTCTTAGAAGCAGAAGATGAAAACTGGGATGACCTGGACTATATGGTTCGCCAATTCCAAAACGGAACAATGGCTCTGAAATTTGCCAAAAAACCTGTGGTAGCAGCTCCTTTCGGAATGACTCTCGGCGGCGGTGCGGAAGTCTGCCTGCACTCCCACGCTATTCAAGCTTCATCGGAAACCTATATGGGTCTGGTTGAGGTTGGAGTCGGCTTAATTCCCGGCGGCGGAGGAACCAAGGAAATGGCTATACGGGCTATGGAAGGAATTCTCCCGGGAGTACAAGTATCTCCTGATTATTTCTTTGCCAAACGGTTTGAAATAGTAGCTATGGCTCAAGTTTCAACAAGTGCGGAAAAAGCGCGTCAGCTTGGTTTCCTGCGAGCCCATGACCGCTACAGCATGAATCCGGATCACGTGATATTGGATGCCAAAGCACGGGTTATTGACATGGCTCGTAATTTCAGACCTAATTTGCCAACGAAGTATAAAATCGGCGGTGCCGGCGTGCGGGCAACCTTGGAAATGGCTCTGAATGGTATGCGGGAAGGGAATTATATTTCCGATTATGATCAGCACATCGGCAAAAAAATTGCCTACGCCATAACCGGCGGAGATCGCCCGGCAGGAATGCTCGTGGATGAACAATATCTCTTAGATCTCGAACGTGAAGCCTTTATGAGCTTAGTCGGAGAACCAAAGACCCAGGATCGTATCCGCCATATGCTCGCCAAAGGCAAGCCATTACGGAATTAGGGGGGGAAAAGCATGCAAGAAGCCTTCATTATAGATTCTAAACGGACAGCGATCGGTAAAGCGGTCAAAGGTGCCTTGGCTCTGGTTCGACCGGACGATTTAGGTGCTTATGTTATACAAGATATTCTGAAAAGGGTTCCTTCTCTCAATCCGGCTGAGATAGAAGACTGTGTTATTGGCTGCTCTTTTCCTGAAGGAGAGCAAGGGATGAATATGGCCAAGATCATGGCTCTGCGCGCTGGATTGCCCATTGATGTCCCAGGGGTAACCATCAATCGTTTTTGCTCTTCGGGTCTGCAGGCGATTTCTATGGCCGCCGACCGAATTCGTTTAGGCGAAGCAGACGTGATGATCGGCGGAGGAGCAGAGAGCATGTCAGCGGTTCCTCTCGGCGGTATGAAACCTGCACCCAATCCTTATTTAGTGGAGCATGTTCCTCAGGCCTATGTCTCAATGGGTATAACCGCTGAGAATGTGGCCAAGAAATACGAGATAACCCGTGAACAACAAGATGCGTTTGCTGCGGCAAGCCATCAAAAGGCTTGGGCTGCTCAGAGCAGCGGTCGTTTTGACGATGAGATTGTACCTGTTCCTCTTCCCATGTATGGAAAACCGGGGGAGAAGTGGTTCTCCAAAGACGAGGGGATTCGTCCCGAGACCACAGCAGAGTCCCTTGCCAAATTAAGGACAGCTTTTAAAAACGGAGGTTCCGTAACAGCAGGGAACTCGTCCCAGACTAGTGACGGTGCAGCTATGACTCTTCTGATGTCTGAACAAAAAGTCAAGGCTCTGGATTTGAAACCCATTGCTGTTTGGCGCGGATACGCTGTTGCAGGCGTGGAGCCGGAACTGATGGGCATTGGTCCGATAAAGGCTATTCCTAAAGTATTAAAGCAAGTCGGCATGACCCTTGACCAAATCGACTTATTTGAATTAAATGAAGCGTTTGCTTCCCAATCCTTGGCGATCCTTAAGACCTTAGGAATTGATCCGGCTAAGGTCAATGTCAATGGGGGAGCTATCGCCTTCGGACATCCGCTGGGCTGTACGGGTGCAAAGCTGACCGCTACTCTCCTGAGCGAAATGACCAAGCGTAAGCTGAAGTACGGTATGGTCACCATGTGTATCGGAGGCGGCATGGGAGCAGCCGGGATATACGAGTTATTGTAAAATGAAGTTCCCCAAACAGGACGAAGTACAGGAAGCGTGGGAACGGTTCTCCGCATGGCTAAAACCCGGGGAACCGTCCCAGCCGGCAGAACGTTATTTTTTGAAAACAAGAAAAAGATACGGGGTGCAGAGCAGAGCATTTGGGTCCGAACCTCGTACCTCGATAAAGAGGAGGCATAATTATGGAATTAGAATTACGCGGAGGCGGGTTTTTACTGACTGAAGTTTCTCCGGATCAGGTATATGTCCGTGAGGAGTTAAATGAAGATCATAAGCAGCTTAAGAGAATGGCCCACAATTTTATGACCAAGGAGGTTGCTCCGAAAATCGAAGAGATGGAGGAGCAAAAAGATGGTGTTGTCCGGGAGTTTATGCGTCAGGCCGGGGAATTAGGCTTATTGGGGCTGGAAGTTCCGGAACAGTTCGGCGGGCTGGACATGGACAAAGCCTCTACTGTGGTCGTGGGTGAAGAGGTTCCCCGCGGAGGTTCGTTTGCAGTTTCTTACGCGGCACATACAGGAATTGGCAGCTTGCCTATCGTCTATTTTGGTACTCCGGAGCAAAAAGCCAAGTATCTGCCGGGGCTGGCCGACGGTTCTAAAATTGCGGCTTACTGCTTAACTGAACCCGGTTCGGGATCCGATGCCCTGGGAGCAAAAACGACGGCGGTTCTGAATGCAGAGGGAACCCACTATCGCCTGAATGGGACAAAGCAATTCATCACGAATGCCGGATTTGCGGATATTTTTCTGGTCTATGCCAAAGTTGACGGAAAAATGACCAATTTCATTGTTGAGCGGGAAATGCCGGGGCTGTCTTTCGGACCTGAAGAACAAAAGATGGGAATTAAAGGCTCCTCTACCCGGCAAGTTATCTTGGAAGACGTCATGGTGCCTGTTGAAAATGTAGTCGGAGAACTCGGCCGCGGGCACGTTGTTGCCTTTAATATATTGAATGTCGGACGCTTTAAGCTGGCAGCTGCGGCCATGGGGGCTGTTCATACGGTTATCGAAACAAGCTTAAAATATGCCTCTGAGCGCAAACAATTCGGAACTGCACTCAATGCCTTCGGAGCAATTCAAAGTAAGGTTGCCGAAATGGCGACTCGGACCTATATGGCAGAGAGCGTTGTTTATCGTACTGCCGGCCTTATGCAGGCTGGATTCCATGGCCTCGATCTGACCGGAGACTGCCGCAAAGAGGCTGGCAAGGCCTTAGAGGAATATGCTGTGGAATGCTCTCTTAATAAAGTCTATGCATCTGAAGTTCTGGATTACGTTGTGGACGAAGGAGTCCAGATCCATGGCGGTTACGGCTTTATTAAGGAATATCCGATTGAGCGTATGTATCGCGACTCCCGCATCAATCGTCTCTTTGAGGGAACGAACGAGATCAATCGCCTTCTTGTACCGGGAACTCTCCTGAAACGGGCTATGACCGGTGAACTGCCCTTGCTCCAAGCAGCTGCTGCCGTAAGTAAAGACCTTATTTCTGCGGGAATGGGCGGTCAGGCAGAAGGGTTGGAAGCTCTTAACCAAATGACCCAAAAAGCGAAAAAATTATGTTTAATGGCAGCCGGATTAGCAGCTCAAAACGTTGGCATGGCTTTGCAGGAGAACCAATATGTCTTAACAGGCATGGCAGAGATGGTCCTTCAAGTCTATGCCATGGAAAGCGGCGTTCTTCGGGCGCAAAAAGTTCAAACCATGGATGTTTCTGAGGAGCATAAAGCCTTCGTTGAGAAAGCAGCGACCTTAGGAGCCTACACTGCCTTTAATATTCTTGAGCAGCAGGCTAAAGAAGTACTCTGTGCAGTCGAGAAGGGGGATGCCCTCAACACTGTCTTAGCCGGAATGCGTAAGCTCGTCCGCAGACCCAATGTAGATATGATCGGACTCCGCCAGGAAATCTCTAAATATATTATCGAAAAAGAGGGATATCCGGTAAACTACTAAAACCCTTTAACAGGCGACTTGCCTTAAGTGCTAAATGAACATGTATCACAACAGAAGGCCATAGTCAGTTAATGACATGGCCTTCTCTGCTAATCCCTGAAGTTTAAGATTCCGAGACATTGGGTTCATCCATAAATTGAGAGCATTTCTCGCATAAGGCATAGATGGTTTCTCTCTTGTCAGTGCCGGAAAAAATATCATTTTGCGGCAATACTCACATACAACCTGATATGGAAGAGGAATAAATTCTTGGGCGGTTTGAGTTTTATCAATCATTGGTATCCTCCTGACTGTAATTCTTTATCCGGAGATTTGTAAGAGACAGTTTAGATTAGGTTTATCATACTGTAATCACTTTTTATAGTCTACCCCGAAAAAGACCCTAAAGACATGCGGAAGAATCCCCAGACCCGCAAGCAGGGCAGATTCGTCCACAGAAGCGAACCCATTGCATGTAGAGGCGGTAAAAGCCCACAAGCCGGTGCGGGAAGACGGAGCCACAGGTTCACATCAGGTATTACCCTGAGGTTTGGCGGAGTCCCGCACCGGCGAGTGGGCGAGCCTCGGAATGCTGCGGTGAGCGGATGTGGGCGAAGCTGCCCGGCCCGGGAGTACTCTCTTTTCATCCTCTGATGGTAATGTGACAGCGGCATGAGGGTCTATTTGCCTAACAATGAATGAATATTCATTTTCACAGGAGGGAATAACAAAATGCCAGACATTAAAGAAGTCTCTCAGAATGTTTATAAGTTAACAATTCCTGTTCCCATCAATGTTGAGGCTGTTAACCTATATTTATTCGCGGGGGAGGTTCCAACGCTGTTAGATGCCGGGACGAATACTCCGGAAGTCATCGAAGCAGTCAATGAAGGAATGAAAAAGGTGGGGATTAAACGGCTGGAACAGGTAGTGGTTTCCCACTGGCATGTTGACCATGCAGGAGCAGCAAATACCTTTGCTAAAGAAGGGGCAAGAGTTCTTGTTAGTTCAAGGGATCACCAGGAGTGGGCAAGTTTTGTACATGGAGATGCCTTTTCCCTGCTTAATGAATGGGCAATTAAAGAGTGGGGTGTCCCGGAGACGGAAATTTCAGGAATGCTTAAAATATCCAAACGGCTTCAGCACTTAACTGCCTTACCTGAGCAGGTGACTTTTATCGAACCGGAACAGACCATTATGGCGGGTGATAACTTATTGCGCGCGGTTGCCACACCTGGCCATACGGCCGGGCATCTCTCCTTTTATAATGAGAAAGATTCCATCCTCTTTTCCGGAGATATGCTTCTGCCGGATGAGATTCCTTATCCGGGGATCTGGCAGGAAAACGGTCAAGCGGTGAGCGGTTTGCCAAGTTATTTAGAAAGCCTCAAGAAAATAGAAGCTCTCGGTACTCAGCAGTATTTTCCCGGACATGGGTCGGCAAGTGAAAACCTGGCAGCACGTTGTCATGAAATTCGAGAACAGTTGTACCGCCAAATTAATGATTTCTCGGCAGCGGAGACCGTCTATTTAAGTGCCACAAGCATAGGGGAGCAAAGGATTCACCCAGGGGTGCTTTTCATACAATTACACTATGTTTATGGGTGGAAGCAACTGAAAAAACAGGTGGGATGATAAATATGGAAGTTGCTAATGAGAAAGGAAAACCAAAAAAACAAACAATTAGCTTGGTTAAGTATATAGGTCAAACATTAGTAACAGTGGTTCCTATGATCTCAGCCATGGGAGTTGTCATTGCTTATGCAATGCAGCTCGACCGGTCTAAGTCAGTTTTAATGGTGATCTATTTTATCTTATCAGGTATTCTGGTAGGAATCTTTGCTTCGTTAAAGAATTATATTCGGTTTTTAAAACCCATCTATAGTATGCAGCAAAAGATTTTTCTGGTAGCCCAGGGGGATCTGACGCAAAGAGTCAAGGTTTCAGAAAAAAGCGAAATTGCTGAGTTGGGGCGCTCATTTAATCACATGATGAATAACTTCGGAACGATTATTACTAAGTTACGCGAGATGTCAAAAGTTTGGGTTGCTTCCTCTGAGGAATTATCAGCAAGCTCGGAAGAAGTGACTGCTTCCAACAGCAGTGTCGCGGATTATACAACTCAAATGGCTTCGGATGCCCAGGAACAAGCAAGGAATCAACAACAGCTGCTGGTAATGGTCAGAGAAATCGAAAATGCTGCTCAAATGATCGCGGAAAGGGCTACGTCTGTTTCTCATGAGGCCATCGGATCTGAGAAGCATTCGGGGGACGGCTTGGCCAAACTTTTAATCATTGTGAATACGATGGAAGAGACAAATGAATCGGTAACTAATTCTATGCGGACAATAGAAGATCTGGCTGAGCAATCAAATCGGATCGGTACAATCACGGAGACGATTGCTCAGGTGGCACGCCAAACCAATCTTTTAGCGCTTAATGCCGCCATAGAAGCTGCACGAGCGGGAGAACACGGAAAGGGCTTTGCCGTTGTTGCCGATGAAATTCGTAAACTGGCAGAAAATGTAGCCTCATCCACTCAGGAAGTTGCCGTTATCACGACCCTTATCCAAGAGAGTATCGGCCACTCTGTTCAAGGAATGATGCAGACCGATTCTAAAGTTAAAGAAAGTGTGCGTTCTATTCAGGAGGCACAAGAAACGTTAACTACTATAGCCAATTCGACTCAGGAAGTGTCCCGCGATATTTCTGATATTGCAGCCTCCAGCGAGCAAATGCTTAGCAGTATAGAAGAAATAAATCAATATGTTGACAGAGTCAGGCAAGTTTCTGAAGAAGCGGTATTTAAAACAGAAACCATCAGGGAGTCGACTGTGGAAGTGACGGCAACAATGCAAAGTGTTGCCGCAACAGCTCAAACCTTAGCCCACAGTGCAAACCAGATACAAGATGTGGTTGAACAATTTAAGGTAGAAACACGACCACTGATGGAATTAAAACCAACGGTAAATGCATAGAATCCCGATTATGGAAAACAATATAAAGCAGAATAAGGAGGTGCTTTATATTGATTCAATTATCCGAGAAGGAAAAATTACTATTAATGGACCAAAAAACTCATGAGGAAATCTGTGTCGACAAATACGCCAAATATGCTAACCAAGCTCAAGATCCTCAATTGAAGCAGTTATTTAACTCTTATTCGGGTAAAGAGCAAGTACACTTAGATACAATCAATCAGTTATTGAGCGGACAGATGCCTAACATGGGGGGGCAACAAAACCAAGGTCAGCAAGGGCAAAATCAGCAAGGACAACAAGCTCAGCCCCAGCAAATGCCAAACCCGCAACAGATGGCCGGCGGCAATCAAGCTTATAATCAAGTGGATGCTAAACTTTGTACAGACATGTTAATGACTGAGAAGTATGTGTCCGGTGCATATGATACTGCGATATTTGAATTCAGAGATCCTAATATACGTCAGATCCTCAATCATATCCAAAAGGAAGAACAGGAACACGGCGAAGGAATTTTCCAATATATGCAGGGTCATGGGATGTATCAAGTCCACTAGGATAGATCAATTGATTTGACATAGCGTGATCCATGTTAAGCGCGGCTTTTTTAAGAAAGCCGCGCTTAATTTATGCTTTATTGGGTTATAAAAACAATAACTTTGCCTGAGAAACAAAGTTAGTTTTTTTTATATAAGATATTGCATTAAGCAAGTTTTTGAATATAATTAAAATATGAACACATAAGCATATGATCATATATGAAAAATGCTTGGTCATGGCAAAAAAGAAGGAGGAACTTGGAAATAATCGTTCTTAGAACTGTCCCTGGATAGTCCGATTTGTGAATCAGTATGTGTCTATACTGATTTGAGCGAGTCAGTTAGTCAAACACTGAATATCAAGTGGGCAGGTATATCAATCCTCTGCATCTCTTTAATTGCGTGTTATCATGAGCAACAGTCTGGTAAATACTCCAGAGAAGGAAAGCCGGTTTATGATTCTTTAGATGATGGGCATGTCAAATCCCTTTATCGTGATGGCCTGGAGCTTATCTCAGAAGGCCGCGGATAGAAATTTACAGATATAATTGATTTGGAGGAGAAAAGAATGAATGGAGAACAAGAAGGTCAAAAACGGATTAAGTACCGGTTAGAAGGTTTATGTTGTGCAAATTGTGCGATTAAAATTGAAAAAGCCTTTTGCTCTGAAGAAATGATTGGAGAAACCTCCCTGAATTTTGCTACGCAAACGGTCTACCTGCCTCCTGCGGCGCTTGAACTTGCTCAACGTATTGTTGACCGGATTGAGCCAGGTGTTATCTTAAAACCATTGGACCAAATAAGCAGGCGTCTGCAAAAAGAAGAGAATGCTTCAGACGCCGGCCGGCAAAAAGTACGCATGCTTGCTGCAGGCTCTTTGCTTGCCATAGGACTGTTATTGCCCATAATTGGGGTAAATCTTCCGAGGATCATAGAATACCCGCTTTTTTTAACAGCCTATCTTCTGGTTGGCTATGAAGTCCTGGTTACAGCCTTGCGAAATATGACAAGAGGGGCGCTATTTGATGAAAACTTTCTAATGTCCATTGGAACCCTCGGAGCAATTGCCATTAACCAATTGCCTGAAGCGGTTGGGGTAATGTTATTTTATACGGTTGGCGAGTATATACAAGGCTTGGCATTCAACCGCTCACGGCACTCAATTCAGGCTTTAATGGATATTAGACCGGATTATGCAAATCTCGTTCATCAATTGGAGGTATTGAAGGTTGCCCCTGAAGATGTTCAAATTGGACAATTCATCATGGTGCGTCCCGGGGAAAAGGTTCCTCTGGATGGGGAAGTGGTTAAAGGCACTTCCTTTGTAGATACATCTGCTTTGACAGGAGAGTCTGTTCCACGGAAAGTTGAAGCAGGAGACACTGTTTTGTCTGGAATGGTCAATTCCAGCGGGGTCCTCACAGTTAAAGTTACCCGGGTATATGCGGAATCCTCTGTGCAAAAAGTTCTTGATCTTGTGGAAAATGCCAGTGCGCGTAAAGCCCCTACGGAGAAATTTATAACCACATTTTCCCGATATTACACCCCTACTGTTGTGTTAATTGCCCTGGGAATTGCCATAGTTCCGCCTCTGCTTGGCGGGGGGGCGTTTAGTGAATGGATTTATCGGGCCTTAACAATTCTCGTCATTTCCTGTCCTTGTGCTTTAGTAATCTCGGTTCCCTTAGGGTATTTTGGCGGGATCGGCGGAGCTTCACGACATGGGGTTCTTGTCAAAGGGGCCAACTACCTGGAAGCACTGACTAAGGTGAAAACCGTCGTTTTTGACAAAACAGGAACCCTGACCCAAGGAGTTTTTGAAGTAGTAAACGTGAACCCAGCCAAGGAATTCAGCTCCGAATTCCTCATGGAGATTGCGGCAACCGCGGAAATTCACTCCAGTCATCCGATTGCCAAATCTATTCGCAATAGTTACGCTTTACCTCTTGACCCGGAGGTAGTTGAAGATTATAAGGAGATCAGCGGGAAGGGAGTCCAGGCCAAAATCAAAGGGCTTGAGGTTTTAGTAGGAAAGGCCGCTTTATTAAAAGAAGCCGGAATTCAGATTCCCGCTACCCAGGCCAATGGGCAAGGAACTCTGGTTTATGTTGCGGTTTCGGGAGACTATGCGGGAGATCTTCTTATTGCTGATCGCCTTAAATCCGGCGCGAAGGAAACCATTAAAGCGTTGGAGAACTCTGGGATTAAAACGGTTATGTTAACAGGAGATCTGCAAACGGTTGCCCAAAGTGTCGCAGATGATTTAGGGATATCCGAATACCATGCAGATTTGCTGCCCCAAGACAAAGTGGCATGGTTAGAAAAGCTGATGGCGGGAAAGGACCGCAGTGAGAAGGTTATTTTTGTGGGGGACGGGATTAATGATGCGCCGGTCCTCACCCGTGCGGATGTTGGAATAGCGATGGGCGGATTGGGTTCGGACGCCGCAATCGAGGCTGCTGATGTAGTCCTTATGGAAGACCAGCCCACTAAACTTCTGACCGCCATTAATATTGCCGGTTTTACCAAGAAGATTATTTGGCAAAATATTTTCTTTGCCTTGGGAATTAAACTGGGTTTTGTCTTCTTTGGAGCCTTAGGAATGGCCACTATGTGGGAAGCGGTGTTTGCTGATGTGGGAGTTGCTCTCTTAGCTGTTTTGAATGCAACCCGCGTGAGCCGGTATACCAGCCCGGGGATAGATATGATAAAAAATTAGTATTGAATGATGGGCGTTTCTCGACTATGATATTAGTAGGGTCAGCTGCTGATAGTTAAAGCAGAGCTGATATAGATAGAAGAAGAACGTTCATGTATTAAACCTGGGGGTTATTATGATTCATTGTTCATCTTTAGGCAAAACGGCCTTACTGATTGCTATGGCCGAAGGAAATGAAACTGACGATTATGTTTCTCTTGCTCGGGAAAAGGGTTTCGATGTGGTAACGGGTAAGGTGGGCTCTATGGACGTGCAAAAGATTATCGCGGCCGTTGAAACTGCAGCTAAACGCCAGGGTTTGACCGATGACAGTTATCGTTCTCAACATGCACTTTATCATGCTATTCTTGATGCTTTGCAGGGGTTGGGCCGGGGGCCTCTTCAATTGGGAAATATTTTGCGTACAGTAGGACTTCGCTTTGCTATTGTCAAAGGGCCGCGCACGCTGGAGGATTTAGATGACCTTTGGATTGCTGTCAGCATGTATGGAATGATTGGCGCCCCGATTAAAGGGCATGAACATGAGGTTTGCGGTTTAGGAATAAATCATTTGTAAAGATTTGCAGTTTGCTCTTATTTTCAGAAATGTATTGAACTATGAAAGTTGCAATAAAATAGGGTATGCTCAGAGTTATTAGATGTTTGAGGGCTAAGCTATAGACGAAGGTTTATAGCTTAATCCTCTTTTTCATTGCTCTAGAAGGAGGCCGAATATGAGCGTAGTATTAGCAGAAAAAGCCAAAGTGACTTTAGATGGTGAAACCCTTACCTTAGAGCAAGTAGTTGCGGTTGCACGGTACGGTGCCCAGGTGGAATTACATCCTGCAGCTAAGGAAAAAGTCCTGAAATCCCGGGAGTATGTGGATCAGTTAATTGAAGGAAATCAAACAGTCTATGGAATTACCACGGGCTTCGGCAAGTTCAGCGATGTCCTGATTTCCAAAGATGATGCTAAGAAGTTACAACGCAACCTTATTATGAGTCATGCAACCGGAGTAGGGGAGCCCCTATCGCCGGAGGTCGTGAGAGGAATTTTACTTCTGAGAGCAAATGCTTTAGCAAAAGGCTTTTCAGGTATTCGTCTTTCAACTTTGCAGGCCTTGCTTAACATGCTGAATGCAGGAATTGTGCCTGTTGTACCAGAGAAAGGATCACTTGGCGCAAGCGGTGATTTAGCTCCTTTATCCCATATGGTTTTAGTTTTGCTTGGAGAGGGGGAAGCGTTCTATAAGGAGCGCCGCATGAGCGGGCGGGAAGCCTTGGCCCTGGCCAAGCTAGAACCTGTGGTTCTGGAAGGAAAAGAGGGGCTGGCTCTTATTAACGGTACTCAGGTCATGACAGCCATCGCAGCCTTGGCCGTCTGGGATGCTGAGATTCTTTGTGAATCGGCAACCATTACAGCCGCTTTAACCCTTGAAGCCCTTGAGGGTATTCTCAAGGCTTTTGATCCGAAAATTCATGCGGCACGTCCTCACCAGGGACAAATTGCTGTGGCGCAGCAAATCCGTCGGCTCACGGAAGGCAGCACGTTTGTCGCGGATGAACAGCACCCCAGAGTGCAGGATGCCTATGCACTCCGCTGTGTTGCTCAGGTTCATGGCCCTTCCCAGGAAGCAGTTGCGTATGCCAAAAAGATCGTGGAAATCGAGATCAATTCTGCCACAGATAATCCTTTGATTTTCCCGGAAGAAAATACCGTGCTCTCGGGAGGGAATTTTCACGGTCAGCCTATTGCTTTAGCCATGGACTTTCTTGGCATTGCGGTGGCAGAGCTTGCTAATATCGCTGAACGCCGCCTGGAGCGTTTAGTTAATCCAAACCTAAGTGGCCTGCCGGCGTTTTTGACCCCCAACGGAGGGCTGAATTCCGGGTTTATGATTGTGCAGTATTCTGCAGCCTCGTTGGTTTCCGAAAACAAGGTTTTAGCCCATCCGGCCAGTGTCGATTCCATTCCTTCTTCGGGTAACCAGGAAGACCATGTAAGTATGGGAACGATTGCAGCCCGTAAGGCTCGAAGTATTATAGAGAATACGGCTCATGTATTGGGGATGGAACTTTTAGCTGCCTGCCAGGGCTTGGATCTGAGAGCCGGGAAAGGAGAACTTAAACTCGGAAAAGGAAGCGAAGGTGCTTATCGGCTTGTCCGGTCAAAAGTGGCTGCTCTTGAAGAAGATCGTGTTATGTATACGGATATTAATGCGGCTAAAGAGTTGGTTTCCTCGGGGAAGTTAGTTGCTTCCGTGGGTTTTGAATTGGCCCGAAAAGGGAATTGAAGGTTGAGTTGAATCAGGGATAAACTGGAATGGGTGCTTCTTGGAGGAAGCACCCATTTTTGTTTGGAGTTACTGTCAATGCTGTGGTTGAGTTAAGGTGAACAGGAGAATTTGGTAATGGATAGTATGCCATTAAGTGGGAAATGTAATAAATGGGGTTTTGATCCTTTTCAGAGAAGCCTTTCATGCCGCTACCGCAGCACCATTAGAGGATGAAAATACGTCCTTTGGGTCGGGCAGCTTCTCCCACATCCGTTCACTCAGCACTCCGAGGCTCGCCCACTCACCGGCGCGGGACTCCGCCAAACCTCCGGTTAGTACCTGATGTGAACCCGTGGCTCCGTTTCCCCGTACCGGTTTGTGGGCTTTTACCGCCTCTCCATGCGATGAGTTCACTCCTGTGGGAGAAGCTGCCTGGCTTTGAGGTCTGTGGGATTCTTTAGGGCAGTTTTAGGAAGTATTTTTTAGGATGCGTTTTTCTGAGGAACATAAAGGATTGACATATTGTATAGGGGGGTATACTATATTGCTTAGAGGTGGTTCTATGAATTCTGATGAAAAGCAGGCACATACCTGCTCAGTTTGTGGCAATGAATCCATGGGTCAAGGGGAACGGAAAAGTCATCATGACGAGAAAACGATTAAAGAACTTACAACTCGCATGAATCGTATTGAAGGGCAAGTACGTGGTATTAAAGGTATGATCGAACGACATGTTTATTGTGACGATATCCTGAATCAGATCTCTTCCGCTCAATCTGCTTTGGATGGGGCTGCCCGGCTGCTGCTGGAAAAACATATGAAATCATGTGTTAAGGAGCGGCTCCAAGGGGGCGAGGATCAGGTTGTAGATGAGGTTTTGAAGACAATCTTTCGCATGATTCGCTAAAATACGGATCATAGTTTGGGGGATGAAAAATGACGGAACACGCGAAACAAGAACCTAAAGAAATTCATGTTTATGGGATGATGTGCCAGCATTGTGTCAACCATGTCACTAAGATTCTTGAAAAGTATCCCAGTGTGCAGGAAGTTCAGGTATCGTTAGAGGATTCGAAGGTTGCCTTTACTTGGGATCCCGCTCAGGTCAATCTGGCAGATGTTGAGAAAGAAATAGTGGAGGCGGGTTATTCCTTGGTGCCTCCGGCAGATGGACAAGATGAGCCGAAGCTGGATCAAGAGAACCGGGATAATCCTGATGAAAAGAATCAGATGCCTCAGGATGACCAGGAGAACTTGGCAAAGCCCGATAACCCGGAGAAAGCAACTGAAACAATGGGTGTGACTGCCGCTGCGGAAAAAAAGCAGCTCTTTAAAATTAGTGGGATGACTTGCGCTAATTGTGCTTTGACCATTGAAAAAGGTCTTAAGGCCATGCCTGGTGTAAAATCGGCCGCTGTCAATTTTGCTTCCGAAAAACTTACAGTGGAAACAGACCCTGATGTTGTAAACGATGATGATCTCCTGGCGAAGATCAAGGATCTGGGCTATGCTGCTCAGAGCGCAGATGAAGGAAAGCAGCAATTTAGAGTGGGCGGTATGACCTGTGCAAATTGTGCCTTAGCCATTGAAAAGAAACTTAAGGGTACTCAGGGAGTCCGGAGCGTGGCTGTTAATTTAGCGAGCGAAACTGTGACAGTGGAGTTTGACCCCGGTGTTGTGACTATGAGGGAAATTTTCGAACAGGTTCGGGATGCCGGATATACTCCCATTGAGAATGAAGAGGATAATCAGGATGACCGGGCTGCGGTCAAACAGCGCAATTGGCTCATTTTCAGCGGAATTCTCTCGTTGCCTATCATGCCGCTTATGTTTCTGCCCATGTCTGCTTCCTTAATGTATACAATGCTTATTTTAGCAACTATCGTTCAGTTTACGGCTGGCTGGACATTTTATCGCGGTGCTTACCATGCCTTAAAAAACCGCTCCGCTAATATGGATGTCTTAGTGGCCATTGGGATTACAGCCGCTTATGGTTACAGTTTGATGACAACCCTTCATATGTTTATTCCCTCACTATTTTTTGAAGGACCCAACTTCTTTGATACATCGGCTTTATTGATAACCTTTGTACGCTTTGGAAAATATCTGGAGGCTAAAGCCAAAGGACGAGCGGGTCAGGCCCTGAAACGGCTGTTGGAATTGCAGGCCGACAAAGCCCATTTATTGGTCGATGGTGAAGTTAAGGAAGTGGCGGCCTCCGAGCTGAAAATCGGGGATATTACGATTGTTAAGTCCGGGGAACGAATACCTGTCGATGGCGAGATTATTGAAGGAACTGCGAGCATTGATGAAGCGATGCTGACTGGGGAATCCATTCCCGTTGACAAAGGGGTAGGGGACCCTGTAATCGGGGCTACCATTAATCGTTCGGGCAGCATCAAAGTTAAAACCACTAAAACAGGTAAGGATACCGTTCTTTCCGGAATTATTAAAATGGTAGAAGATGCTCAGGGCGTAAAGCCACCGATTCAGCGTTTGGCGGATAAGATCTCAAATTATTTTGTGCCGGCGGTGGTTGCCATTTCAGTGCTGACCTATCTGATCTGGTATGTTGCGTTAGATAGTACGTTTGTCTTTGCCTTTACGGCGGCAATTGCGGTTTTAGTGATCGCTTGCCCTTGTGCACTGGGTTTGGCTACTCCTACAGCGATTATGGTTGGCAGCGGCGTAGGATTAAACCGGGGTATATTATTTAAGTCTGCTGCAGTACTCGAAGGGATTGCCCATTTGCAAGCCGTTGGATTTGATAAAACGGGAACGCTGACTAAGGGAACACCCGAAGTAACGGATATCTTGCCCTATTCAGATTACACAAGAGACGAGGTTCTTAAAATTGCGGCCGCCGGTGAAAATCCCTCGATTCATCCATTGGCTCAGGCTGTGGTCGCAGAAGCTAAGAAGGAAGAAATTCCAGTGCACGAAGTTGGAGAGTATCATGAAGAGGCGGGATATGGTGTTGCCTGTGTCTATGAAGGGCAGCCCCTGCTCATTGGCAACCTTAAATTAATGCACAAGTACAAGGTAGATGTTAAAGACTCGGAACAGGATTTTCTGCGTCTTGCCGAATCGGGCAGAACGACGAGCTTTATTGCCTTAGGCGGCCAGGTCATCGGACTTATCGCCTTAGCCGATGTCGTGAAGGAAAGTACCAAAGAGGCCGTAGCAAGGCTTCATCGCCTGGGCTTAAAGACGTTCATGATTACCGGGGACAATAAAAAAGTCGCCAATGTTGTTGGCGAGCAGGTTGGAATAGATGATGTGATCGCGGAAATATTGCCCCAAGATAAGATTAGTATTATTAAGAAATATCAGGACCAGGGTTTTAAAGTCGCCATGGTAGGGGATGGCATTAATGATGCGCCGGCCTTGGCTCAAGCAGATATAGGAATTGCCATCGGATCAGGGACGGATGTGGCCAAAGAAACCGGGGACGTTGTCCTGGTTCGCAACGACCTCCTTGATGTTGAACGGGCCATTCGTTTAGGCCGAAGAACTTTGCGTAAAATAAAACAGAATCTTTTTTGGGCTTTGATTTATAATGCGATTGGTATTCCAATTGCAGCGGGTGTTCTCTATCCGGTAACCGGACAACTGTTGCCCCCGGAATGGGCAGGGCTGGCGATGGCGTTTTCGTCCGTGTCCGTGGTGACAAGTTCTCTCTTGTTAAGAAGGTATGACACGAGGCTGGCGGACTAGAGTGTGGTCTTGACTGGCTGAATGTTAAGAAAACAAAATCGGTTCTAGAGTGTAGTTTCCTTCCAATTAGATACTGATTTGCAGAATCTGGGGAGGGATAAGTATACAAGCTTATATGGTAAATTAAAGTTGCCATGCAAGAGAAAGAGATTTGATTTTTTAAGAAGTTATTGGATGCTTCTGTGTTAGGAGGTGAAAAAATGAGCCAAACCATCCTGAAGATTGAAGGTATGACTTGCAACCATTGTAAAATGCGAGCAGAAAAAGCTCTGCAAGGGGTAAGCGGTGTTGAAAGCGTGAATGTTGATCTGGCAAACAAGGAAGCTATTGTAACCGGAGATGCTGAGCGTGCGGATCTTGTTAAAGCAGTCGTTAATGCCGGCTATAGTGTTAAAGACTAATCGTTCGTTTTCAGTAGTTTAATCATGAGCGGCCTGTATCTTCGATAGTTATTTATCGAAGATACAGGTCTTTATTTTTTTCAAGGGTTTGATGTCTAAGACGAATAGCTGTTTAAGGAGAAGTTTATTCAAGCGAAGAATTCAAAGAATCGGATGAATACGTCATCTTTGGATAGACTATTCCATGAGGTGATGAACAATGCCAAGAAACGATGGCAATAAATGCAAGAATGAAGATCTCAAGAAAATTGAATTAACCCTTCGCAACATTCATAAAAATGAAGAATTTTTATTAGAGAATGCCGAGGAATTAAGTGCTCATCAAATTAAAGATGTTAAAGCTCATTTGGCATCTAAGAAAAAGCATCTTGAAGAAATAGATGGGACGATTAAATAGGAGCGAAATGCTCCTTTTAATTTTGCTTTTCGTTCTATCGTTGAATATAATAAGAGGGATATCTCGCGATATCCCTCTTAATCACCTAACCCTATTTAGTTAGATTTTGGTTCCACCCTTAAGATGTTCCTCAGCAAACTGAATCATACGTTTGGTCATTTGACCGCCTACTGATCCATTCTCGCGGCTTGTGCGGTCGCCGCCTAATTGAAGGCCCATTTCATTTGCTACTTCATACTTGAACTGATCCAATGATTGTGCTGCACCTTGAGTTGCTGGTGTGTTAGTACTTCTTTCTCCTGCCATGATAGGTACCCTCCTTTAAATTATGTTTGTGTACTGGAACATCCTTATTATATGTTTTAAGGCTTTTCTTACTCAGGTAATTATTGCTACAATATAAAGAGGTTTCCTTTTTATTATTGACCAATGTCCGAAAAACAATTATTATTGATTTTAGAGAATTTTACGATTAGAATTAAGTTATACAGAATTACTTTAGTGGGGGAGAATTCCGGATGAGCTTGAAAATGAAGGAACCGGTGAACACTTGGACACATTTTGTCCTGTTTATGGCGGCAATTGTAGGACTTGTGTTTCTGATTATCTTAAGTAAGCATAACATCTCCAAACTTATTACCATGACGATTTATGGAGTAAGTATGATTTTGCTTTACGGGGCGAGCTCCCTTTATCATTGGGTTCGAACCACCCCTCAAAAAGAACTTCTCCTGAAAAAGGTGGACCATATAGCCATTTATTTGTTAATTGCCGGCTCCTATACACCGGTTTTTTACTACGGATTAGAAGGAGCGTGGCGTTGGGCGATGCTCTGTGTTGTTTGGGCTTTGGCGATCATTGGAATGCTCTTGAAAATTTGGTTTATCGGTGCCCCAAGATATGTTTCTTCAGCTTTTTATGTTTCCTTAGGCTGGATCGCGTTAGTTCCCTTCTTCCAGCTGGTTAAGAATTTGCCGATTGGTGCGATCATTCTTATGGCCGTAGGCGGAGTTACATATACCATAGGTGCCATCATATATGCCACAAAGATCTTTGATTTCTTTCCGAAACGGTTTGGTTTTCATGAAATATTTCATCTGTTTATTGGAGTCGGAAGTATCGTGCATTATATTATGATATTGTTATATATCATACCGATGGCGGGGTAGGCAGGGTTTTAACCTGATATGAATACATTTGGATAAAAAAGCAGGGCTGTTGCAAAACAGCTTTCGGAAAATACTATGTACAAAAAAATCAGCCCGAGAGGACGTTTTTTACGCCTTTCGGGTCTTTTTAATATCTTATCCTAATACCTTATCCTAAAAAATACCTGAGCAAATTGCTAGGCAAATTCATTTTGCAGCGGTTCTTTTTAAATATCCTCAATGCAAAAGGCTACCGCCTCTTCCGCACTGTAATCTCCATAGACGAGCTTCATTAAGCCCGGGTAATAGGTATCAAATCCCAGTACCCCGTTCCAAACAATATTCAGTATTTGATCTTGAGAAGGCTGTGCGTCAGAGAGATCCAGGAATGTGCGATATCGTATCTCACCATTTTCCATATCCATTTCTAAGTTGCCATTGGCTAGTTCGTAATTAACCCGGCTCATAAAATCGCAGACTTCAAGGCGTTTAGAGGCGGGGATCGTTTGCTTAATATGGGTGTTGCAAAGCAGAGATTCCTGCTCTTCATCAACAAAAAGGAAAGCGTGAAAATCTGTATTTATGCCGCGAATCTCAAGTTTGATGATTCCATTTTTGTTGTCAAAATCAAATTCCCAACCGTTTTGACTTAGAATCTCATAGAGCACCCGAAATAAGGACATGTTTCAGCAGCCTCCTCTATGGCACTTGTTAGTTAACAAATTCCACGTAAAGCTCTGAAATTCCTTCCCGTTATGAAAGGTATAAATAAAATAGTTTAACAAAGAGAAAGGTTTTTTAATAAGAATCACGAATTGATTGAATATAGTCAATTTATTGAATATGATCCCTCTCTGAGGAGGTGTGACCTTTTTGAGTTCAATAAAACATCAAATTCTTATGCTGATGATTGGTTCACTGGTTGTCCTGGCAACGACGTTAATCTTCGTATTAGGCTGGCATTTGAAACTTCGGGCGGTCGATGCGGCCATCGTCAAAGCTGAAACCGACCTGGCAACCTGCATGGAAATTATTCGTTTAAAAAATCCTGGTCCCTGGCATGTAAAAGGTGGACTGCTTTACAAAGGGGAAGCTCAAATTTCTCATCAAACAGAACTTGTAGATTATTTAGCGGAACTGACAGGAGATACGGTTACTCTTTTTCTTGGGGATACCAGAGTTGCCACGACTGTGCGGAATATACATGGTGAAAGAGCTATCGGAACCAAGGTCTCGGATGCGGTAGCACAAACGGTTTTAAAAAATGGGCAGGTTTACCTTGGTGAAGCAAACGTTGTCGGAGAACATTATCAGACGGCTTATGAGCCTATTCGTGATAGCAACGGGGATATTATCGGTATCTTTTATGTGGGAATTTCAAGAAGCTATACTCAGGCTTTCATAGTTAATTCGTTGATTCTATTAGCTGTGATTGGCTTAGGAGCGACGTTAATCGTTGCTTTATTAACTTGGTTCTTCATCCAAAAAGTTATTATTAATCCTCTCCGGGACATTACCCTGGGAACGCGTAATGTGGCTACCGGACATGCCACTGGGAAAGTTGATGTCACTGGTCCTAAGGAGATTGGAGATTTGGCGCTTGCCTTTAACCAAATGGTTGAACGTCTGGGTGATATTGCTGATGAAATGAGTAAGGTTTCCATGCACAGAGACTTGCCCATAGAAAAAGAAACTTCCTCGTCTCAGAAAATCGAAGAGGCAGAAGAAAGTATGACTGAAGTTCAGAAGAATAATAATTTCAACTTCAGTCAACAAGTCTTGCCTAAAGGACTAAATGAGCTTACACTCAAGCAAATATTATCCTTTTTATGTGAAACAAACGAACCGGTTTCGGCTGAAATAGTTGCCGAGGGAGTAAATTTGACCAGAGTTACCGTGCGCAGATATCTGGAGTTTCTGGAACAGGGCAGAGTCGTGACATCTGAATTAAAATATGGAACTGTAGGGAGACCAGTAAAATTGTTCCATCCGGTGCTTAATCTAAGTATTAAGGATTTTGAGTGAATGTGAGGGGCTTGTTTTCTTAAAAAAATTTTAATTTACAGAATAGTTTTTTTATTTACTTTATTAACATAATGATGACTAAAGAGGAAAACAGAGATAAGCTTGGAATGGAGTAATTATCAGAAAATTCAACTAAGTTGGTTTATGAACATTTAAAAGGGGAGGAAAAAGAGATGGTTGTTTCGCGTCGGAGTTTCTTAAAACTATCAGGGCTTTCCATCGCTGCGTTAGCTGCCGGCTTGGGATTTGACCCGGCTGCCGCTCAGGCCAAAGGTTATGCTCTAAAAGTTGAAGGATGCCAAAAAATTCCTAGTATTTGTCATTTTTGCTCAGGTGGATGCGGGATGCTCTTATATGTGAAAGATGGTAAGCTGATTCATCTTGAAGGGGATCCCGATCATCCGACGAATGAAGGAACTCTGTGCCCGAAAGCGGCAAGTTTACTTAGCGTTGCCAATTCGCCTGATCGTGTAACAAAACCAAGACGCCGGGCACCTGGAGCAGATCATTGGGAGGACATCAGTTGGGAAGAGGCTTTAGACATTGTTGCCAAAAAAACGAAAGAAGTCAGGGATGCCAGTTGGAAAGCTGCCGATGAGGTTGTCAATGCTAAAACCGGACTGACAGAAAGCCTGGCGGTCAACCGTGCTGAGGGTATTGCCTTTTTGGGTTCCGCAGAAGTTGACAATGAAGAATCGTACCTGATTAAAAAGTTCTGCGAATTGATCGGGACTCCTTATAACGAGCATCAGGCCCGTATATGACACGCTCCTACGGTGGCAAGTTTGTCACCTTCATTTGGCCGGGGTGCCATGACCAATTCCTGGTCTGATTTAAAAAATGCTGAGGTCTTTTTAATAGCAGGAAGCAACTGTGCAGAAAACCATCCGATTGCCATGAAATGGATAAATAGGGCAAAAGAAAACGGTGCCAAAATAATCGTTGTGGACCCACGCTTTACGCGGACTGCCGCCAAAGCTGATATCTTCGCCCAAATCCGTCCGGGAACCGATATTGCCTATCTCGGCGCAATTATAAATTATATCATTGAGAAGAAATTATATGATGAGAAATATGTTTTAAATTATACTAATGCACTTTTGAAGGTTAATCAAGATTATAAATTGGAGGATGGTCTCTTTTCCGGTTATGATGCTAAAACGAGGAAGTATTCTACAACGAGTTGGGGCTATCAACTTGGACCCGATAATAAGCCCCTTAAAACCGATAGTATAGATGATCCCGACAGTGTATTCTCAAAGCTCAAAGTCCACTATTCCAGATATACCTTCGAAACCGCTGAAAAAATCTCGGGGATTCCGGCAGCAAAAATTCAGGAAATTGCGGACGTCTTTTGTAAAGGAAAACCGGCAAGTATTCTTTATGCCCTGGGAATGACTCAACATACCACAGGCGTGCAAGGGATTCGCGCTTATGCCATCATTCAGTTATTGCTGGGCAACATCGGAAAAGCAGGCGGCGGCATTAATGCTCTGCGCGGAGAACCGAATGTTCAGGGTTCGACAGATATGGCCAACTTGGTCAGTAACTTGCCGGGGTATTTACCGAACCCCATTAATACGGATAAGACCTTGCGTGATTACCTTGTGCGCAATGGGTCGTTCAATGAAAGACATCTGGTTGCCCAACTTAAAGCCTGGTTTGGTGAAAACGCTACTAAAGAAAATGACTATGGATTTAACTACTTGCCAAAGAACAATCCCTCAATCAATGCCACGATCGTTAAACTCTTTGAGATGATGAATAAAGGAGAGTTTAAGCTTCTCTTTAACGTTGGCTCTAATTCGTTGGTTTCTATTCCGGACCGAAAGCTGGTTCGTTCAGCTTTGACAAAACTCGATATGCTGGTTGTATCCGACCTTTTTGAAATTGAAACTGCCCAGTTCTGGCGCGAGCCAGGGGTCAACCCGGCCGACATTAAGACTGAAGTCATTATGCTCCCCGCAGCGTTCGTCTATGAGAAAGCAGGCAGTATGTCCAATTCTTCCCGTTGGATTCAGTGGAAAGAAGCTGCGATTAAGCCTCTCGGAGAATCCCTGCCAGATCTTGATATGCTGGACCGCCTCTTCAAGAAAATTCGCAAATTATATGAAGGGAGCACAGATCTCAAGGATGCTCCGATCTTAAAGGCCCGTTGGGACTATGGCGAGCATACCAGCGCTTTGAAAGTACTTCAGGAGCTGAGCGGATATGACGAAACGACGG